>PMTP01000161.1 GCA_003167305.1 Acidobacteriaceae bacterium
AGCCATCCCAGGCAGGTCATTCGTGCGGCCACCAGGCCGGTCTCCTCTTTAAGTTCGCCGCGCGCCAGCTCTTCGGGATCTTCGACTTCCATCTCCCAGCCGCCCTGGGGCAGCTCCAGCGCCCGCTCGCCGATGGTGTAGCGGAACTGCTCCACCAGCCAGACGCGCCCCTGGTCGATGGGCAGGATGATCGCCGCGTCCTCCTTCTCCACCACGCCGTAGAGGCCTCGCTCGCCGTTCGAGCGCAGAATCTCATCCTCGCGCAGCATCATCCAGTGGTTGCGATAGACCTCGCGAGTGGCGAGCGTGGTGATGGCGGGTGTGGGTTTCATGGAGTCTCCCTTGCGCTCTCGTCCCGCAGCCGGTACCGCCGCAGCCGCCCGATCAGCGAGGCCGGACCGCTCACCGTCAGCCGCACCAGATTCCCCTCGTACTCGCGGCTATGCACAATCATGCCCGCCTCGATTGCCGCCAGCACCGCGCCCTCCTGCTGCGGAACGCGCAGTTCGGCGGTGAGCTGCGGGTCGGAGTGCAGCGCGTGATCGATTGCTGCCAGCAGCGCCTCCATCCCCTCGCCGGTGCGCGCCGAAACAGCCACCTCAGCCCCCGCCGCGCTCCGCTCCAGCAGGCCCGCGCGCTCGTGCTCGTCGAGCAGGTCGATCTTGTTCAGCACCTCGATGCGCGGCTTGGCGAGGCAATCCAGTTCTCCCAGAACCCGCTCGACCTGCATCTTCTGTTCCTCGCCGTACGTCGAGTTCGCGTCGCGGATGTGCAGCAGCACCTCGGCCTGCTCCACCTCTTCCAGCGTGGCGCGGAAGCTGGTCACCAGCGTGTGCGGCAGGTTGCGAATGAAGCCGACCGTGTCCGAAAGCAGCACCTTGCGGCGGCTGGGAAGTTCGATGGCCCGCAGCTTCGGGTCGAGCGTCGCGAACATCTTCGGCGACTGCAAGACCTGCGCGCCGGTGAGCTGGTTGAAGAGCGTGCTCTTGCCGGCGTTGGTNNCGCTGCTGCTTGCGCACCCGGCGCACCGACTCCAGTTCGAGCTTCAAGTGGTCGATGCGACGCTGAATCTGGCGGCGATCGGTCTCCAGCTTGGTTTCGCCCGGTCCGCGCGTGCCGATGCCGCCGCCCAACTGCGACATCAGTTTGCCTTTGCCGCTGAGGCGCGGCAGCAGGTAGTCCAACTGCGCCAGCTCTACCTGCAACTGCCCCTCGCTGGTGCGGGCGTGGCGGGCAAAAATGTCCAGAATCAACTGCGTGCGGTCCAGCACGCGGCAGGGCAGCGCGGCCTCCAGATTGCGCAGTTGTGTCGGCGAAAGGTCGTGGTCGAAGAGCACCAGATCCGCCTCGGTGGAGGCGGCAACGCCACGAATCTCCTCGACCTTGCCGGAGCCGATCAACGTGGCCGGATCAGGGCGTGCGCGGCGCTGCATAATCTCGGCCACAACCACGCCGCCGGCGCTCGCCACCAGTTCGCGAAACTCGGTGAGGGATTCTTCCGCGTCCAGCTCCGTGGAGGAACGCGCCGGAGCTGCTCTGCCCGGCGAAACCTCTACAAGGGGAAGATCAGCGGACTCCGGCGCATCTGCAAAATTAGCGCCGTCCGGCTCCGCGCACACTATTGCCTGCCGCGCGCCCGTCTGAGCTGCGCGGTTGCCGCGAGAGCGGACTCCTATGTCCACTCCCACCAGGACCGCTCGCTCCGCAGCTCCTCCGGAGCCGCCGGTCCGGCTTGCCTCGCCGGCCAACCGGGAGCGCATCGGGCCTGCTATCGCGGCTCCCCTATCGAGGTCGGCGAGGCCACCGGTATCGGACCGGGAGCGCTCGTCCCCGGGCGGAACTCGCTGTGCATCACGCCACGGTTGCTCACCACGGTCGAGATGGCGTGCTTGAAGATCAACTGCTCCTGGCTGTTGTTCTCCAGAAGCACGGAATACTTGTCGAAGGAGCGGATCTTTCCCGTCAGCTTGACGCCGCTCACCAGATAAACCGTAATGGGGGTTTTGTCCTTGCGGACCGTGTTCAGGAACGTGTCCTGAATGTTTTGTGCCGGCTTGTTCTCCATGTGCCGATCTCCTGCCTTCTACGTGGGGGGTGTACGCAACTGTTCAGCGTACGAGTACAAATCAGCGGAAGCGGCGCCGGAAGCCCCGGAGCCGCCCATTCCCGCAATGGCTCAACAATATAAGGCTTCGCTCACCTTTTCAACCCTGTTTTTCCTCGATTTTGTTTTCCGGGCCGTTTTCGGCGCACTCAAAACCAGATCCGTGCCCCATCCTTGCGATTTTTTCTGGCGCAAGGGTGGTAATCCACGAACCTAACCGTCTCGGCTCTAAAGAAGGCAGCTTCCCCGAAGCCCGAGCGCGCCGCCCGCGAAGTCCTGGCCCTGCCCATCTTCCCCGAATTGCGCGACGACGAGCAGCAGCCGTAGTCAGCGCCATAGCCGTGTTTTTGAGCTGAGGAACCGAAAGACCCTGGCGCCTTGCGTCCTGTCCGTATCGCGCTCCGTGATGGAGTTCAGCACGGGCCATGCCGGTTCATTTCTGCAAATCCGCAAATTAGTAGTTGAAACGCAAGCTGCGCGAGATGCACTATGCAGGGAGCATGGCGCGCTGTCTCTTCCCTGAAGCGTAATCACAGCAGGTTATCATGCCATCGAAAAGAGGTCTTATGTCAAAGCAACTCTGGAAGCATTACACGTGTGCCTGTGTGCCGCTCGAGGGGGTGCTGAACGCATCCTCGAAGCGGACGCAAGGCAGTGGCAATCGTATGGGACGGAGCTGGATGGGCCGTTTCGCGAGCGCAGGCATGAAGTCCTGCGCGATGTTCATGGCGCTGGCGCTGGGCGTAGCTTGGTCAGCGGCGGGCCAGACACCGGTCAAGCCGGCTGAAGAGAAGACGCAGATCAGTCCTGCCGCGGAGATGGCGCAACTGAACAACAAGCGGAGGCCAGCCGCGGAGGAGCTGGAGAGGTGGCGCAAGACGCTTCTGAAGGCGCCGCGGCCGAAGAAGGCTTGCTACTCAGTGACCTATCCGGACACCGAGTGGCACGAAGTAGCCTGCAAGACGCCGCCCAACAAACCCTATCCGCCGAGGCATGGAATTCGACCTGAAACAGTAGGAAATGGCCCGGATTTTTCTGCCGTGGTGACAGGCCACATCACCGAGGCTGAGGGTAAGTTCGACAGTGTTACCCCCAGTACTTTGAGCGAGTGCTCCGTACCCTGTCCGATTAACGCCGCCGGACAGATAGTCTGCCCCGTGAATCCGACGTGCAGCCTTCCCGGCGCCGTTGATAATGCCTACTCCCTGCAACTGAACAGTAAGACCTTCTCGACCATGGCGTGCAGCGGCTCTCCGGCTTCCACCACGCCGGCTTGCCAGGGGTGGGAGCAGTTCGTCTACGAAGGCGCCGGAAGCGCGTTCATCCAGTACTGGCTGGAAAACTACGGTCCAGCAGGAACAAGCTGCCCGGCGTCACCACCAGGGCTGCCGGCATGGAATACCTTTCAGTTCAAGTCCACGGGCAATGTTTACTGTTGGATCAACGCCGTGAGCGCTGGTCCGGCGACGTCTGAACCGATCACTTCGCTGCAGGGGATGATTGTTACAGGCTCCGCAGCCGGTGTACACGCCGCGGATGACTCCCTGGTGGTGAAGGATGGCAGCCTCACGCTCTTCTCAGCGCCTGGGGACAATCGCTTCACGGATCTGGGCACCCAGTGGCAGGAAGTCGAGTTCAATGTCTTTGGCGATGGCAGCGCAAGTCAGGCCGTCTTCAGCAGCGGAACGACGATTAATGTGCGCACCGGCGTGGACAGCGGAGTAACGACCGGGCCCAGCTGTGACTTGCGAAGCTTCACCGGCGAATCGAACAACCTGACCCTGGGCAACACCCCTCCTGCTCCAGTGACAGGGACCATGCCGGCGCTCTTGTTCTGGGAGAGCTTCCCCGCACCTGCTGGCGCGATAGCGTCGTGCGCGGATGCAACCAGCGTCGGCGACACTCATGTGACCACCTTCAGCGGGTTGTATTACGACTTCCAGGCCTCGGGCGACTTTGTGCTGATGCAGGACGGCCCGGACTTTGAAGTGCAAACTCGCCAGGAGACCGGACCACCGCAGTACCCCAACACGGCAGTCAACAAGGCCGTTGCGGTGCGGATGGGCAAGACGCGCGTGGCCCTCTACATTGAGCCCATGCGGCTGGTCATCAACGGCACGGCTAGAACTCTGGCCGACGGCTCGACGATTGCCGAATCCACCGGGGTTCAGATCGTCAGGCATGGCAGCGTCTACATCGTTACAGACGACGGCGGCGACAGCGTGAGCGCCACACTCAACCCCCAGTGGATCAATGTGAACGTGGGCCTGGGCCATACTCTCACGGAGATACGCGGGTTGCTGGGCAATCCTAAAGGAACCGAGCAGGTGCTTGCTACCTCCGCGGGAGTCGTACTGAATGAGCCGGTAACCTTCACCGATCTCTACCATACCTACGCCGACAGTTGGCGCGTGCAACGGAAGGATTCGATGTTCACTGAACCGGCAACGATCAAGGCCGGCATTCCTGTCAAGCCGTTCTATGCATCGGAGATCGATCCCCAGCTGGCTGGACCTGCGCTCGAGGCTTGCAGGGCGGCCGGTATAACAAATCGGGATCTACTGGAATCCTGCGTGCTGGATAGCGTCGTGATGAACGATAAGCTGGCTATTAAGGCCTTCATCCTTGCCCGTCGGCCCATTCGCGTCATGAAGCCGGTCATGCATCGGGAACCGGACAATAAGTAGTCCGATAAACCACCCGCTACAAACACATGGGCCGGGGCATTCCGCCTCGGCCCATATTGTTGAACGAGTAGAACCGCCTCAGTTGCTGGTTCCCTGTCCCGCTCCATTTGCAGCAGACGGCAGTCAGCCCGGTCTCCCAGTTCCTGAGCGGAGCGTAGATTCATCCCTGATCCCTGATCTCTGATCTCTGATCTCTGTCTACTGCTGCTGCTGCATCTGCTGCAAATCGACAAAGGGAATGACCGGAACGGGGGGCTGCTGGGCGCGCTCAACCAGGACGCTCCAGTCCTCCGGAATAGGCAGCGTGCGGTCGAGGGCGGGCGGCTCGGCGCTGGCTTCGACGTGTACGGCCACATAAAGCTCGCTCTCCGTCTTGCCGCGGAAGACGCCGTGCGTGGGCGGCACATCGGCGTAGTCGCGGCCCACGGCGGTGCGGATATGGCGATGATGGGCGACTAAATTGTTGGTGGGATCAAAGCCCACCCATCCCAGCCCCGGCAGCAGCGCATCGACCCAGGCGTGAGTGGCGTCCGGGGTAGAGCGATCATGGTCCTCGCTGGCGCGGTAAAGATAGCCGGAGACATAGCGGGCGGGGATTTTCACGTGGCGCAGCAGGGCGATCATAGTGTGGGCAAAGTCCTGGCAGACGCCCTTGCCGCTGACGATGGCCTCGTCGATGGGTGAGTCGACACGGGTGGAGCGCGGCTCATAGTCGAAGTAGTTAAACAGCCTCTGATTCAGCTCCTGAACTAACATCAAGGGATCATCGCGGCGGGTAACTCCCATCTGCTTGGCTAGCAGAGTGAGCGCGGGAGTTTCGACGGCATAGGTGGACGGAAGCAGCATCTCCCCGTAGTCGCCGGACTCGATCAGATCGTCCAGAGCGCCCCATGCGTCGGGCGCGAGAGAGCTGGGCACATCGGGCAGCGCCTGCTGCTCGATCACCGACTCGGCGACGATGACCAGTTGATTATGCTCGCCGGGAATATCGAAGTGCTGAACGGTGTTGCCCTGGTGGTCGCGATAGCTGAAGACGCGGCAGCGAGGACTGACCGAGAGCGAAAAGTTGAGGCAGTGCTGGTTGGAGTCCGAGCGCGGATGCATGCGCGTCTCCATGATGCTTTCGCTGATGGGATGCGCGTAGCGGAAGCGCGTGAGGTGCCGGATGGAATAGAAGTTCATGATCGCTCTCCTCTAACTCGCCAGCGCCGATTGAATCGAGTAATTCACATAGTAACGGTAGATTTGTTCGTGAATGCGCAGGCATTGCTCGCGGATATTATGCAGAAAGGCCGAGGTGTCGCCGTGAAGAATCTCTCCGATGGTGGTGAAGTCGAGCATGGCGTGCAGCCGCCCGATGCCGGAGATCAACTCGCCGGGCGGGCGGCGGCCGCCGGTGCGCTGGATCGAGTCGATGGCTTCGCGGATGCTGTCCACACAGTAACGGATGGAGTGGGGAAAGTCGCGGTTGAGCAGAAGAAACTCCAAAATTCGATCGGGAGTTACATCGGCGGTGTACACCTGGCAATAGGCTTCAAAGGAGGTGCAGCAGCGCAGCAGGCCGACTAACTCAAGATACTGATAGCCTACGTGCTCGCGCGTCTGCGCGTGAAGGAGATCCGGCTGGTAGACCTCAAGCAATGTGGCCGTGGCATAAGCGCGTTCCAGAAAGCGGCCCATGCGAATGAACTGCCAGCCCTGGCCGTGAATCATCGTAGAGTTACTTACGCCTTTGAAGAGATGAATGCCGTCGATGATGGAGGCCAGCGCATCGTTGATGCTGGAGTTGAATTGATTCTCCGCCAGCGGCGAGTGAATTTGATGATAAAGCCGGTTGAGGCGCTGCCACTGCTCGGAAGAAATCTCTTCGCGCACCTGGCGTGCGTTCTCGCGCGCTCCGTTGACGCAAAAGGTGACGGCGGCGTGGTTGAGGTTGTCGAAGACTAGCTTGTGGGCCATCGCCTCTAGATCGCCATTCCAGTCAAGGCCGGCCGGCTTGCCGAGCGAGGCGACGAGCCGCTGCCAGCGTGTCTCTTCGTCCGCGCCGCCGGTGTCGAGCATCAGGCCCATGGTCACGTCGAGCTGGCGCACGGTATTCTCGGCCCGCTCCAGGTAGCGGCTCATCCAGTAAAGACTGTCGGCAACGCGAGAAAGCATCGTCTAACTCCTTCTGAATTTACTCCAGCACCCATGTGTCTTTGCTGCCTCCGCCCTGCGAGGAGTTCACCACCAGCGAGCCTTTTTCCAGGGCCACGCGGGTCAGCCCGCCAGGCACAATGTTCACCTTGTCGCCGAAGAGGATGTAAGGCCGCAGGTCCACGTGGCGCGGTTCGAGAGAGTTACCGATCAGGCAGGGAGCGCGCGAGAAATCCAGCGTTGGCTGGGCTATGTAATTGCGCGGGTTGGCTTCGATGGCGCGGGAGAACTCTTCGCGCTGAGCAGCCGTCGAGTGCGGGCCGATCAGCATTCCGTAACCGCCGCTCTCGCCCACCGCCTTCACCACTAACTTGTCCAGATTGGCCAGCACGTGCTGGCGTTCCTTCTCTTCGCTCAAGATGTAGGTCTCGACGTTAGGCAGAATCGGCTCTTCGTCCAGATAGTAGCGGATCATCTTCGGAACATAAGCATAAACTGCCTTGTCGTCGGCCAGGCCGGTACCAAACGCATTGGTTACCGTAACATTGCCGGCGCGATATGCATTGAAAAGGCCGGCGCAGCCCAGCGAAGAATCGGCGCGAAAGACCAGCGGATCGCTGAAGTCGTCGTCCACGCGGCGATAGATCACGTCCACGCGCTTCAGGCCGTCGGTAGTGCGCATATAGACAATATTGTCGTGCGTGACCAGATCGCGGCCTTCCACCAGGTCAATGCCCATCTGGCGGGCCAGATAAGTGTGCTCGAAGTAAGCCGAGTTAAAGACTCCCGGCGTCAGCAGCACGATATTCGGCTCCGGCCTTCCTTCGGGGGCGAGCGAGCGCAAAGTAGCCAGCAGCATTTGCGGATAATGCTCGATGGGCCGTACGCCATAACTGGAAAAGAGCTGCGGAAAGGTGCGTTTCATCACCCGCCGGTTGGTGAGCATATAACTCACCCCGGAAGGCACGCGCAAATTGTCTTCGAGCACCACAAACTCGCCTGTCTTCAGCCGCAGCAGGTCGGAGCCGACGACGGCGATGTAAACGTTGCGCGGCACCTGTAGGCCGCGCATCTGGCGTCGGTAATGCTTGCAACTGTAGACCAGCTCGCGGGGAATCACTTTATCGTTGAGAATTTTTGCGTCCGAGTACACATCGCGCAAAAAAAGATTCAGCGCGGTGATGCGCTGAGTGAGTCCACGCTCGATGCGCTCCCACTCCTTAGCCGTAATCAGCCGCGGCAGTAGATCGTAGGGGAAGATGCGCTCGGTGCCCTCGTCGCGCCCGTAGACGGTGAAGGTAATGCCCTGGGTGAGGAACGATAGGTCGGCCGACTGCTTGCGGCGCTGTAACTCTTCCGGAGGCAGACTGGCCAGCGTTTCGGCCAACGCGCGGTAATGGGCGCGAACGTCTCCGTTCGGCTCGCGCATCTCGTCGAATGCCTGATCGAGCGGATACTCTCCGAAGAGCGTATCCAATTGCAATGGAGAAGCGGCGCTCATGAGGCCTTGCAGCTTTCCTTACCGCGGATTCAGGGCGCCGGCGACAATGCTGCCTTGACCCTGTTCTCTAGCTTTAACAGGCGAGACATAAAGGAGTTGTGAGGAAACGGGAAACAGGGAAAATGGATGGATTCCCGAGTCCCGGAATCGAGATCTGGGGCATCCAGATCTTTGTGAGGTTAGAGCCGGGCAGTCCACATTCCTAGTGGTGTCCGCCACACAGATGGTCGTTTATGTTTTGAAAGAGCACGACTTCAGTCGTGCCGTATACGGCCCAAAAACGAGCTGGGCTTTAGCTCCTGAGGGAAACCTCTTCCACACATTCAGCCCATTCACGGGCATCGGTAATTGCCCCTATTTGCTGCGGACACCACCAGGAACCATGGATCAGTGGTTAGGGAACAGACAATAGAAAACAGAAAGCAGGCCCATCATTGCGCCACAAACGCTCCCGTAGGGAGAACACGAAAATAGCCCAGGGTGCAGCGCAGCGAAGCCATGGGTCAGCGGTCACACTCATACACCGTGCCCCGTAGGGTCAGGGCGAATCCGCAGTACACATTTCATGATATGGCGATTTCGCGTCATCACAGAGACTCTTATGTCGACATCGGCGTTATCCGCTCGGCGCCAACCCCTCAACCGGCATTATTTGAAGGCATTTCCTGGCTTGATTCCAAGGATTTTGAAGACGAACGCCATGGGGCAGAAGCCGGTGATCCCCGATTGAAAGAGCATGATGCCCACCCAGGCGGTGAGCAACAGCCACCACGGCGAAACAAAATGCCCCAGCGCCACGCTGACGAGAACCATGGTCCCGGCAAAAGTAAGGACAGATCGGTCGAGATTCATTGTTGGCTCCTTTCATTTTCCAGAGCGGCCAGCATTGTCTTCCATGCCAGCGTCGCGCATCGCATCCGCACCGGATAGGCATGCACACCGGACAGAACCGTCATCCGCGCGGATTCAACATCCATGCCATCCTTGAATTTCTCTGTGTCTCCGGCAGCCAGAGCATGAAAGCGCTGAAAGAGCATCTTCGCCTGGGCGGGTGTCTTGCCAACCAGCAATTCGGTCATCAACGAAGCCGAAGCCGTCGCCAGAACGCAGCTCCTTCCGTCAAAGGCAGCGTCCCGGATCACATTCCCCCGATCGATCCGCAGCGAGACAGCCACATCGTCCCCGCAAGAGGGGTTGTCGCTTCGCGCAAAGTGGCTGCAATCGGCAATCGCGCGCCGGTTGCGCGGATGGCGTCCGTGATCGAGGACGGCTTTCGGGTAAAGTTCGACAGAATCGCTCATTGGAGAAACATTACCTCCACCTCTTCCAGAGCCTCGGTCAGCGCATCTACCTCGGCGGTTGTGTTGTACAGCCCAAAGGTGGCCCGCACCGTGGCCGGAAGCCCCAGACGCGCCATCAGCGGCTGTGCGCAGTGGTGACCGGCGCGCACTGCCACGCCGCGGCTGTCCAGCATCTGCGCAATGTCGTGCGGGTGAACGCCGTCCATCACAAACGAGAGTACCGAGGCTTTTTGTACAGCCGTGCCGACGATCGTCAGCGGCTTGATTGCGGAAAGGCGCTCAGTAGCATAGGCGAGCAGGCCGGCCTCATGCGCGCCGATGCGGTGTAGGCCCACCGCGGTGACATAATTGATTGCCGCGCCCAGACCAACCGCCTGCGCAATGGGCGGCGTGCCAGCCTCGAATTTGGCCGGCAGCGGAGCGTAGGTCGTCCTCTCCAAGCTGACGCTGGCAATCATGTCTCCGCCGCCCTGATACGGAGGCATTGCGTCCAGCAGTTCCTCCTTGCCATACAGCACGCCGATCCCCGTCGGCCCATACAGCTTGTGGCCGGAAAAAACCAGGAAATCGCAATCCAGCGCCTGCACATCGATCTTCATATGCGCCACCGACTGAGCCGCGTCGATCAGCACCTTGGCCCCGGCCTCGTGCGCCGCGCGGATCATCTCCGCAATCGGCAGCACGGTGCCCAGAACATTGGAAACATGCGCAAAGGCCGCCAAACGGGTGCGCGGCCCCAGCAGCCGGATGAACTCATCGAGCGGCACTTCACCGGCGTCGTTGACCGGAGCCGCCTTCAGAACGATGCCCTTCTTCTCACGCAGAAGCTGCCAGGGCACGATATTCGAGTGGTGTTCAAGGCCGGTGAGCAGCACCTCATCGCCTTCGTTCAGAAATGCTTCGCCAAAGCTGGCGGCCACAAGGTTAATCGCATCTGTCGCCCCGCGCGTAAAAACGATCTCGTGCTCGTGACGGGCGTTGAGGAAGGCCTGAACCTTGCGCCGCGCCTGATCGTAGAGTTCCGTTGCGCGCTGACTCAGAACGTAAAATCCGCGATGAATGTTGGCGTAATCGCGCGCATAGAAGGCGTACTCGGCCTCAATAACCTGGAAGGGCTTTTGCGCCGAGGCGGCTGAATCCAGATATGCCAGCGGATACCCGTGCATGGTCTCTCCCAGGATCGGAAAATCCGCGCGTACGGCCTCAACGTCATAGAAGCCTGCGTGGTCTCCGCCTCGATCCGGGCCATGACAGACAGAGACGGAACCGCCGCCGTCGATGCTCTTAAGAGCGCTCGGTCTTTCGATTTCTTCGGCGGCAGCTTTCATCGGTCTCTCCACACGGTGCAGGTCATTTTCTGGCGCGAATTCCGGACATATCTCGTTGCGGCTTACGCGAAAGCGGGCGACGGCTGCTTGAAGACCTTGGTCGTGAAGAACTCGATCATCAGCCCGAAGAGGCCATTGACAAAGAAATTCACCAACGGCAGCGGACTCGGCCCCAAATGCATAAACAGTGAGTAGGAGAAGATCGATCCGACCGCCAGCCCCATCACGATGCCATTCCAGGCCCAATGCAGCTTCATCCCGGAGATGCCGATGGCAAAGCCCATCACGCTCCGGTTCAACAGAACCCAAATCAGATTCACCGCTGAAAACGTTAGAATACCGGCCATAAAGGCGCCTGATGCGCACATTGCGCCGGCAACCAGGCCAAAGAATATGGCAACTACAATTCGCTTCATGCTTTCTCCATTCCG
>PMTP01000157.1 GCA_003167305.1 Acidobacteriaceae bacterium
GTTCGCCGCTCTTTGATTTTCTTTCGCAGCGAGAGGTTCTGGTGACCACCTGCTCCCTCACCGGCGCGGGCAAACTGGTGGCGATGGGAACCGATGGCCGCCGCCTGTGGGAGGCGCAGACGCCGGATACGACGATCTGGCCGCTGGTGGTCAGAGCGCCGGATGGCTCGCGGGTGGCGCGGGAGGCTCTGGCGGTCAGCCACCCGGTCAGCGCCGGCGCGTCCCTCAGTCCAGAGGAGATTAAAGGGCAACTGGTCGAGGTTCTGAACGCGGCGGACGGCAAGGTGGCGCTGGAGACGGCGGCCAGCCCGGTTCTGGACGGAGGCGGGAATGTGGCGATTTCGCCCTCCGGGCGGCGCGTGGCCGTGCTTGCGGGCAGCGTCCTTCAGGTCTTCGAACTGCCCCCGCCGCCGCCGCTTCCGGAGCCGGCGATCATCGCCCCCGCCGCTCGCCCGCCGGGCCGCTGAGCGGGAATAAGAGTCTATCCGCAAATTGTAGCGCCGGTTTCCAAACCGGCTGTACTGGCGGCTTCCAAGCCGCCAGAGACGGTGGGTGCAGGCCTGGAGACCTGCACGACAGCCGCTCTGGAGAGCGGCGCTACAAATTTCGCAACTTACGGATAAGCTCTAAATCTCAGTCCGGCAGCAAACCGTGTAAACTGAACTGCGGGAGAGTATTCTTGTCCACCGATCTTGTACGCTACGCGGCTGCCGCGGTTTCCGATGTCGGCAGCAAACGTGCTTCCAACGAAGATGCATTCGGGCTTTCCGCCGAGTACGGAGTCTATGTTGTCTGTGACGGCATGGGCGGCGCCGCGGCTGGCGAGATCGCCAGCTCCATGGCTGTTGACGAAGTGCTGCGCCGGCTCAGTGCCCGCGCCGTGCCGGGGGCCGAGGTCGCACCGCTCGAAGATGTGATCGACGAGTCCATCCGCGCCGCCAACGAGTCCATCCATTCCCGTGCCATGAATGACCTCCAGCTCACCGGCATGGGAACCACGCTGGTGGGCCTGGTGACCGAAGGGCGGCGCGTGCTGGTCTTTAACGTCGGCGACAGCCGCTGTTACCTGATGCGCACTCTGAGCCCGGAGCCGAGCAGCCCGGAGCAAAGTGAACAAGAGCCGAGCACTCCCGGTCAGAGAAAATTGGTACAGATCAGCCTCGATCACTCGCTGGTGGAGGAGCAGGTGCGGATGGGCCGCATGACCCACGAGGAGGCGCTGCACTCCAACTATCGCAACGTCATTACCCGCGCGCTGGGCACTCAGCAGTCGGTTGAGCCGGATATCTTCGAGTTGGAAGCCGCGCCCGGCGACATTTTCCTGCTCAGCTCGGACGGGCTGACGGGCGAAGTCAGCGATGAGCAGATTGAATCCATCCTCGCGGCCGACCTGCCTCTCGAAGAACACTGCGTCCGCCTGGTGGATGCCGCCAACCAGGCCGGCGGCCACGACAATATCACCTGCCTGCTGGTCCGCGTCGAGGGGTAAGTCCTACTCGACACCCCCCACCGCTGCTGCAACAAGTTCGCCGCCGCATCAATCATGCCTCTTGACCCGCTGAAAGAGCAGCAGCAGCGGGATGCAGGCGAGCGCGAGAATGGCAATCAGGCGGAAGTTATCGGCATAGGCCATCAGGGCGGACTGCTGTTGCACGCTGCGGTAAATCATGCCGAGAGCCTTATGTTGCGCGGTGACCATGTCCGCGCCCTGGGAAAAGAGCCGGGCCTGCAAGCCGCGCGCCAGCCCGCTTGCCAGAGGAGATCCGGCGTCCGCCGCCAGCGTACTCTGGTGAATCTGCGAGCCGCGTACCAGCATGGTCGTCACCGTGGCGATGCCGACGGAGCCGCCGATGTTGCGCATCAGGTTATAGATGCCGGTGGCGTTGCCCATCTCCTGTTTACGCAGGCGGCTCAGCGTCACGGTGGTCAACGGGACGAAGACGAAGCCCATTGCGAAGCCGTTGAGAATGTTGGGTACGACGACCGAGGACATTCCGATCTCCAGGCTGATGTTGCCCAGCATCCAGGTGGATGCGCCGAGCAGCGCAAAGCCGAAGGCCATCAGCAGGCGGGCGTCGATCTTGCGGACCAGCAGGCCCACCGTCACCATCGAAGCCATGGCGCCGAGGCCGCGCGGGCTGACGGAGAGGCCGCTTTGCAGCGCCGAATAGCCCATCAGCGTTTGCAGAAACAGCGGCAGCATCGCCGTGGCGGCATAGAGAACGAAGCCGTAGGTGCAGGTAATCAGCGTTCCCATGGCAAAGTTGCGGTCGCGGAAGATGCGCAACTGGACGATCGGTTCGTGGTCCGTCAGTTCGCGGAGGATGAATGCGACCAGCGCCAGCGTGGAGACGGCAGCCGTCCAGCAAATCCATGGAGCGGAGAACCAGTCCGCCTCCTGGCCCTTGTCCAGCACTAACTGCAACGTTCCCAGCCAGAGAGTCATCAGGCCAAAGCCGAGATAGTCGATCGCTCCGTGAAAGGCCTTGCGCAGGTAGGGCGGATCTTCGACGTATAGGTTGACCATGATGAGGGCCAGGATGCCGATGGGAAGATTGATGTAGAAGATCCAGCGCCATGAGTAGCTGTCGGTGATCCATCCGCCGAGGGTGGGGCCGATGATCGGGGCGACGATGACGCCGATGCCAAAAGCGGCCATCGCCGTGCCGTGCTGGCGGGGCGGAAAGCTCTCCAGCAGGATGGATTGCGCCAGTGGCTGCATTCCGCCGCCGCCGATGCCTTGCAGAACCCGCGCCACAATCAGCATGGGCATGGTCAGCGCCACGCCGCAGAGCAGCGAGGCCATGGTAAAAATCAGGATGGAAATCAAAAGCAGTTTCTTGCGGCCGATACGGCGCGCGATCCATCCTGCGGCGGGCAGCATGATGGCGTTGGCGACCAGATAACTGGTCAGCACCCAGGTGGATTCGTCAGTCGAAGCCGACAGGCTGCCGGCGATGTGCGGCAGCGCGACGTTGGCCACCGAGGAGTCGAGCACCACCATGAAGGTGGCCAGCATGACCGACCCGGCAATGGTCCACGGATTCGCCTTAGGCTTCCAGGCGTGTTCTTCGGCCTCCGTAAGTCGATGCGTATTGCCGGCGGCGCTCATCCGGCTCTCCGATCCAGCCGGTCAAGATGCAGCGCTGGAAGCTGTGGGCGGCGGGCTTTCTGTTGAACTGTCCGCATATTCAGTTCAGTATACGCGACCGTCATCCGCAGCCGCCGTTGACGGGGCGCGGGGGCGTGAGTATTCTGCGGAAGGTGGAGGAACCTCATAACTATGAACAGACGTGACTTGCTGAAATCACTGGGCGGTGCGTATTCCGCCCTGGCGCTCTCAAGTTTTGCCAAGGCCCAGGCTGCGCAGTTCAATAACTTTCTGGGAACCAGATCTTCATTGCAGGGCTACCGGATTCCTGACTGGTTCCGCGACGCGAAGTTCGGCATCTGGTCGCATTGGGGCCCGCAGTCAGCGATCGAAGATGGGGATTGGTATGCCCGCAATATGTACATCCAGGGATCGGAGCAATACAACTACCATGTGGAAACCTATGGCCATCCGTCCAAGGTTGGCTACAAAGATCTTGTGAATGACTGGAAGGCCGCCAAGTGGGATCCGGAACACTTGATGAGCCTATACAAGAAGGCCGGGGCAAAGTACTTCGTCAGCATGGGAGTTCACCACGATAACTTCGACCTTTGGGACTCGAAGTACACGCGCTGGAATGCCGTCAACATGGGACCGAAGAGAGACATCGTCGGAACCTGGCAAAAAGCGGCGCGCAAGCAGGGTTTGCGCTTTGGCGTCAGCGAGCATCTTTGGATCAGCTATAAGTGGTGGGCGGTGAGTCACGGGGCCGATAAGACCGGGCCGCTGGCGGGCGTTCCCTATGATGGCGCCGACCCGCAGTACGCGGACCTCTATCACGACGCCGACTGTGCCCGTCTCATGGACAAACTCGATTGGAGCGACAACGATATTCCCGACGCGTGGAAGCTGCATTACCTTGACCGCATGACCGACCTTATCGACAAGTATCAGCCCGATTTTCTCTACACGGACGGGCATCTTCCCTTCGAGGATGTTGGCCTGAAGATGGTGGCGCACCTTTACAACGTCAGCGCGCAGTTGCACGGCAGCCGGACGGAGGCGGTTTACACCAGCAAAGAGATGACCGATTGCGCCACCGGCACCTGCCTGCTGGACCACGAGCGCGGCGTCAGCGATGCTATCGCGGCGAACCCGTGGCAGACCGACACCTGCATCGGCCAATGGCATTACAAGCGCGGCCAGCAATATAAGACGGCCAAGAAGGTAATCGACCTGCTGGCGGACATTGTCAGCAAGAACGGCAATCTGCTGCTGAATTTCCCGCTGCCCAACTCGGGCGAGCTGGATTATGAGGAGAGGGTCGTTCTGGACGGCATCACCGCGTGGATGGCGGTGAACAGCGAAGGCATCTACGCCACGCGCCCGTGGAAGATTTACGGCGAAGGCCCCTCCACCAAGACTAAAATCGAGACCGGCAACTTCAACGAGGACAAACAGAAGGATCTCACTGCCGAGGATATCCGCTTCACCACAAAAGGCAGCACGCTCTATGCATTCGTGATGGGCTGGCCGGAAAAAGCGGCAGTGATCTACGCGCTCGGTTTTGCCAGTCCCCAGAATCCGGGCAAGATTCAACGAGTGGAATTGCTGGGCGGCAAGGGCGATCTCAAGTGGAAGCAGGACGAAGCCGGATTGAGGGTTGAAATGCCCGCGGAAAAAATCTCCGATGTCGCGATCACGCTGAAGGTCGAGCTGGCATAGCATTTCCTACGGGGCTCAAGCGGTATATGATTCTTGCGGCGGCGATTCGCGCCAATAGGAAGAGTGTTTGCAAGAGAGCGGGAGGAAGAGCGATGAAAGACAAGAACAAGAAGAAGCACCTGGAAGCTGATCAGGCGACGACGCACTCAAACGGCAAGCAGAAGCATGGCGACCTGCCGGCGCCCGTGCTGGGCAATGCCGAGATACTGCACCTCGGAAAAGACTGCGACTACGAAAAAGAGCTGAGCCGCCTGCAAGTCGAACTCGTCAAGCTGCAGGAGTGGGTTAAGCAGGAAGGCCTGCGGGTTGTGATTCTGTTTGAAGGGCGCGACGCGGCAGGCAAGGGCGGGGCGATCAAGCGCATCACCGAATCGCTGAATCCGCGCGTCTGCCGGGTGGTGGCTCTGGGCACGCCCACCGACCGCGAAAAAACACAGTGGTACTTCCAGCGTTATGTTCCCCACCTGCCCGCGGCCGGCGAGATGGTGCTCTTCGACCGCAGTTGGTATAACCGGGCGGGCGTCGAACATGTGATGGGCTTCTGCACCGAGGCGCAGTATCAGGAGTTCTTTCAGAGCTGCCCTGAGTTTGAGCGCATGTTGCAGCGTTCGGGGATTCGGCTGATCAAGTACTGGTTTTCGGTGAGCGACGAGGAGCAGGAGCGGCGCTTCCAGGACCGCATGAAGAATCCCACCAAGCGGTGGAAGCTGAGTCCGATGGATCTCGAATCACGCAAGCATTGGGCCGAGTACTCACGCGCCAAGGACGAGATGTTCGCGGTGACTGACACCAAAATGTCTCCGTGGTTTGTCGTGAATGCGGAAGACAAAAAATGCGCCCGTCTGAACGTGATCCGCCATCTGCTCTCGCAGTTCGTCTATCGCGATCTGACGCCCGCACCGCTGGAACTGCCCAAGCTGGAAAAGTCGAAGTACGTGCGCCCGCCGATCCAGGAGCAGAACTTCATTCCGCAGGTTTACCGGTAGGGAGCCCGCGGGAACTACTCGTTCCAACAGCTTTTCCGATAGGGCCTGTTCACACTACCCTGGTGGGCGGCGACGGGAGCCAATTTTTCTCAGATCGAGGAATGAGGAGTGACGGATACCGGGTGTATACGAGCGACGATGGACGAAGAGCTGGGGGAAATTGGCCCCGTCTCTTCGGGCTGCTGCGAAAATCCG
>PMTP01000175.1 GCA_003167305.1 Acidobacteriaceae bacterium
ACGCGAATCGATTCCTTCGTCACTGTTGCTCCTTTGCTGACTCTCGCGTCTCTCTCGGCGCCGCTGCCCGCAGCCGGACCGTGGTTCCAACTCCCGGCTCGCTAGTCACCTCAAGCGTTCCGCCAATCGCCGCCGCGCGTTCGCGCATTCCGGTCAATCCATAGTGGCCCGGCTGTGGCTCAGGCTCCGTCGCAAAGCCGTGCCCATCGTCGCGAACTTCAAGCGCAATCTCCTCCTGCCCATACTCCAACTGAACAAACAAATGCCGCGCCCCGGCGTGCTTCTTCACATTATGAATGGCTTCCTGGGCTACGCGCAGAAATTCGCGCTCCGTCTCTGGTGGCAAAGGCCGGTACGCGCCAAAGAGACTGAAGTTGGCCTCCAATCCGTGACCGCCTTCGGCCTCGACGATGCGACGCAGGCGCACCGGCAGTGTGGTCTCGCCCGCGTCCTGAGAGCGCAGCGCCCAGATCGATTGCCGCGCGTCGGCGAGGCCCTCGCGCACGTAGCCGCGAGTCAGGTCCAGATGCTTGGCCGCGGCCTCCGGCTTGTGGTGGCGCAGCAGCTCGCTGAGCACCTCCAACTGCACCGAGATGCCCACATAGCCCTGGGCCAGCGTGTCGTGAATCTCGCGCGCGATGCGGTTGCGCTCGCCCAGCACGGCGCGGAACTCGCCTTCAGCCCGTCGCAGCCGCAGCCGCAGCAATAGCACCACGACTCCCGCCACGGCCACCAGCAGCAGCGCGTAAAACCAGATGGTCTGATAGAAGTGCGGACGCAACTCAAAGGCGAGCGCCGCGCCTTCGGTGTTCCACAGGCCGTCGTTGTTGGCTGCCTGCACGCGGAAGGTATAGCGCCCCGGCGGAATATTCGTGTAGTAAGCGGAGCGCCGCGCGCCGGCCTCGGTCCAGCCGTGGTCGAAGCCCTCCAGCATATAGCGATAGCGCACCTTCTGCGGCGCGGTAAAACTCAATCCCGCGTAGTCGAATTGGAAGTGCACGTGGCCGGCCTCAACGCGCAACAAAGAATCCGTCGCACGATGTGCCACATCGTCCACCGCAAAGCGCTCCAGTTCCACCGGCGGCGGAACGGTGTTCACCGGGAAATGCGCTGGATCCACCTCCACCAGCCCCTTGGGCGTGGCAAACCACAGGTGGCCGTCCCGGGAGCGCCACGCCGAAGGATGGCTGTTGGTGGCCGTCTCCCGGCTGCGCAGCCCATCGGCGGCGCCGAACTCGATCCAATGCGAGCATCCGGCCGCCTGCATCCCAGCGCCGCCACAATCGCAGCGCGCGATTCCGTTGCCGGTGGCGAACCACAGATGGCCGATTCCATCGTCAAGAATGGCGTGGATGGTGCTCTGATTCAGGCCGCCGCTGCTCTCTGCCGTAAAGTGCTGCCCATCCCACAAGTTCCAGCCGTGCTCCTGTGTGCCGATCAGCAGCGTTCCATTCGTGCGTGGCAGCAGCGCCGTAATCACGTTGCTGGAGAGCCCGTTCGCGGTCGTGAAATTGGCAATCTTGCCGCCGCTCAGCCGCGAGAGGCCTGCCAATGTGGCCACCCACAGTTCGCCATTGGAGTCCCGCGCCATCGCGCCCACCAGATCGCTGCCCAGACCATTCGCCTGCGTAAAAGTCTCCATTCGGCCGCCGAATGCCGTTCCGGCCTTCAACCCCATCCAGTGCGTCAGCCCGCGCCGCGTCCCAATCCACAGCGAGCCATCGGCGTCTGCCAGCAGCGAACGGATAAAGTCGTCCGGCAGTCCGTCCGCCGAAGTGAAGGAGTCGATCTTGCCCGCGCGAATCCGGTTGAGGCCGTCCGGCGTGCCCGCCCAAAGGTCGCCGTTCGGCGCGGCGGCCGATGAGAGAATCACGTCGCTCAGTAGACCATCGCGCACTGAGTAGGAACGAACTGCGCTCACTCCGGCTGCATTCCGGCGAATGGCATTCAGGCCGCCTCCGCTGGTTCCCACCCAAAGCGTACCCGCGCCGTCCTCTACCACGGCGGTCGTCGCATCAGAAGAAAGCCCCTCCCGCGCGCCGAGCGTGCGGAAGCGCTGATCGCGCAGGATGTGCAGCCCGCCGGTTTCCGTCCCTACCCACAGATTGCCCTCGCGGTCCTCCATCAGTGCCAGCACCGACGCGCTCGCCAGAGGATCGGTGACCGGCAGCCGTTGCACCTTGTCCGCAACCCACCGCGCCAGTCCTCCGTTTGTGCCGATCCACAGGCTGCCTTCGCGGTCGGCCAGCAGCGCCTGAATGCGGCTGCCGGGAAGCTCATGACCAGCCTTCAACGTCTCTACAATTTTGTCGTTTTGCGAAAACTCAACTGTACTGTTTCGGGCATCAACAAAGTCCCTGCTATTCAATTTCCCTTCAAATTGAATGGCACCATCAGGAGCCCCGGTCCAAAAAGTGTCATCAATACCCGACCATTTTCCGTTTTCATAATGTCGGACTGAAGAAGGGGTTTCGATAGACAAACCTCCTTGGTCGTCGGGTAATACGCGGGCATCAGCTTCCAATGCAAGTCCATCGCCATCAGCAATGAAACGGTCGCCAGCTAGGCGCGCTAAGCCTTGGTCTGTCCAAACCCACAGCACGCCATCCTTCGCCTGCACGATAGTTTTAATCGCATTTGTGGGCAATCCTTGAACAGTCGTGAACGCCGTAACCACCCCGTCCTTCCACCGCGCCAGCCCCTCGCTGGTCCCAATCCACAGTGCCCCATCGCGAGTCTCCAGCAAATAGCGCACATCGTTCCCGGGCAGCGCTGGTGTTGAATTCTTGTCGAAGACCGCAAACCCGTTGCCGTCAAAGCGGACCAGCCCCACCTCGGTTCCCAGCCAGACAAAGCCATTCCGCGTCTGAAGCAGCGCCTGTACGGTATTCTGCGGCAGGCCGTTCTCCATCCCCCACGACTGACGGCCATAGTTGGCCAGCGGAGTGGAAGGCTCCAGCGCCAGACCGGGCAGTCCGCAGCCAAGCAGCCATGCGATTGCCAGCAGGCCGCGCAGCGCAGCCGTGCGATGATCCCTGCCAGCCAGCGGCGAGCGCCGTGCGGCCTCTTCCGCTGCATCCATCGAATTGGCGTGATTATGGGCCACAGGATCGGGGGTAACTTCCCTCAAACAGTCTTCAACCCGCGCAAAAGCCGCGCACTTCCACAGTAATTGGTTGATGCGGGAATGCACAGGAACATAAGCAGACTATCGCACAAATGCCGGCGCCGCTCTCCACCTATCGATGGACTCCAGGCTCATTCATTTGACTCAAGACACGGTCTCGGCCTGCCGGTACTCTGTGGTTGTCTCCTGTATTGGTCTCTCAAAGTGTGACTTACGGTGGCTGCCTACTCGCATGGCAGCCACTATTTTTTTGGGCCACAGTTTCAGGGCTTGCTCGCCTTGGCCGGCGCCGATCCCGCCTCCGCGCATGGCTTGCCGCCGCACAGCGCGCCGGTAACCCCCTGGCCCTCGGTGATGGTATAAATCCGGTCCACCGCGGGCAGCTTCACCATCTCCTTTGCGCCTGAGGGCCAGTGAATCTCCGCCGTCCCCGCATCGGTCGCATCACCCAGCCCAAAGTGAACGCGAAGATCGTTGCTGGAGAGATAGCTTCCGCCGCTCAGCACATCTCCGCGCTGGCGCATCCCGTTCGCCGCCAGATAAACAGTCGCTCCTACCGCATCGCGGGGACTCTTGGGTCCTCCAATCAGCTTGAGTTCAACCCAGTTATGGTGGTCCGGATTCACGTTGCGCAGCAGCACCGGTACGCCATCCATATTATTGATAACCACGCCGATCTTGCCGTCGTTGAAGATATCGCCGAACGCGGCGCCGCGGCCTACGCTGACCACGGCAAGCCCGGTTCCCTCAACTGCGGGGATCAGTTCAAACTTGCCGTTTTTCAAGTTGTGATAGAGCAGCGGGCGCTCGGCATAACTGGTCCCCCAATCCGGGTGCTTGTCCACCTCTGGATAGACGTGGCCGTTGATGATCAGCAGATCTTTCCAGCCATCATTGTCATAGTCAAGGAATCCATCGCCGAAACCGACAAATGGAATCGATGGCTCGGCTATGCCGGCCGGATAGCTGACATCGGTGAAAAAACCTGTTCCGTCATTCTGGAATAGCACTTTGTAGTCGTCAGAAAAGGTTGTGCTCACGATGGAAAGATGGCCGTTGTTCTCATAGTCTCCGGCGGCAAGACCCATATTGGAGACCTCGCGGCCATCGCCATTGAGCGCAAATCCGCTCTCGTAACTCTGGTCTTCGAAAGTTCCATCGCCCTTGTTCATATACAGATAGTTCGGCGTGGAATCGTTCGCCACCAGCAGGTCCGGCTTGCCATCCCCGTTCACGTCCGCAAACAAAACACCCAGGCCGTAATATCCGTTGGGATCGTCCACCCCCAGTTTCTTGCTGACATCGGTAAAGGTTCCGTCGCCATTGTTATGAAAGAGATGGTCCTGTTCGCCCTTCAGGCCGCGCGGGCCGCACATCGTCTGCACTCCGCGGTACTGGCAGAAAGCATAACCGACCGCCTTTGACCCTGAAACCGGAGGATCGTTCAAGTCCATCTTCGCGTAGCCAGCCACAAAAAGGTCCAGCCGCCCGTCCCCATCGTAGTCGCCGAAGGTGGCGCCAGTAGACCATGTGCCCACAGTAACTCCAGCTGTCTCCCCGACATCCGTAAAGGTTCCATCGTGGTTATTGCTGTAGAGGCGGTTCTTCCCATAATTAGTCACATATAGGTCCGGCCAGCCGTCGTTGTTGTAATCGCCAACCGCGCACCCGTAACCCCAGCGGTCGTTGGCGACACCGGCCTTCTCCGTAACATCGGTAAAAGTCCCATCGTGATTGTTATGAAACAGAGCCGCGTGCGGCGGAGTTGCTTTGCCCGCGAGCGCGTCATAAGTCGAGCCGTTCACAAGATAGATGTCTAGCCAGCCGTCATTGTCATAGTCCAGAAGGCAAACGCCCGGGCCTTTGGCCTCCAGGATGAGGCGCTTTTCCGGCGTGCCCGCCGTGTGATGCCAGATCGTAAGCCCGGCAGCCTTGGCAACATCCTGAAAGATAATGGGGCCGGTTTTAACAAAGCCGCCGGCGGTGATGGGGCGATGCTGGCTATCGAACTCTGCCTTCTGCGGGCCGGCATTGGCCATCCCGCTCTGGGCCATTCCGCTCACAGGCGGCTGTATCCCGTGTTGCTGCCCTTGCGGTGAAGTCTGGGCCAGCGGAATTGAACAAGAAGAATAAAGCAAACATGCGACGAGAGCGGCTAACAATCCAGGCCTGTAAGACAAATGAGAGTCCTCCACCGCCTAAAGTATATCGCAACCGGCGCAATTTCCGGTGCGCTCCCCTATTTCTTCGTCTTATCCCGGCAGGAACGCAGGTAGGAGATCAGGTCCGCAAGCTCCTTCTCCTGCAATGTATCTCCGAAGGGCGGCATCCGCTTGCTGCCTTCGGTGATCTGCCGGCGCATCTGATCCTTTTTTAACCTTCGACCCACTCCCGCTAGGTCAGGCCCTTTGTGGCCGCCCGCATTGCGGATGCTATGGCAATGCGAACATCCGCTAGCTGCGAAAACAGACGCTCCGTGCACCCGCTGGCTGCGCGAAGAGGCAAAGCCCGTGGAAGAGCAAACCATGAGAATAACTAGGACTAACAAGCCTAACCTCATGGAGAAACCGCCTCTCCGCCCGCGGCCGTATGTGCCGTCAAGTCGCTGTGCGTATGCCAGGGAACGCTCTCTGAAGTAATCTCCGGATGCTTGCGCAGGAATTCCAGCGCATACGTGCTGGCCGTGGGATCGTCCTTCTGATCCGCAAAGGCGCTTGCCTCGCGCGCGGCTTGCTCCTTCATGCCCAGCCGGCGATAAACAATGGAAAGAATGTAATGCGCCGCCAAATCATCGGGATCGATTGACTGAAGCGTCTCGTACTCGCTTCGCGCCTCGTCATACTTATGCTGCTGATAGAGGGAGAAACCAAGTTCGCGATGCGCGTCGCGCGACCTGGGAAACTGCACTGTGACTTCACGTAGATCGCTGATTGCGGCCTCCAGATGCCCCTGAGTGCGCTCCACCAGCGCCAGGTAATAAAGCGCGCGGGCGTTGTGCGGAGAAAGCTGGAGTGCCTTCTCCAGGCTACCTCGCGCGGCGTCGAAGCGTTCCCATTGAAAGTTGGCGATGGCGACATTGGTGAATGCGTCCGCGTAATCTGGACGCAGTTCGGTAACTCGCAAAAAGGCTTGCGCGCTGGCAGCGTACTGCTGCGCGTCCAGCAATCCGATGCCATAGTTATTCCAGCGCATCCAATCCTTGTTATCCTGCGGATCAGGCGCTGCGGCCGGATTAGCGCCCAGCGCCAGAGTGCGCGTCCGCGCGGCGACCTCGGCCACGGGCATGTCTTCGTGGTGGGGGACGCCATAATCGATGAAATGCTGATTAAAGTGGCGATAGTTGACCTTGGCGGTAACAGTAATCGGCCCAACGGCATCAACGGGCACCCTGAATTCGTAGCGCACAATCTGTGAACGGCCCGATTGGATGGTGTTGTTATAGGCAACAACCCTGGTATCCCAGACCTGGTGAAGATCGTTCAATCCGCCCTTCTTGTTGACCAAACGATTGGTGAAGCTATGCGCGCGAGGATCAAGCGAACCATCTGCCCGCAATGCGCCGGAGTGCATTAGCGTCCGGCCAGCCGCGTCCGTTGCTTCAAACTCCACCCAGCTTTCATAAAAGTCGCGCTGCTCCGGAACGAAGCTGTGAGCTATGCCTTTATTTTGAATAACGACGGAGGCGGTCAACAGGTCGCCGGCGGCAATTTCAAAGGGCTGACTGCCAAGCGGCGCGCTGATCTTCGCACCGTTGCGTTCAATTCCAAAGATGTCCACATTGAAAACGCCGTTGCGCAGAAAGGCAAGTGTCTTCTCCATCTGCGCATCGTAGCCGTAATACTTTGCCAAGACAGTGTTAGCGCCGAGCCAGCGATGCGACGCCAGCTTGCCGTCCTTGGCTCCATAGTCCGGCAACTGAATCTCTTCGGGCTTCATGTGGCAGGTTTGGCATTTGGAGACCTGGTCCTTGACGTAAAAAGGAAGCGGAGATTGTTTCGCAAAGGACGATAATTGCCACTCGTCGTAAAGAAAGATCGCGCGTTGCCACTTATAATCATTCAGAATCTTCGGCAGCGCTGCCTTGTGGCAGGCGGAGCAGAATTCGCTGGAGCGATAGAAGTCCTTCATGACAGCCTTGGAGTGCCGGTCAAGGTGAGCCAGTATCTCCTTGTCGGAAACCTCGCCATAGATAGGCTTGCCATTTTCGTCCACAATCACAGCCGGCTGGCCCAGAACGTAACTGCCCGTGCCGCGCGTATCGACTTTCTGAATGGAATGGCAGGTCGAACAAGTGATGCCATCCTCGTCAAACTTGCGATCCACCGGAGAGTCCTTGGTCAGCGCGCCTGAAACCAAAGCCGTGGGGTTGTGGCAGCCTTCGCAGTGGCGGGTAAACTCAACCCCTTTTTCTTTCCTGAGCACGTTGACGTTCTTGACGTACCAGGGAGCGCGGAATGCATTCGCATGCACACTTTGGCGCCACTCGGCGTGCGCCTCCTGATGGCAATGGCCGCAATACTTTGCCGTGGGAAAGCTTTTTGCGTTGATAAACTCGCCCGTGTCGGTGGCTGCGTTGGAAGGAAGAAAAGGTTTAGTTTCTCCAAAGCGGTAGCTATAATGCTCGCTGGTCGCCTGCGAGTACGCCGCTCGTTGCGCGGCGGTTGTATCGTCGCCGGCAGCAAAGGCTCGATCAGCCCGCCATGCCATAAAGCCGCTGGCCACGGCGGCCGCAAGCACAAGCCCGCTGACCATTTGAAGAGTGCGATGGCTTCGGAACGCTGCTTTCAAAGCGATTGAAATAGAATCGATTCTCATGGGTTCAGAC
Source organism: Acidobacteriaceae bacterium (assembly GCA_003167305.1). Taxonomy (GTDB): domain Bacteria; phylum Acidobacteriota; class Terriglobia; order Terriglobales; family Acidobacteriaceae; genus Telmatobacter. The sequence goes on from PMTP01000175.1 coordinate 7,953, forward strand.
CTCCGGCATTCAATAGGATAACTCTCCACGGGGATATGGAGATGGAATCATTATCGATGCGTTCTAGGGCTTCGTTCCCTGGCCTTCTTTGATGGTTACGATGCGGTCAACCTGCGGAGCCGGGAAATGCTCCGTCGCGCCGCTAGGCCAATGCACTTCGATCTCATCGATGACTGTCGCGTCACCAAGCCCAAAGTGCAATCGCGGATCGCTCGTGGATGCATAACTTCCTCCGGAAAGCACATCGCCGCGCTGACGCATTTTGTTGGCGGTAAGATAAACGATTGCGCCGACGGCGTCCCGCGGACTCTTCGCTCCGCCGATCAGCTTGAACTCGATCCAGTGGTGCTTGTCGGGCGAGACGTTGCGCAGCAGTGCCGGAACGCCATCCATCACATTGATCACCACGTCGAGCTTGCCGTCGTTGAAGAGGTCGCCCACTGCCAGTCCGCGACCCACATAAGTCTGTGCCAGAGCGGTTCCCTCAACCGCCGGAACCAGGTCGAAACGCTTGCCTTCGATGTTATGAAAGAGCAGCGGGCGCTGGGCGAAGCTGGTTCCCCAAGGTTCCTTGTCCACTATGGGGTAAACGTGCCCGTTGGCGACAATCAGGTCCTCCCAGCCGTCATTGTCGTAGTCAAAGAAGGCGTCGCCCCAGCCGAGGAAGGGAACCGTCGGTTCGGCAATCCCCAGCTGATAACTGATGTCGGTGAAGTTAGCGTCGCCATCGTTGCGGTAGAGCGGGTTGTAATCGTCGGAGAAGGTGGTGTTATAGAGATCGACCAGGCCATTGTTCTGGTAGTCGCCGGCGGCGATGCCCATCGTGGCAGTTTCCCGACCGTTTTCGTTTAGAGCATAACCAGAGGCGTAGCTGATATCCTCAAAGGTGCCATCGCCCTTGTTGAGATAGAGATAATTCGGGGTCGAGTCATTGCCTACCAGAAGGTCGGGCCGGCCATCGTTATTCACATCGACGAAGAGCGAAGTCAGGCCATAGTATCCATTCTTGTCGGCCACGCCCGCCTTTTCACTGACATCCATAAATGTTCCGTCGCCGTTGTTATGAAAGAGATGATCCGGCTCGCCTTGCAGGCCTCGCGGTCCGCACATCACGTTTTCGCCGCGGAACTGACAGAAACTATAAGCTACACCCTTGTCGCCCGATGCAGGCTGATTCGCCAGGTCATAATGAACGTAGCCGGGAACAAACAGGTCCAGCCTGCCATCGCCGTCATAGTCTCCCCAAGTAGCTCCAGTTGACCAGTTACCCAGAGCAACGCCGGCTTTTTCGGCCATGTCGGTAAATGTTCCATCATGATTATTGTGATAGAGCCTGTTCTTGCCGAAGTTAGTAACATAGATATCCGGCCAGCCGTCGTTGTCGTAATCGGCAACCGCGCACCCGAAGCCCCAGCGGCCGTTGGCTACTCCTGCCTTTTCCGCCACATTGGTGAAGGTGCCGTCATGATTGTTATGGAAGAGTGCGGCCTTGGGAGGAGCCGTCTTGCCACTCTCGGCATCATAAGTGGATCCATTTACCAGATAAATGTCCAGCCAGCCGTCATTGTCATAATCCAAAAGGCATACGCCCGATCCGTTGGCCTCGATGATGAATTTCTTTTCCGGCGTGCCCATCACGTGCTTCCACGTAGTCAGGCCGGCCTGGCGGGCAATGTCTTTGAAGAGGACGGGGCCGTCTTTGACATAACCGCCAGCGGTGATCGGCCGATGTTCGGAGTCAAGGACCGCAGCATGCGCGCCTCCGGTGTTGACACCGCCGACGGCGGAAGGCTGTCCACCCTCGCGGGGCTTGTCGGACTGTGTATCGGCGGTGTGCGAGTCCGGCGTGGTGGACTGCGCAACCAAACCGCGCGAAGCCGCGGCCAGTGCGATGCAGATTACCATCGCAGTGAGCCTGCAAACCAGTCTTCGTTTGGCGAAGAGTTGAAATCCTCCATCCCACAAGACAAACGCGCTGTGTTGCGGGGACGGAGAAGTCGAGAGTTGCTGGGGAAGTAGCAAGATCATCGGGTCTCCACGGGTTGGAACGTCCTAACAATACTAGATGCAGCGGCCTATCGAATTCATCCCTTTGGTGGAGGCTACTCAACGCGAAGGTGCTCCAATGGAGCGCGGCGCCGGACTTTCAGTCAGGGGAGAGCAAGGCAGAAGAAAGTTGCGCCATAGGAAGTCGGTTGCCTTGTGCCCATAGAAATATTTTCTATTGAGAAACAGGGCGCTAGTGTTTAGACCATATGAATTTGTAATGATTCATGGACAAGCGCGGGCGAGGACGCCCGCACAACAGCCGGTCTGGAGACCGGCGCTACATTCCAGAGATTACACAATCACACGGTCTAAGTACTAGCCGTGTCAAGCTTTGGAAGCCACTTCAAATGCCAGGTTTCCGGTAGATAATTCCGTTGCAGCCGCTTGCCTATTGCGATCAATCAATAGGCTTTCAATGCGATTGGCCTGCGGGAGGGTCGGGGGCTTGGTCGTGCGATTGGCCCGCGTCAGGCGAGCTCCTCTTCTTGCCCCGGGCTCGGAGCAAGTATTCTGCCAGGCAGCTGGAGCATCGCCATGGATAGTAGCCGAACAGTGGAGCGAGCCACTTGCGCAGGAATCCTCTCCTGGTCATCCGGCGCATTCGATGGCTGTGACATCTCGCACAAATCATTTGTGTTCACTCCGGCAAGTGATTCGAAGAGCTACCGCTAACAATATTACATACAACGTCCCAAAATGTTCTTGGAAAAAATATTCTATATTCAACGGCCTTGGTTGTGGTTCTGGCATCGGTTGGCAGTCCGCCGGGGCGGTCGAAGACCTTTGCCACATTCTGCGTTCTTGACGCGCCCCTTGCTTCTCTGCTTTACTTCAATCAGCGTCATGCACACTTCCTGCGCCAACGCGAACGTCCCATCAGTCCGGCGCACCGCCATGCCGAGGCCTTCCATGCGAATTACCGGCACCAATGCGCACGCGGGAAAGGAAGCCTGACGAACCGGAAAGCTGGAATGCAGCACCCAGGCCACCACCCGCGAGCGCGGCTGGTGGTTTTTTCATCTCCAGCCCCGCTTTCAGTTGCTTTTCATCCCGCATTTGTCTCAACCAAGGAGGCACATTTTGGAATCCGTCACCCTTACCAGCATCCAGACGGCGCGCGCGCGCATCGGCGACGCTATTTACGTCTCTCCCTGCCAGCTCTCCAGCGACCTGTCGGAGTTGACCGGCCTGCCGCTGCACCTGAAGCTGGAAAACCTGCAACGCACCGGGTCCTTCAAAGAGCGCGGCGCGCTGAACAAGCTGCTCACCCTTAGCCAGGCAGAGCGGGAGCACGGGGTGATCACCGCCAGCGCCGGCAACCACGCCCAGGGCGTCGCCTTCCACGCCGCGGCGCGCGGCATTCGCGCGCAGATCGTGATGCCGCTGGCCACCCCGCAGATCAAAGTCGCGGCCACGCGGGGCTTCGGCGCGGATGTTGTCCTGCACGGCTCCAATTACGACGAGGCCTGCGAGGAGGCCCTGCGCCGCCGCCTCGAAGAGGGCCGCACCTTCATCCATCCCTTCGACGACGCGGAGATCATCAACGGCCAGGGCACCATCGGCCTGGAACTGCTGGAGCAGGTGCCCGACCTGGAAGCCGTGGTCGTCCCCATCGGCGGCGGCGGACTGATCAGCGGCGTGGCCTGCGCGCTCAAGGAGACCAACCCCAGGATTCGCGTCATCGGCGTCGAGCCGGAGAAACTGCCCTCGATGCTGCGCGCCCGCGAGGCCGGCGCTCCGGTCACCCTCAACGCCGAAGCCACGGTCGCCGACGGCATCGCCGTCCGCCGGGCCGGCGACCTGACCCTCCCCCTGGTCTCCCGCTACGTCGATGAGATTGTCACCGTGGACGACGAGGAGATCGCCAGCGCCATTCTCATGCTGCTGGAGCACGAAAAGACTCTGGCCGAGGGCGCGGGCGCAGCCGCCCTGGCCGCTCTGCTTCAGTCCAAGACGAATCTCCGCCAGCGCCGCACCGTGGTCCTGGTCTCGGGCGGCAATATCGACGTGACGCTGCTGGCCAAGATCATCGAGCGCGGCCTGGTCAAGGACGGCCGCCTGCTGCGCATCCGCGTTCAACTCCACGACCGCCCCGGCGCGCTGCTTGGCCTGATTCAGATTCTGGCCCGCGAACGCGCCAACATCGTCGAAACCATTCACAATCGCGCTTATTACGGCGTCAACCTGGGCGAAACCGTGATCGACGTAACCCTTGAAACCCGCGGCGCATCCCACATCACCGCCATCAGCCACGCCCTGCTCGAAGCCGGCTTCAGCTTCGAGCGCATTCAGTAGGAGTCCTCATGTACACGCCCGGATTCAACCAGATCGCCGACCGCGCCGTTCTCATCGAGGCCATGCAGGCATACTCCTTCGCCATTCTCTTCGGCCCACAATCGACTCCAGAATCCGCGGCGCCGCTGGCCGCTACGCACCTGCCGCTGGTGGTGAAAGATTTGGGCCCGCACGGCCTGCTCGAAGGCCACTTCGCCCGCGCCAATCGCCATTGGCAGGCCCTCGCCGGACGCGATACGCTGGCCGTCTTCGCTGGCCCGCACAGCTACGTCTCGCCCGCGCTCTACGTCGATCCGCTCTCGGTTCCCACCTGGAACTACATTGCCGTCCACGCCTACGGAACTCTGGAGCTGGTGGACGATGAGGCGGGCAAGGAGGCCCTGCTGGCTGGCCTAATCCACGTGCATGAGCCGGCCTTCGCGGAAAAATGGCGCGCGATGCCCGGCGATTTCCGCCGCTCGATGCTCGCCGGGATCGTCGGCTTCCGCATCGCCATCCAGCGCATCGAAGGCAAGTTCAAGCTCAGCCAGAACCGCGACGAAACCGAGCGCGGGAACGTCCAGGCCGCCCACGTCGCAGGAACCGCCGATCAGCTGGCCATGGCCACTTGGATGAAGCGGCTGGAAATGAATGGTATCAGTTGATACCTCAATTGCGGTACAATGATACCGGAGGCCCAAGATGATGCAGCCCGGCCATGTTGCCGATGTGATGGGGGGAGTGGCGATTCTCGGCAGCCGAGTCCTCTCCACGCAGGATTTGGAAGCCGCTGTCGTTACAGGGCTGCCCAAGCGTGCCCTCCGGCTTACGCTGGCGCGCGGTTGTGCCTCGGCCCAGCACGCCCGCGCTTTGCTCTATCGTGTTGTTTCTGAGGCTACTTACAAACGCCGGAGCAGGCTCACCGCTGCGGAAAGCGAGCGCACCGAGCGGCTCGCCAGGGTGATCGCCGCCGCCGAGTACGTCTGGGATAACCGCGACGACGCCCGCGAATGGCTCACGAAGCCGCACCCTGAGCTGGAAGGCCGTCCGCCCCTGGAGGCCGCTCTGACCGAACTGGGTGCTCGCCGCGCCGAAGAGTTGCTCGACCGCCTCTTTTATGGCATTCCTGCCTGAACTGCCTATTATGCGCTGCTTCCGCATCGGCGACGCCCGCTTCACGCTTCTCGACGGCGGGGGCGCGCGCCTTCACGGCGGCCGCTGGAACAGCCCTGGCCGCAGTGTGATTTACGCCGCCGAAACCTACGCCGGCGCAATCCTTGAACTCCTCGTCCATGCCAACCTTAACCGTCTGCCTCACACCCAGGCCGTTCTCGCCATCGAGATTCCGGATGATCTGGCGATAGAAGATCTTGCCGCCGCCGATCTTCCCGGTTGGAATGCCCCGGACCAGGCCGTCAGCCGTGCCTTCGGCGACCGCTGGCTTGCCGAAGCTCGCACCGCTGTTCTCGTGGTTCCTTCTCTTGTCACCCAAGGCCGCGAAGACAATATCCTGCTCAATCCCGCACACCCGGAGTTCGCGCGCATCACGCACACCCCGCCGGAGCCGGTCGTGTGGGATAAGAGGCTCATAACCGGGTGAGACCTGTGAAATTGAATCGAGTGATCGATCGTGGCAAAGCTGATTCACACGTGCGTCTATATGTAGTCGCGGAAGAGTTCCGCCGACGGCGCGGCAATCACGCTCCGGCCCACCAGCATTCCGTCCTCGGCGGCGACTCTGGAGCCTGCCGCTACGGCTGCCTGCACGCTGGCTACATCGCCGGCCATTATCACAAATCCCTTGCCGCCCAGAGCCATCGCCAGGTGAACCCGAAGCAGAGTTACGTTGGCGGATTTGACGGCCGCGTCGGCGACCTCGATGATGCTCGCGGCGGAGAAGGTCTCGATGACACCGATCGAGCGCAATTGTCTGGGATCAACATCAACGGCGTTGGAGATGGCCGCCAGCACTGCGGGGTGAATGCGCGCGATCTGCCGCCGCTCAATCAGCGACGGACCCGCGGCAACTCCGCCGGCCTCGACCGCGGCAGCCACCGAGGATACGTCGCCGGAGACCACGATGAGGAACTTCCCCGAGCAGATGCTGCGGGCCATCAGAAGCTGAACAGAAGCGGCCTTCAGCATCACATCCTCAACCAGGAAGCCGGTGGCCACGCTGGTTAGCTCGATAAGTCCGATAGAAATGATTTCAGCCACGACTGACTCCTCCAAATTGACTCACTCCGCTTCAATCACGACCGCATCGCGGCCCACTGTGACCACCCCATCGATGCTGGCGTGAACGCGGGCGCCGAGCTTGCCCTGCTCCGGCAGGCCGAGCAAATCGCCCACCCGAACCCGGTCGCCGCACTTGACCACCGGAACCGCCGCAACCCCGGCGTGCTGCTTCAACAGCACATTGACCTTGCGCGGCGAGAAAGAATGCTCCACCAGCGGCCCCACATTTTTGAACTCTCCCAGACCCAGCCTTGCAATCAGCCTGCGCATCGGCACGCGGCGAAACTCGGCCATCGGATGCGGCGTGATCGATGCGGGGTCGCCCTTGAAGGTCAGCCCCAGTTCCCGCGCCAGCGGCTTGGACTGCACGCAGACCGTCTTGGGATCGAGATCCTCAGGGCAGGCGTAGAACGTGCAGAGATTGCACTCGCAACAATAAAGAGTGGCCACCATCGCGTCCGCGCCGGTGGCGAAGCCCAGTGACTGCATCGCGCGATGCGGCTGGATGGGATGCCCGAGCAGAAAGCGCGGACAGAATTCGGTGCAGAAGCGGCACTGATCGCAGGCCGAGCGGCCAATCCGCTCTACGTGAATCCAGGGCGCGCTGTGGCGCGTGATCAAGCTGTGCGAGGCGGGCAGCACGACGATGCCGCCGGTGGTCTTGGTCACCGGAACCTGAAGGTTCTCCGCCGGACGCGCCATCATCACGCCGCCGATCAGCACGCCAATATCGTCAACCGTTGCCCCGCCCGCGGCCTCAATAACTTCGCCGATGGAGATGCCGACGGGTACCCGAAGAGTAACGGGGGTTTCAACGGCGCCGGCTACGGTGAGGTATTTGTGCGTCACCGGCCGGTCCAGGCCTATATTCATCAGCGTCTCGACATTCGAGACCGTTACATCCACATCCTTGGGCAATCCGCCGGGTGGAATCACGCGGCCGGTAATCAGATGGACGAGAATGAATTCATCGCCCGCCGGGTACACGTCGGGCAAAGGCACAACCCGCACTCCGGCCGGCACAACGCGCTCCAGCGCGGCAATAATTTCGTGGTGCTTATCCTTGATGCCGATGGCGCCTTCGCGCGCGCCGACCATCTCCATAACCGCCCGCAAGCCGCGCAGGAAGGGCTCGGAGTGGTGCTGCAAGAGTTCCTTGTCTTTGTGCAGAAGGGGTTCGCACTCGGCGGCGTTGACGATCACCAGCGAGACCCGGGCCTGGAACTTCACCGCCGCGGGAAAGCCGCCTCCGCCCGCGCCCACGATGCCGAGTTCCTCAAGACGGCCGGTAGTCGTACCCCCCGCCCGATCCACCCTCGACTCTGCCGCATCTCCCGTCATTCCGCCTCAACCTCAAAAAATCATTTGACTCTGACCAGAATTGTACTGTATGCTTTACAATAATTCAAGAGTGTTCATAATCGTTCATTGTAAGATCGTTCAAAAATGAAATGTCTGATCCCAAATATCGGTAGCACTTCGTTCAAGTACCGGGTTCTGGATATGCCCGCTGAGTCGGTGTTGGCCGAAGGGCGCTTCGAGCGCATCGGCCAGCCCGGAGGCGAGTGCGCCGATTACCCCGCCGCCATTCGCAAGTGTATCGCGTCGATTGCCGGTGATGGCAAAGCTCTCAACAATCTCTCCGAGATCGGCGCGGTCGGCTTCAAGGTGGTTCATGCCGGACCGCTCAACAATTCTCAACTGATCGACGATGAGCTTCTGGCCGCGATGGAGGAGTTCACCTTCTTTGCCCCGGCGCACAATCCTCCTTATATAGCAGCCATTCAGGCCTTTCGCCAGGAGCTTCCCGGCGTCCCGCTGGTCGCGGTGATCGATACCGCCCCCTACCGCTTCATGGATGAGGCGGCGACCACTTACGCGGTGCCCTACGAGTGGCGCGAGCAGTTTGGCATTCGCCGTTACGGATTTCACGGCGCCAGCCATCGCGCCGCCAACGAACACACCTCGGCGCTGCTGGGCCGCAAGAATCTGCGCCACATTTCCTGCCACCTTGGGGGTAGCTCCAGCGTGGCGGCCTTCCGCGACGGCGTGGCCATCGACACTAGCTTCGGCGCATCTCCGCAATCCGGACTGCCGCAGAATAATCGTGTTGGCGATTTGGATTCCTTCGCCGTGCTGCGGATGATGAAGAAGCTGAATGTGGGTCCGCATGAGATGGCGCGCATTCTCGGCAGCCAGTCGGGATTGGCGGGCATCAGCGGCACCAGCGGCGATATGCGCGATCTGGAGCAGGCAGCGGCCGCGGGCAGCAAGCAAGCGCGACTGGCGCTGGATGTTCTTTCGCGCGCGATTCGCCATTATGTGGGCGCGTTTTTGCTGGAGCTTGGAGGCGTGGATGCGATCACCTTCTCCGGCGGCATCGGCGAAAACAGCGCGGAGGTGCGCGCCGCGGTGCTGAAGAATTTATCCGGCTTCGGCATTGAATTGGATGAGAACAAGAACCGTGCGGCGTCGGGGCTGGGCGCAATCTCCAGCGAAAACTCCGCTGTAAAAATTCTGATTGTTCCGGCGAACGAAGAGCTGATCGTCGCTCGCGAAACGGTGAAGGTGGTTGTCGAGGCGCGGGAGTGATTTNNCAGTACGAACGAAGTTCGGGAATTCTTATGGGAAGTGCAAGCATAACATTGGCGGCATCAGCGACTTCCATCGACCGGTCGATGGTCGAGCAGATCGTTCGCCAGGTAGCTCTGGAATACCTTGGACGCGGCAAGAACACGCCGACGCTCACTGTGCAGGCCTCCTCGCGGCATATGCACGTCAGCCGCGAAGACATGGACGTGCTCTTCGGACCGGGATCGGAGCTGACCTTTGATCGCCCGCTCTATCAGGAAGGTAACTTCGCGGCCAGGGAAACAGTGACCATCGTCGGGCCGCGCAGCCGGTTGATTTCCAACCTCCGCATCCTCGGCCCATTTCGCAAGCTGTCGCAGATCGAACTGGCCTTCACCGACGCGATCATGCTCGGCTTCACGGATATTCCCGTGCGGCTATCCGGCGACATCGCGGGCACGCCGGGCGCCATCGTCATCGGACCCAAGGGCGTTGTCGAACTCAAGGAGGGCCTGATCCGCGCCGCGATTCACGTGCATATGAATCCAACCGAGGCCGCGCACTTCGGCGTGACGAAGGGCGACCGCATGAAGCTGCGCATCGGCGGAGAGGCGGGCGTGACCTTCAACAACGTGCACGTCCGCATCGATGCCGCGTCGCGCCTCAATGTTCACATGGACACCGACGAGGCCAACGCGTGCGGTATGCATCTCACCAAGGACATTGAACTTTTCAAGTAACAACCCACAGAAGAGAGGGAAGCGATGAAGCAAGCGCTGGGAATGATCGAGACGAAGGGCCTGGTGGCGCTGTTTGAAGCGACCGATGCCATGCTCAAGTCAGCAAACGTGACGTTCGCCGGTTGGCAGTCCGTAGGTTCCGGACTGGTGACCGCCTTCGTTGAAGGGGACGTGGCCGCAGTGAAAGCCGCCACGGACGCGGGCGCTGAAGCAGCATCCAGAATCGGCGAGGTGATCAGCGTTCAGGTGATCTCTCGCCCCCACGACGAACTGCCGTCATTTGTCCAACCGGCGAAGTAACGGAGGAGACCCAGATGAGTGAAGCAATCGGATTGATCGAAACCAGGGGCCTCGTCGGACTCGTCGAGGCGTGTGACGCGATGGTGAAAGCCGCCAGCGTAGAGCTTGTAAAGACCGTGCAGATCGGCGGCGGATATGTGACGGCAATCGTGCGCGGAGATGTAGGCAGTGTGCGCGCCGCCGTGGACGCGGGCGCAGCCGCGGCCAAGTCTGTGGGAGAGCTTGTCTCCTCGCACGTGATTGCGCGTCCCCATGATGCGCTCGTCGAAAGCTTTTTGAACTAACAAGGAATCAGGAGAACGCAAATGGCCAATGAAGCGATTGGAATGATCGAAACGAAGGGCCTGGTGGCGCTCGTCCAGGCGACAGACGCAATGCTGAAGGCTGCCAGCGTGGAGTTCGTCGGCTGGAACAAGATCGGCAGCGGTCTGTGCTCCGTTTTTGTCCAGGGAGACGTAGGCTCGGTTCGCGCCGCGGTGGATGCCGGAGCTAGCGCTGCCCGCGCCGCCGGCGAAGTGCAAAGCGTGCACGTGATCGCGCGCCCGCACAGCACGCTCGCAACCGTATTGCCAAAATAGCTGCAAGCGGCAGACGCGAGTCTGCCGCAACGCGCGAGGTGAGCCGTTATGTTCATAGCCAAAGTGATCGGCAATGTTGTCGCCACCCAGAAGAACGAAAAGTTCTGCGGGATGAAGCTGCTGCTGATTCAGCCCTACATCAGCAAGGACGGAGCGCTGCAAATCTCGGGCAGCTCCGTGGTTGCGGTGGACAGCGTTGGAGCGGGCGTGGGCGAGTGCGTCTTGTTCACGCAGGGCAGTTCGGCTCGCCTGACGCCAGCCACAAAAGATGCGCCGGTCGACGCCGTGATCGTAGGCATCGTCGATGTCGTCGAGGTCGAAGGTAAAGTTTTGGAGAAGCCGTAAATGCAGATTCAAGAGCAAGTGATAGCGGAGATCGCCAAGGAAGTTGTGGCGCGACTTCGCATCCAGATGCAACTGCCGGCCAAACCCGCTGCAACTGCGCCGGCCCATGCCGCGCACGACGGAGTCTTCTCCACCGTGGATGAGGCCGTCAACGCAGCCTTCGAGGCGCAAATCAAAGTGGCGGCCATGAGCCTGGAAGATCGCGGGCGCATGATCGAGATCGTTCGCCGCATCTGCAATGATCGCCGCGAGGAACTGGGCCGCATGGAGCTTGAGGAGACCAAGGTTGGCCGTCTCGATCATAAAATTCTGAAGCTGACGAATATGCGTTTTGTGCAAGGCGTTGAAGCAATGCGCGCGAGCGGCAGCAGCGCGCGTAGCGACTCGACCGGCTTGTGCATCATCGAACGCGCGCCCTGGGGCGTCATCGGCATGATGCTGCCGGTCACACATTCGGTGCCGACGATGGCCGCTAACGCCATCAATATTCTTGCCGCCGGCAACACCGCGGTCTTCGGCCCGCACCCCTCGGGCGCGCGTGTGGCGCAATACGCACTGCAACTCTTCAATCGCGAGATCGAGCGTGAACTGGGCGTGGCCAATGTTCTCACCACCATCATCGAGCCCAGCATTGAGGCCGCTAAGCAGATTTTCAATCACCCCAAGATCGCGCTGCTCTGTGTTACCGGCGGACCAGTTGTTGTGCAGGCCGCCAGCAAATCCGGCAAGCGCGTGATTGCCGCCGGTCCGGGCAATCCTCCGGTGGTGGTGGACGAGACCGCTGATCTGGATCGCGCCGCCAGATGCATCATTGAAGGCGCTGCCTTTGACAACAACCTGCTGTGCATCGGCGAAAAGGAAATCTTTGCGGTCGCATCGGTCGCGGACAAGTTCATCGAAGCGATGCGCCGCGCGGGCGCCTATCAGTTGGATGCAGCCGCGATAGAGCGCCTCACCAAGGCCGCCTTCACCTTCGATGGCGATGGCAAAGGCTGCGCGAGAGCGCACGTGAAGAAGGATTTCGTCGGCAAGGATGTTGCCGTTCTCGCGGCGGCGGCCGGGGTTCGTGCGCCAGCCGGCACGCAACTTCTCTTTGGAGAAACGAATGAGGATCATCCCTTCGTCGTCGAAGAGCAGATGATGCCTTTCATTCCGGTGGTGCGCGTGCGCGATGTGGACGCGGGCATTGCCGCATCGGTCAAGGCGGAACACGGCTACCGGCACACGGCCATCATTCACACGCAGAATGTTGAAACCGCAACCCGCATGGCGCGCGCGATGAATACCACGCTCTTCATTCACAACGCCGCATCGCCGGCCTCGCTGGGTGTTGGCGGTCCGGGTTATTTCAGTCACAGCATTGCCACCCCAACCGGCGAAGGCATCACCACTCCGCTCACCTTCACGCGCGAGCGGCAGATGGTCGTCGGCAACGCACTGCGGATTGTATAGCGAATCTTGTTGTGTTGCTGTTTTGAAAAAGCACGACTGGTAGGTCGGGGTTTTTCACCCCGACAAGCAAATGCAGCAAAAAAATCCGGGGCTTTAGCCCCTGAGGAAAAGTCGGTTTAGCCGAATATGTTCTTAGCGCGCATTGGCGGCACCGTAGTTGCGGCAGTGAAGCATCCGACGCTGGAGGGCTGCCGCTTCTTGCTTGCGCAACGGCTTGAAGCCGGCGGCAGCGCGGCAGCGGAGCCGATCGTGGTGGTGGATTGGCAGGGCGCGGCCAGCGGCTCGACGGTGATGGTTTCCACCGATGGCGATATTGCGCGGATGAGACTGGGCAACACAACGCCGGCGCGCATGGTTGTGGTGGGAATTGTGGACGAAGTGCGGACGCGCGGAGGTGGAGCATGAGACTGGGAATCGTTCGCGGCCACGTCGTTCTCCAGCCGGCGGTTGCAGCCTATCGCGGCAAGACACTCGTTGTGCTGGAGCCGGTCACGATGGAGAACCTGAACGCAAGCAATGGATTGGGCGGCGGCAAGGCGCTAGTCGCCGTCGACGAGCTGGGCGCGGCCAAGGGCCAGATGGTGGCCTTCACCGAAGGCCGCGAGGCTGCCAATCCATTCTGGCCCAATGCCGTGCCGGTGGATGCGTATTGTTCGCTGATCGTCGATTCGATCGATATTCATTCGCGGAAAGTTTTTTGAGAATCCGAGGTGTGGACGTGAAGAACGAAAAAAGTCTTGATATTTCCGATAAGAAGCTGCTCGCGATGCGCGATGCGCAGAGCGCACTAGCGGCAGGCGCAAGCCGTGTGCTGATCTCAGAGAAATGCGTTGTGACGCCTTCAGCGCGCGACTTCCTCGCCCAGCACAATATCGCTCTGGCAACGAATGGAAAAGCAAGCGCCGCATCGCATAGAACTCCCAAAGAAGCACCGGCAACAAGCGCCTACGGCAACAGTGGCGCGACACCGAGCCGCGGCGCCGCGAATTCCAAATTGTTTTTCACCCCGGAAGCCGAGGCCATCAAGAGGGAGATTTGCGCGGTGGGGCGCAAGCTCTGGATGCGCCAGTTTGTTGACGGCAATGGCGGCAACATCTCCTATCGCATCGGTCCCAATGAAGTCATCTGCACGCCCACGCTGGTGAGCAAGTACGACCTGACCCCCGAAGACTTGAGCATGGTCGATCTGGAAGGAAATCAGATTGCTGGAAGCATGCCGCGCACCAGCGAAATCTTCCTGCATCTGGAAATCTATAAAGCGGTGCAGGAGGCCAAGGCCTGCGTCCACTGCCATCCGCCTCATGCCACTGCCTACGCGATCACGGGAAAGGTTCCACCGAACCTGGTCATTCCGGAGTTCGAAGTCTTCATCGGCAAGGTGGCCATCTCTCCCTATGAAACGCCGGGCACGGCGGAGTTTGCCCAGACAGTTCTGCCCTACGTCAAGACACACAACACGGTGCTGCTCGCCAATCATGGAATCATCTGCTGGGCAGACACCGTCACGCACGCCGAGTGGTACGCCGAAGTGCTGGAAACCTACTGCTGGACACTGATGCTGGCCGCGCAACTGGGCGTCCCCATCTCTTACATCTCCGAACAGAAAGGCGCCGACCTGCTGGCCATCAAGAAGAAGCTGGGATTGCCCGACATCCGCTTCGACACGTCAAGGATGAAGGAGTGCCAGCTCTCCGATCTTGAAGTGCCGGGATCGATTGCGCTCACGCCGAGCCCCTGCGACGGCAACACCGGCAAACCTGCGGAAGCGGATCTGGAGATACTGGTGAAGTCGGTCACCGATGCGGTGATGGCACTTTGCAATTGATATTCTTCACGCACAGTGTGCTGGTAGGGGCTCGCTGAAACCTGTCATTTTCTTTCCAGCGTCAGGGCATATATGTCGTCGGTGCCGATGTCGCGAAGCGTCAACGGTGTGTCGGTTGGGTCGAGCCCCATCCATAATGTATAGACACCTGTGTACCGCGATCCTTTCATATCGGCCACAGTTTCTCGTTTTCCGTCCGCGGCGCGAATACGAATCACGGCGGGATCGCCGGTCCACTTTATGTAGTAAATGAACCGGCCGTCATGCGACCATTCAGGAAAAGCGACAGCCCCCGAGTCCAGCTTCGTCCATCGTTCGCGAGCGATGTCGAAAACTTTCATGGCCATTGTGTCCAGGGTCATGGCGGCAATCGACAGGCCGTCAGGCGACCAGCGGGGCACCAGCAAGCCATCCGATGCGGGAAGGACCGCGACGTTTCCGGTTGCGATGTCGAGGATGCGCAAGTCGGACTTCGAACTTGCGCCCACATTCGGGGAGGTGGAAAAAACGATCTTGCGCCCATCCGGCGACCAGCTTGGATCCGTCTCGGCTTCGCGGTCTTCCGGAAGCAGGCGGCGGGGCTTTCCGCTTCCATCCGCGGGAACGATGTAGATCGCATCAAGTCCTTGCGGAGTACGGTCCACGAAAAGGATTTCACTTCCGTCCGGCGACCAGCGCAGCGATTTCGGATAGACCGGAGGATCTGTCAGTTGCGTCGGATTGCTTCCATCCGGGTTGGCTCGCCAGAGAACGCCCTCGGGGTAGGAAACATAGGCCACGGATTTGCCGTCGCTGGAATAGGTAACGAACTCGGCTGAGATGCCGGCAAGGAAGGGCTGAAAACGCCCGGATTTCCTGTCAAAGCGGACAAGTTCACCCCGGTTCGTGCGGCCCGATGCGTAGATTTTTTTCCCGTCCTGGCTGGGAATCGGCCGATTCCAGACCATGGGGCCAAAGGTCAGTTGACCCGGTGCAGGGGGCAGGCTATTGCCGGATCCGTGACGCTCCTCGAGAACCCATATCTGGCCGTCGGCCGCGAAGTAGAATCTCCCATCCTGAGCCCATTGTCCGTTCCACTGCGAGGGCGATTTTCCCCATCCTGGCAGGAGCTGGTGAAGATTGAATCCATTCGAGGTCATCTCCCACAGGATGCCCTCTTTGGAAAACCGGATTGTACCCCCGTCTGGTGACCAGGCAATGGACTTTACATAGACTCCGGGTGAGGCGATGCGATGCGCTTCGCTTCCATCGCTATGCATCACGCATATGTCGCCGCTCGCCGTGGCGTAAGCGATCCTCTCCCCGTCAGGCGACCAAGTTGCGGAGACAGCATTGGCAAGGTAGTGATGAGGCCCCCCCAGCAGCCGTAAGCTCCACAGCGAATCGGCGGGGCCCATGCCGCCGATCTGGGAGATGAGCAGCAGGGTCGATCCATCCGGCGAAACGTCCCCCACCCAGGGATTCGGAAGCGTTGTAAGGATGGGCGCAACCACACCACCGGAGACCGAAACCTCTGCCATGCCAAATGGCTGGTCCTGGGTGAAATAGATTCTGCTTCCGTCCGTTCCGCCGATGAACTTGGTATGGCCGTCATGCGTGATCTGTGTGTAACTCGAGATGCGCAACTGAGCCGCGCCATTCAGCCGCGCCACAAAATAGGCCGCCAGTGCGGCCAGCGCAATCAGCGCACCACATAGCGCCGAAGCCGTAACCCACAGCCACACGCGCGTCCGGCGCGAACTCCCATCCGTGAGCAGCAAGGGGGGGTCATGCTGCGCAAGCAGCGCGGGCGGCACATCCTCATAGACCACACGGGTGCGCTCCCGCACGCGCTGCACATAGATGTCCCCCGCCCGCGCCTCGGGAAGAGCCTCGGCGGAGATCCCGGTTTCGACCTCGACCGCGAAGACCTGAACCACAAACTGATAGCCGCGGCCGGGGACGGTCGCAATCAGGCGGGACTTGTCTCCCAATGCCTTGCGCAGAGCGGAGATGTACTGCGCCAGATTGCCTTCTTCCACAAAGGAGTCCGGCCAGATCGACTTGAGAAGCTCATCCTTGGTCACCACCCG
>PMTP01000039.1:0-9446 GCA_003167305.1 Acidobacteriaceae bacterium
TTACCATTGAGGAGTTGAAAGGCTAGCGGCTCGCAGCCGCCTGTCCGACTGATACATGGCCATTTATCTGCCCGCATCCGCTGAAGAACAAGAGCTCTCGCTGGACGAGCTGACGCCGCGCGAGATTGTCACGGAACTCGACAAGCACGTCGTCGGCCAGAAGGCCGCCAAGCGTGCTGTGGCCATCGCGCTGCGCAATCGCCAGCGCCGCCAGAAGCTGCCTCCCGACATCGCCGACGACATNNATGCCCAAGAACATCATCATGATTGGGCCGACGGGCGTGGGCAAGACGGAGATCGCGCGCCGCCTGGCCAAGCTGACTAACTCGCCCTTCCTGAAAGTCGAGGCCTCCAAGTTTACCGAGGTCGGTTATGTGGGCCGCGATGTGGAGTCGATGATTCGCGACCTGGTCGAGATCGCCATCGACATGGTGCGCGAAGAGCGATTAGAAGAGGTGGAAGACCGCGCGGAGATGAATGCCGAGGAGCGGCTGCTCGATGTGCTGCTGCCGCCTCCGCCGCCCGCGCCGCCCGCTCAGGAGGGCCAGCTTACTCTGCCTGAGATTGATAGTTACCAGCGCACCCGCGAGAAGCTGCGCCAGCAATTCCGTGAGGGTAAGTTAGATGAGCGCATGGTTGAGTTAGATGTGCGCGAACGCGGAATGCCGCAATTCGGCATTATCAGTAATCAGAACCTTGAAGATATGGAGATGAACCTCAAGGATATGCTGCCGAATATCTTCGGCGGCGGCTCCAAGAAGCGCAAGATGAAGGTGTCCGATGCCTTTGACTACTTGGTGGAAGAGGAAGAAGGCCGGCTGATCGATATGGATTCAGTCAACCGCGCGGCCACCGAGAGAGTTGAATCCAGCGGCATTGTCTTTCTCGATGAGATCGACAAGATCGCCGGTCGCGAGGGCGGCCACGGGCCCGACGTTTCGCGCGAGGGCGTGCAGCGCGACATTCTGCCCATCGTCGAGGGAACCACGGTGAACACTCGCTATGGCATGGTGCGCACCGACCATATTCTCTTTATCGCTGCCGGCGCGTTCCATGTTTCAAAACCCAGCGATCTTATCCCTGAGTTACAGGGCCGCTTTCCCATCCGCGTCGAGTTGAAGTCGCTCACCGTCGATGACTTTCTGCGCATCTTGACCGAGCCAAAGGCATCGCTGACAAAACAGTACTCGGCCTTGCTGGAGACCGAGGGTGTGAAGCTGGAGTTTTCGCCGGAAGCCCTGCGCGAGATGGCGGAGTTTGCCTTCAAGGTCAATGAGCAAACCGAAAACATCGGCGCGCGAAGGCTGCATACCATCATGGAGCGTGTGCTTGAGGATGTTAGTTTCCTTGCGCCTGACGTAGCTCGCAAGGCGCCGGATGAGGCAGCAGCCGAGGCGCTGAAGGAAGCTATCAAGAGCGAGTCTTCCACGCCATTACCCTACGAAGAGCGCACGACGCCTTCCGGCTCCGAAAAGATCTTCCACATCGACGCGGAGTACGTGAAGCAGATGGTTGCGTCCATCGTGAAGGATCAGGATCTCTCGCGTTACATTCTGTAATCACTCTACCCTGAAGCTCTGTGTCTCTCCACGCAGAGCGCTTCCAGCTTACGCAGAACCTTGAGCATTTCAACTAATGCCGTCTTGCCAATCTCCTGCTCGAACTCTCTTTGCAGCTTGTCGAAAGCGCCTATCACCCGCACCGCGCACTTCTTCCCCAGCGGCTTCAATGTAAGCTGGTAGGCCCGCGCGTCTTCTGGATCGATCTTTCTCTGCAATAATCCCTTAGCCTCAAGTGAGGAAATGCAATGACTGATATTTCCCCGCGTCGTGCTGAAGGTCTCAGCCAGTTGCGACGGCTTTACTGTCCGCTCTGCTTCAAAGAACAAGGCCGCCAGAACCAGCCCTTCCAGGAAATTCAGGTTGTCGGCGGCAAAAACCTGCGCGGCCAGCGATTCAAAGCGGCGCGCCGCCCGGTTGACCGCGAACATGGGGCTTTCATTCAGGAATGCATCGATGCGCATCGTCTCATCTTGATGATATAGTCTTCAACTATTTAGCACAAGATCAAATCATCCTTGCAAAACAGTTCATCAGCGATCAGAATTGCAAAGATATTCCAAATATGCCCACCTCCAATTCGACGTGCATTGCCGGCTGCCTCATGTTGGCGGCCTTTGCCCAAGCGGCTTCCCCGCAAGCGGGTCTGGCTTCACAACCCGCCGTGCTTCCTCATCTCACTGAGACCATGGTGGTTCTTGGTTCGCCAGTCCCTGTGCCTCTGGCCGAGTCTTCCGCTTCGGTCGTGGTGCTGCCGGTCGAAGGAAAGACTCTCTCGCTGGAATCGCCGCAAGAGCTTCTGCGGCAGGACTCGTCGGTCTATCTCGAAGAGCGTAGCGCGGGCGGCGGACAGGCTGACCTGGTCCTGCGTGGAGGAACGTTTGAGCAGGCGCTGGTGCTGTTGAATGGCTTCCGCATCAACGACAGCCAGACCGCGCATCACAATCTCGACCTGCCCATACCGCTCGACGCGATGAACTCGATTGAAGTGCTGCACGGAGCAGGTTCGACGCTGCATGGCGCGGACGCGTTAAGCGGTGTCGCCGATTTTCTTACCGCCGCGCCCTCCGCATCCTCACTGCGACTGCGCGCCGGAGACGGCA
Source organism: Acidobacteriaceae bacterium (assembly GCA_003167305.1). Lineage (GTDB taxonomy): Bacteria > Acidobacteriota > Terriglobia > Terriglobales > Acidobacteriaceae > Telmatobacter. The sequence goes on from PMTP01000039.1 coordinate 2,663, forward strand.
GCTTTGGCGAGAACGAAGAGTCTATGCTGGGTGAGTTAGCGAGCAAGCGATGGAGCAACCGTCTGACTGCGGAGCGTAACTTCTCGACGGGATTCATGGCCGACCGCGATTACCGCAACGAAGATGCTTCTTTAGAGAGTTGGGTAAGTTCGCGGCTCGGCATCTCCGACCTGCTCTTTGCCACGAGCGACCGCTCCTTCGGCGCAAACCAGTTCTATGGGCCATATAACTCATGGGAACGAACCAAAGGATGGTTTGCCTCCGGCCGCCAGGAGTTAGGCAGCCGCACCGTGGCGGCCTTTGGCTTTCGCCGCCACTCCGACGAGTTTGTCTTACTGCGCGACAATCCGTCTGTCTATGAAAACAACCACATCGACGGCTCCTGGCAGGCTTCCGTGCGCCACACGCGAACCGTCGCAACTTCATCCGTGCTTTTGTTCGGGCTGGAGGCGGACGGCGACAGTATCCGCAGCAACAATCTCGGCCTTCATGCTCGCAATCGCGGCGCTGGTTATGTTGACCTGGATTTGCGTCCTGCCAAGAGCCACTGGAACTTAGCCGCCGGGCTGCGCAAGGAGTTATTCTCCGGCGGCTTGCAATCCACGTTGGCGCCGCATCTGGCAGGCAGCCTGCGCCTGACCGATCAACTCAAGCTGCGCGCCAGCGGCGGCTATGGATTCAGGCTTCCCACTTATACCGATCTGTATTACTCCGATCCGGCCACCATCGGCAATGCGAATCTGAAACCGGAGTCGGCCTGGTCCGGCGAGGCTGGCGCCGATTGGACTGCGTCGAGCCGGCTGATGCTTTCGGCAACAGGTTTTTATAACCGGCAGCATGACACGATTGATTATCTCCGTTATCTCAGCACCACGCCCCCGCCTAACTCTGTTCTTCCTGCATCATGTCCAGCCGATACCTGGTGCGCGGTCAACCTAAGCGGTCTGCATTTTGCTGGAGTCGAGACTTCCGCAACCTGGGTTCCAGCAAAGGGACAAACGGTGCGGGTCGCGTGGACGCAACTTGTTGGCGCGCAGCCATCCTTGAACGGACTGCAATCGGAATATGCCCTCAATTATCCGGTCGAAAACATTCATGCAATCTGGACCGTCCCGTTGAAGCACGCCTTGAACGTGACGAATTCAGTGGCAATTGCAAAGCCATATCAGCAGCCGGGAAATCCGCCGTGGAACTCGACCCCCTATCCCGTGTGGAACGCGGCGTTGACGCACGACTCGGGGAAGATTCGCCCTTATCTTCGCTTCGCGAATCTGAGTAACACCGGCTATCAGGAGATCAACGGCGTCGCCATGCAAGGTCGGTCGATCACCGGCGGCGTTTCTCTCTGGCTCGTGCGCTGATCTTTCAAAATAAATTATGCAGCAGACGCATATTTCTGCTAACCTGTCCTCGTACCTCGTGAGTCCGCGCCCGGCAATCAACAAGTGGGCTCTACCTGCACTCTCCAGCTCTTGAGGGAATGTGGATGGGGGCGCTTCAAGAGCACACCGGGGAAGGGTGTGCCTGCGCCTCGCATTTGTGCGCCTTTCCTTCGACCCCACGCAATATAACACAAAAGGAGAGAATTTATGAGTAATCCAACACAGCACAACAAGATTACCTACGTCGAATTCACCACCAACAGTATCGAGCGTACCAAGCAGTTCTATTCGACTGTCTTTGGCTGGAGCTTCAAGGATTGGGGTCCGGATTACATCGACTGCAACGCGGCCGACTCCGGCGTCGCCATCGGCTTCGCCAAGGGCGCAATTGCTGCAGAGCAGCCTAAGTCCGCGCCACTGGTTGTGCTCTATTCCGCTGATCTCGCGGCCACCCAGGCGGCAATCGCGGATGCCGGCGGAAGCATCGTCGTACCCACCTTCGAGTTTCCCGGTGGGCGGCGCTTCCACTTCGCCGATGGCGCGGGTAACCTGATGGGCGTTTGGTCGGAGTAAACGCTTCCGATGAATTGAACTGGTTAAGTATCTGGTTTCCCACCCTTGCCACAAGAACAACAACGTGGCAAGGACGGGGCACCCAGGATTGTTAGCTGAATCAGACGGCGGCGGTGTGGGTTTCCAGCTCGGCCAGGCGATTGGCGAGCAGCGTTTCCAGCTTGACCAGCGCGGCCGAGAAGCCTTCAATGCCTTCCTTCAGCTTGTCGGTGGCCATGCGGTCGGCGGCGTGCATCGCGTCAAAGGCCGCCTTGTCCACGGCGATCTTCTCGATGTTCAGCGCCTTTGCGGCTTCCGGGTCGAGCTTACGCGGCAGCCCGGCTTCCGTCGCTTCCAGCTCGGCCAGCAGTTGCGGCGAGATCGTCAGCAGGTCGCAGCCGGCTAACTCGCAAATCTCACCGATGTTACGGAAGCTGGCGCCCATTACCTGTGTCTTGCATCCAAACTTCTTGTAGTAGTTATAGATTGCCGTGACGGACTTCACGCCGGGGTCACTGGCGCCGCTGTAATCCTGGCCCGTGTCTTTCTTGTACCAGTCGAGGATGCGGCCCACGAAGGGCGAGACCAGCGTGACGCCGGCCTCGGCCGCGGCGATGGCTTGGTGCAAGCCGAAAAGCAACGTCAGGTTGCAGTGGATGCCTTCGCGCTCCAGCACTTCGGCGGCGCGAATGCCCTCCCAGGTGGAGGCGATCTTGACCAGCACGCGCTCCCGGCCAATGCCCTCGGCGTCATACTGCGCGATAATGGAGCGGGCCTGGGTGATGGTGGCCGCGGTGTCATAGGAGAGGCGCGCGTCCACTTCGGTCGAGACGCGGCCCGGAACGATGGCCAGTATCTTCTTGCCGAAGGCGATGGCCAGCCGCTGAAAGGCAAGGTTGGCTACAGTCTTCGTGTCGACCGACTTCCCTAGCTCATAGCGTGCGGCAAGCAGCACTCCGTCCACGATGGGCTGGTACTGCGGCAACTGCGCGGCAGCGGTAATCAGCGAGGGATTGGTGGTGGCGTCCTGGGGACGAAACTTCTCCATCGCCTCAATGTCGCCGGTGTCGGCAACAACCACGGTATACTGGCGCAACTGGTCAAGTAGATTTTGCGGCATGATTCCTCCGGGGGGAAACGCTACGGGCTTCATGCGCCCTCGGCTCCAGTGTACCGCGCTCCGATACGTTCGGGCGGTCAAGGTTGCACAACGGCCGAGAGAACTCCGTTTTCAAGCCGCTGGATCGCGCGCTGCCGCGGGAGGAGAATCCTGCGCTGAAAACGCCGGGGGTAGCATGAACTCGATCTTCGTGCTACTCTGAGACTTCCCTGGGAGAGTCGAATGCTGTTGCGGGGGTGCGTGTGGGGATCTTAAGCAGAATCGGGATTGCGCTGGATTCGGAGCTTCTGAAGCGGTTTGACCGCTCGATTGCGCGGCGGGGCTATACAAACAGGTCAGAAGCGTTTCGGGATTTGATTCGCGACCGGCTGGTGACGGAGCAGACCGCTGCCCCGGATGCCATTGTGGTGGGTACGGTCACCCTCATCTACGACCACCACGCCAGCGGCATTACCGAAAAACTGACTGAGGCACAGCACGAGCACCACGAGCTGGTGCTCTCGACCAGCCATGCGCATCTGGACCACGACTCCTGCCTGGAGGTGCTGATCGTGCATGGAAAGTCGGCGAAGGTGGAGAAGTTTGCCGATCTGCTGATCGGCCTCAAGGGCGTGCAGCACGGGCGGCTGGTGATGACCGTCCCTGCGCACGCGAGCGAGCACACCCACAAGCACGGACACAAGCACTGAAATTCACAAAAAGCAACCAACAAAGGAAGAATCATGGGAAAGGGTAGCACGATAAAAGAAATCGTAGCACTCGCGCTGTTTATTGTTGCCTTCACCCTTTCGCTCGCGGCGCAGAGCGGCGCGGCGCGCGCCGGCGACACGGTGCCCGAAGGCAATCGCGCAGACCTAGGTGGGCGGTTCGGTCTCGTGGCGGCTTGGCGCGGAGAAGTGAGGATTGCTGCTTTTTGAAGGGCGGCGCGGATTGGGGTTTGTGGTTTCCCACCCTTCGCAAACCGGGGTCCCCGGCGACAGGCTTCGTCGCTGGGGTGGAAAGTACGCGAAGGATGGGGCACCCAGATTATTTGGATCTTTCGATAAAGACAGCGAGTTAGCCCTTGCTGCGCCGGGATAACGAGTTAGCGAGTCGGCGAAGGGACGGCAGACTTTAACAGGCTCAGATTCGTCTGCAGCGCTTGCCGGCTTGCCGAGTCCTTTCCGGTATCGACCGGCAGCGACGGGCCGGCATAAAACTCCAAAATGTTCTTGCGCAAGCGGGCCGATGTCTGATCGAAGTTATGCGCGGAGAGCTTGGCCAGCAGGTTTGCGTAGGTTTCATCCGCAAGCGAGTATTCGCCCGCCTCGGTTTTTTTACCATCATCGAGATCGCAGTTAGGCAGCGCCAGCTTGCCCGCACGCGCTTTTGTCAGCAAAGCGCCGTAATCATCGGTGGTTGTGTTAATGCTCTTGATATACAGGTCTTCGGTTTGTGGGGTCGGGTTGTTAAAGCCCAGGCTTTTGAACGGACCTATCCTGGGCGCAAAGCGCAGAAGCGTGGATAAGATTCGCGTGCCCAGGCCGGGCCTTTCATAGGTCTTTCCCCACTCTCTCTCATAATCCGAGCGGGATAGGCGATAGAGAAACTTCTGCTTGGCAAAGCCGGGCGTCTCGCGCATCAGATCCTTTTTATGCGCTTGCAGCGCGACCTGAGTCATCTGCGGAATCAGCCGGCTGATAAAGAAGCGATAGGAACCAACCGCCATGTCCTCATGCGTGAGCACGTCCTTCAGATCCAGCCCATAGACAACGGGAAAGACCCGCTCCAGCAGCGGTTCCGAGACCTGGAATCCTATGAAGTCGTGGTACTGCGCGGGCGCATAACGATTTTTCGCCACCTGCAATGTGTCGAATCCGAATTCCGTCTTCAAGTGCGCGGACGTATCCTGGGCATAACGAACGGAGTTGCCATATTTCGCGCGCAGCTTTGGATAATGAATTGCGACCGCCGCGTTGACAGCCGGGTGGCCGTCAATGTCCGCCACATAGTGTGAAAGCGCGCCCAGCGCAAAGGCGTACTCGTCGGCATTCCGGCTTTCCTTTAGTAACTCCAGGACAAAGTCCCCGGTGCGAACGTAATGCGTCAGGTTGCTGAACTCCTTGCTGCCGAAGGGGTAGTAGCCCAGGTCCTGGATCACCGAGCCTCCATAGGCGTAGGCATGAGCTTCCTTGATCTGGTCTTCAGTCATACCCGGATAGCGCTCAATCAGCAGCGGCCGAATCTCGGTGGTCCATGCCAGGTCGATTATTTCCTCGTGGGTCAGAACGGAGTAGGCATACACAGTTCCGCCGAACAGAAGCACGGCGAAGACAAGCGCCATTGCTCGGGCAAGCCTCATAGTATGCCATCCCCTCATTCTTGTGTGGGTCAAATCGCGCCAACCAGCATCAATACAACAACTATCATGAGGATAAGTCCAATTCCACTGGTCGGATAATAGCCCCAGTTTCTGCTGTGCGGCCAGGTTGGCACCGCGCCTACCAATACAAGAATCAATAACACCACCAAGATAATTCCAAGCATATGATTCTCCCGGCGCCGCCGCATGGCGCGCATCCGGCTCATTTTGTGCCGAACTGCAACGGTGAATCGAGTTTTTCACGTTGCGAACGGAGAATCTGCTCAATTGAATACAATGAGCGACGCCGCTCGGAGGACTTGCTCTGAGCTTCAAGAGTGATTACGCTCCTACTCGGGCAAGCCCGAAGACATCTTGATCGTTTCCAGCCAAGCCTCTACGAGTCCCGGCCAGTAGTGTATTGGAAGTCCGTTGTTTCGCAAGCCATAGCCATGGCCGCCCTGCGCAAAGATGTGCAGCTCGGCAGGTACCTTTGCGTTCTTGAGGGCCATGAAGTAGATGACCGCATTCTCGACGTGTACCGGGTCGTCCTCCGCTTGCACGATGAACTGGGGCGGAGTCTGGGCGGTGGGATTGATGTCAGGGTTGGGCGCGAAGTTTTTGTCGGCCAGGGCGAGATAGCCGGGGTAGATGATGACGGCAAAGTCGGGGCGGCAACTCAGTTTGTCGGCGGCGTCGATGGCGCCGTACAGACGCTGGTCGTAATGTGTGCTGAGGGCGGCGGCCAGGTGAGCTCCGGCGGAGAAGCCGAGAACGCCGATGCGTTTGGGATCGATCTTCCACTCGGCGGCGTGCGCGCGCACCAAGCCGAGGGCGCGCTGGGCGTCCTGCAGGGCGGCCGGCGACTTGGGGTACGGGCCGGTATCGGGGACACGGTACTTGAGCAGCACACAGGTGATGCCGGCGGAGTTCAGCCAATCGCAGATCTCCGTGCCTTCCAGGTCGATGGCCAGAATCCGGTAGCCACCCCCAGGGAAGACGACCACTGCAGCTCCGGTGTTTTTGCCCTTGGGCGTGTAGAGTGTAAGGGTTGGCGAGGAGACATTGCCCAGGCGAATGAGTGGGCGGCCGGCGATCAGGTTGTCCTTGGCGGTGGTGGTGTCGGCCTCGGCGGGCGCATTGGCTTGTGCTCCTGGTGCAGCGCCCGGCCAAAGAGCGATGGTTGGACGGTCAGCCGCCGGCGGCCAGCCTGAGGGTTGCGCCGCAAGGGTGAGCGAAGAGGCCGCGATGGCCGTGCAGAGAAGAAAACCGCTGTTTCTCATTCCAGAATCCTCCCATGGAAAGCTTCGCGGATAGGATTGCAGCCAAGGGGGCTGAGATGCAAATGGAATGCGGGTCAGCCTTCTCGCATGGGGCTGGAAAGCGCGC
>PMTP01000039.1:9470-24092 GCA_003167305.1 Acidobacteriaceae bacterium
TCGCGCGTAGACCGGGAACGGCCCAAGAGGGCGGGGATCTGGAAGTGAAAGCAGCGCAGGAAGCTACGCGTTTTGAAGGCTACCAGTCGCAGGCGTTGATTGTGCAGGGTGGCGCCGGGGATGAAGTTGTTCAGGGCGCCGCCGAAGTTGCGAATGCGGACGGCCAGAAGCTCGGAGATTTCCTCGACGCGCGGCTGACCGTTCGCCCCTTCGACAAAGGCCACTTCAAAGAGGGGGAAGGAGTGCGCGGCTCAGGCCGTAGCCGTGGCCGCCCTGGGCATAGATGTGCGTCACGGCTGCGTAAGGACCACGGCGCAAAGACCTATATCGTCTTATGGATAGAGTGAAAAAATGGACGGATGTGCGCAGGGGGATGGTAGGCGAGGCGGGGCTTGAACCCACAACCCCCGGCTTAGAAGGCCGGTGCTCTATCCAGTTGAGCTACTCGCCCGTGCTTCTTCTTATTCTAACGTCGAGTGGCCCTCAAGCGCATCTGTCAATGCCGTCAGCGCAGCCGCAAGCGTCCGTTCCGCCTCCGCGGATGATGGGCCGCAGGAGGTGAGGTAAGCGGTGATTCCCAAGTCCATAGCGTCCGTGGTGATGAAGGCGTGGCGAATGACCAGATCGGCGCGGCTGCAACCGAGCGGTACGGCGCGCAGAAGGCTGCACACGCGTTTGCAGGCGGCCTCTGCGATGGCCGGCTGCGCCCATCGCGCGCTGTCTCTGGGCAGCAGATCGATGTAACAACCCATGGCGTAGGCAATGCGGCCGGGCGGCGCATCCAGCTCGCCGGCGTCAAATTCATCCGCTTCGAGGCGCGGCCAGAAATCGCATTTGGAGGTCCAGACCGGCGAAGCAGCGGCATTCAGCTTTGCCAGGGCCTCGGCCAATGCGGGAAGCTGAGCGGCCTCCGGCAAATGCCAGGCCCGTTCCGGGGCGCGTCGCAGATCGACAAACCCCGGCCAAAGAGCGTCGATGACCGGCGCGGCAAGGCCCGCCGCATCAGGGCCCACCTCGAACTCCCAGTCAGCTTCCATAAGCCTCACCGGTCGCCGCCATCAGAAACCGCATTACCGTCGCCTCCGCCCAGTGAATCTCGTCGCCGGGCTCGCGGGAAAGATAGCCGCAGTGGCCGCCGTGACGGGTCTCGACAAAGGTCACGCACGGGTTGGCGAGCAGCTTCGCGCGCGTCTCCGGCAGCAGGCGGATGAAGGGATCGTCCTGAGCGCGCAGAATCAACGTAGGAACCGCGATCTTATCCACCACGCGGGCGCTGGCGGCGCGATGGTAGTAGTCGTCAGCGTTGCGGAAATCCCAATAGCGGGCCAGTATCTTGTCGTCGAACTGGCGGATGGAGCGCACTGGCCCGATGGCCTTCCTGGTTGCATAAATACCGGGAAACAGCTTCGCCTTGCGCGTGTAGCGCGCCATCAGGCCGCGCAGAAACTTACCCTCATAGCCGCGGTTGAGCGGCTCGTGCAAAGCGTCCGCGCCGACGGCCAGATCGATGGCCGGGCAAACCGCGGCCACGGCGCAGAGGGGCGGCTGGTTGCCCCACTCCCCAGCCAGCTTCAGCACCATGTTGCCGCCCATCGAGTAGCCCGCCAGCGCCACCCGCTCCAGGCCGAATCGCCCGGCATAATGGCGTACCACAGCGCCCACGTCTCCAGAGAGACCGGAGTGATAGAGCGTGGGCGTCAGCGTCTCCGTGCCGCCACAGGTGCGCATATTCATCCGGACGACGTTGCAGCCGGCCTTCCAGGCGCGGGCGGCGATGCCCAGAATGTAGCGCGAGTCTGACGAGCCTTCCAAGCCATGAACCAGCACCACGGTCAGCCGCTTGGCTGGATCCCGCTCCGGCTCCGCCTGCCAATGGCAATGGCAGAGCACACGGCTGCCATCGGCCGGGTCTACCTCGACCGTCTCGGCGACAGACGCGAGCCGGAAGGCCGGCCGGGGAAGAAAATTTCCGACGATCGTCTGCAAGTGGGCGTTGGCCAGACCGCGGCGAGGCTCAAAGGCCGACAACCACCCCGGCGGCAAAGACCCGTCGCCCGGGGCTTCGCGCAAACCCGCCGGAACTCCGGAGGAATCATTGTCAAACCCTGTATTTTCTTTGATATTCGGAATCACGGAGGCTCGGTAATCTAGGAGATTGGCTCTTGCCGCGCGAGCAAACTTGGGGCGGTTAGAGGGGATCGAACCCTCGACATCCTGAGCCACAGTCAGGCGTTCTGCCGCTGAACTATAACCGCCATATACACAGATTGTAGCATTGAATCAGGTGATTCGGCTCAGCCGCAGGTTCATAGATCCCAGGGAATTCCAGTTAATGGAAGTTTGTTTCTGGCCGCATTCGCCGCTCAAGGGATGGCGTGGTGATACGTCTTCCTCAAAACTGCGCCAGGCTCAACACATTCCCATCCGGGTCGTGAAACCAGGCGATGCGCGCGCCGCTGGGCGAGGTCCAGATGCCGAGCGGGTTGGAGTCATTCAGGCCAGGATAGCGCAGAAATTGAACTCCCACCGCGGTGAGCCGCTCGACGGTGGCCTCAATGGCTTCGACCTCCCAGCCCAGCACCGTGCCAGGCGCTGGTTTATGCTCGCCTCCGGGGGTTACGCGCAGCATGATTCCGTTGGCATCGAAGACCAGCGCGAAGGGCTTTTCCTCTTCGACCAGGCGAAGCCCCAGCACGTCTTCATAAAAAGCGCGCGCCCTCGCCCAGTCTGTAATGTGAACAAAGGCGATGATCTTGCTGCCGCCCAGAATCGACCCATCCATCATGACTTACCTCCACTAGGATTCGCTACCTATCTCAACTCAGGGACAAGAACAAAGCGATGCCCCCGCATATGGGAGTATTGGCGCAGCCAGAAATATGCAAAAAAATAATTGCTGCTGCCCCAGGCAAGAGTTATGATGCTAGCCAGCCGCCTCTGCTGACAAAGGAATTTATTTCCATGGCTCCCAATAAACGGTACCAACTAAAGTGAGACGAACCAGAAAAGCAATCTTGCGGCCTTCAACACGCATTTCAAGGAGAAGAGTTTGAGCAACGACTTGGGCAATGACGCAGGCGCGGCGGCCGCTGTGCGCCGGGATCATGAGCCTCCATCGGCGATCGCGGCCGAGGGCTGGCGCTATCACCACATCGGCATTCCCACGCGCGTGCCGCGGCCGGACGAGGTGCACGTTCCGCATCTAAAGATTCACGTGGCGGGATTCGAGTCCAGCCCCTACGGCATTCAATGGATGCGCTACGACGCGGATGCGCCTTATCCCGAGATCATCAAGACCGTGCCCCACGTTGCCTTTGAGGTGGATGACCTTGCCGCAGCGCTCGAAGGAAAAGAGATTCTGACGCCGCCCAACAGCCCGAGTGAGGGCGTCATGGTGGCGATGATCCTCGACCATGGCGCTCCGATTGAGCTGATCACCTTTTCGCCGGCGCTGAAAGCGACGTCGGACGCAGCCAGCTCCATCACTCGTCCAGATGAGCGCGAAGGATGAGAATGCCGACGTAGCGATCCATCCATACCGCCTTCTCCGGCGCAATCAGCCGGAATTGCTCGGTGACAGCAGGCTCGTCCACTGCCTCGATACGTAATCCGGTCGCCGCAATCGCGTTGATGTAGTCGGAGATGCGCGGCATGGCGTGCTCCAGCAGCACATCTTCCTTCCACGGCGAGGGATAGCGATAGGGCGCGGTCTGCTGGTAAGCGCGGCCGTGGCCCCAGCCCTCGATCTCGTTGCGCAAAATGGCGAAGCGAAAAGGATGCGGCACGGAAATCACCAGCTCTCCTCCGGGAGCCAACAGACTGCGCAGCATCTGCACCGCCTCCGCCAGGCTGGCCGCGTACATCAGCGCCTGAAAGCAGACGATCAGATCGAAGTTCCGGGAAGCTACTGCGGGCAACGTTGCCAGGTTTTCAAAGCTGCCCAGTGCGAAGCAGAGATTCGAGCAGTCGGGGTGGCCCTTCCAGTTCTGAGAGAAGCCCTGGCTGGGATCGACGCCGACAACCTCCGCGGCGCCATGCTCCGCGAAAAACCGGGCCTTGTCGCCGGTTCCGCAACCCACATCCAGAACGCGCTTGCCCTGAAAAGCGCCGCACATTTTGAGTTGAGCCGGCCATTCGATGAGCTGATCGGCGGAGACCTGCCGTGAAGCTGCGTAGACCTGCGCCAGTGCCTCCCAGGCTTCAGCGGCGTGCGACTCAAGGAGTTCGTCCTGCATGAACTGAGTTTAGAACGGACGGCGGCGGGGCGATAGAATCGAGTCCAGTGGCAGAAAGTCTCTCAACTCAAACCTCTCAGTCGGCGCAATCAAAGTGGGCGCGGGGCCTGGGGCTTCTGCGCCCCTCGCACGCGCACACGGCCTTTACGGCAACGCTGGTGCTGATGGCCTCCACCTTTCTGTCGCGCATCATCGGCCTGGCGCGGGTCAAATACATCGCGTGGCTCTTCGGCCGCGGCATGGACGCCGACGCCTTCAACGCCGCCTTTGTGCTGCCGGATATGATCTCGTATTTTCTGGTGGGCGGCGCGGCCTCCATCACTTTTGTCACCATCCTCACGCGCTATCGCGAAAACGGGCGCGAGGACGAGGGGCAGCGGTCGCTCTCGGTGATACTGACTACCATGTACCTGGTGCTGGGCGGGGCGATTGTGCTGGCGGAAATCTTCGCCCCGTGGTATATCCATTGGTGGTTCGACGGCTTTGACGCGCAAAAAGCGGCGCTCTGCGTCCATCTGACGCGCATCCTGCTGCCCGCGCAGTTGTTCTTCTTTGCCGGCGGAGTCTTCGGCGCGGTGCTGCTGGTGCGCAAGCAGTTCAGCGTGCAGGCGGTGGCGCCGCTGATCTACGGCCTGGGCACCATCGTGGGCGGCCTGCTGCTGGTGCATCGCATTGGCGTCTCTTCGCTGGCCATCGGCACGCTGGCCGGAGCTTTTCTGGGGCCGTTCCTGCTGAATGCGATCTTCGCCCGGCGGGCGGGCACGCGCTACAGGTTCATTCTTGACTGGCGCGACGAGGGTCTACGCGAGTGGGTGCGTCTGTCTCTCCCTCTCATGGTGGGCGTTTCGCTGGTCACCGCCGATAGCTGGATCATCGCCCACTTCGCCTCCAAGACCGACGGCGCGGTCTCACTGATGTCCTACGCGAAGCAGCTGTTCACCGCGCCGATGGCGATGCTGGCGCAGGCGGCCGGCGCGGCCTCCATGCCCTTCTTTGCCAGCCTGTGGACGAAGGAGCGCCGCTACGAATTTGCTGTTGGGGTGGCGGATTCGGTCTCCCGCGTCGCCGCGCTGGGGCTGCTGGCGGCCTCGGCGATGGTGGCTCTGGCCGCGCCGCTGGTGGAACTGCTCTTCATGGGCGGACGTTTTTCCCTGAACGATGCGCGCGAGTGCGCCGCCTACTTCGCCGTCTTCTCCGTCTCCCTCTTTCTATGGTCGGCGCAGGCGATTTATTCGCGCGCCTTCTATGCCGCGGGGAACACGCTGCTTCCCATGGTGGCGGGCACCGTGGTAACGCTGCTTTCGCTGCCCATCTACTACTCGCTCTATCACGCGCATGGAGCGATGGGACTGGCGGCTGCCTCCGACGTGGGCATCGCGATGCAGACCGTGGCGCTGGCCGTGCTGCTGCACCAGCGGCGCATGGTCTCGCTGGCCAGCCTGGACTATGCCGAGCTGGGCCGCTGCCTGCTGGCCGCCGTAGCGAGCGGCGCGGGGGTTGGGCTGGTCTTCTGGTGGCTGGGCGGCGCGCTGCACCGGGCGGCGCCGGGCCGCACTCAATGGATCGACCTGGTGGTGCTCGTGGCCGGATCGGCGCTGTGGGTGGTCATCGTCAAGTGGGTGCTGGAGAAGACCGGCTCGGCGCTGCCCAGGGTGGCGATGAAACGGCTGGGGATGGGTTGAGAGATTTCCCAGCCATTTCCAGTTCATTTCCAGCTATCTATTTCAATTGATGTAGTTTGTGAGACGAGATTCGCAGTTCATTTTCGCTTCATTTCCCGATCATCCTTTGCCGGAAGGCGACTTTTGTGCACCTGGACTGACCTGACTGCCGACCTTCTGCCCCAAAAGACACAAACGCCCCCGCGTCGGCAGAGGCGTTTGTGTTGGAGCTGAGTCCCAACGCGCGGCTACGGCTGGATCGGCTTGGGCGCCTCCGACGCGACCGGGACCGGCGCGGGAGCTGCCGGCTTGGCGTCGGCCTTCTTGATGTCGATGCCGCCCTTGAAGAAGGCGCCATCCTCGATGCTGATGCGCGCCGCGGCCACATCGCCGGTCAGCGCGCCCTCGGCACGGATGTCCACCCGGTCGGAGGCGGCGACATTGCCGCGCACCTTGCCCAGAATCACGATTTCGCGGGCGGCGATGCTGGCNNTTGCGGCCCACGGTGACGCGGTTGCCGGGCAGGCTGATGCTGCCCTCGACCTTGCCGTCGACAAACAGCGACTCGGAGCCGGTGATCTCTCCCTTGATAATCAGGCCCTTGCTGATGGTGGCCTGGTCGCCGGCCGTAACCGGGGGCCGATGGGCGGGTTCAGCGACGGGTGCGGGCGATACGGGGCGGGAGGGTTCTGGCGGGGGGCTAAGTTGTACGGGGCCGGGTTGGCTGGGTTTCCACATAGCGCTCATGAGGTTCCTTTTCTGTCCTGAGAGGACGGGCTGGCAAGGCAAGGGCCTTTGCCTTGGGCCCAAAATCAAAATGTGCGGAGTGCCGGGCGTGGGGCCCCGTGCCACCCGCGTACGGCCACAATTAGAATGTTACTCTTCGCGGTCCGCCGGTGTACTGCAATGCCGTTATTCTATGCCAGCGCGCGGTGAAGAATCGCAAGCGCGGGCAAGGTTGAGCAGAGGGAGCCAATTTTGACAACAGCGAACCGGCCGCACCGAAAGGGGAAGGCCGCGCGCCGGCTACGCTCGTGGCCGGTATGAGCTGCGCGAATCAGGATTCGCGCGGGGGAAGTGTTTCAACCGGAGCAATAATAGCCTACTCTTGAGTTATGACCGATAGGGAACTATTGGCGCGGATTGCCCGCTCCGCCGGACAGAAGGCCGGATACAAGCAATTGGTCCGCGAGCTGAGCCTGGGCGGCGGGCGGGAGCGGCGTCTGCTGCTGGAGCAACTGGCCCGCCTGACCGTGCGCGGCGCGCTGACCAAGCTGGACCGTGAGCACTGGAGCATTCCCAGGGCAATTTCCGGCCTTGGGGGCGCGGGCGGCACGCGCGACAATCTGGCCGCCGGGCGGCTGGACCTGCATCGCGACGGCTACGGCTTTGTCCGGCCGAATGCACGGCAGGCGGGCAAGACGACGGAAGTGCAGGAAGACATTTTCATTCCGCCCAACGAGATCAACGGCGCGATGCAGGGCGATCAGGTGCTGGTTGAGTTCGAACCGCCCAAGGCCGATGGCCGCCGTATGGGCCGTATCGTGCGCGTCCTTGAGCGCCGTAACCCCACCGTGGTCGGCATCTTTCACTATTCGCGGTCGGATCGCGCGGCGGGACACACGGTCGTTCCCTTCGACGAGCGCATGACGCAGCCGATTCTGATTCCCGAAGGCTCGGAGCTTCCCCCGGCCGAAGAAACGGCCACGCCGCATCGGGTTCTGGGCAGCCAGGCGGCAGCAACCGCGGCCCACGAGAGCCTGGAAGGCTTGGTCGTCGATGTGGAGATCACCAGTTGGCCGACGCCTACGCGGGCGCCGGTGGGCCGGGTGATCGAAGTGCTGGGTGATCCCGACGACTTCGGCGTCGATGTGGAGATGATGATCCGCAAGTACCAGTTGCCGCACGTTTTCCCGGAAAATGTTCTGGCCGAGGCGCGCGCCGTGGCCCACTTCGACATCTCCGAGGTTTTAACTCGTCAAGATTTTCGCACGCTACCAATCGTCACCATCGACGGCGAGACTGCGCGTGATTTCGACGACGCCGTCCTGGTGACTGAGCGAGTCGGCGGCGGTTACGAGCTGCAAGTCCACATCGCCGATGTGGCCGAGTACGTACGCGCGGGAACCGATCTTGACCTCGAAGCGCGCCTGCGCGGAACCAGCGTTTACTTCCCCGACCGCGCCATTCCCATGCTGCCGCAAGAGCTATCGACAGGCATTTGCAGCCTGCGTCCCGGCGAAGACCGCCTCGTCCTGAGCTGCCTGATGCAGCTCGATTCCACCGGCCGCATTGAGAGCTACGAGATCGTCGAAGGCGTGATCCGCTCGGCGGCGCGCATGACCTACACCGAGGTCCACGCGATTCTCGAAGACAATGCGGAGACCCGCGCGCACTACGCCAGCCTGGTTCCTGACTTCGAGCGAATGCACAAGCTGGCCGTGCTGATGAACAAGCGCCGCAGTGAGCGGGGCAGCATCGACTTCGACCTGCCCGAGCCGGTGATTGAGTTTGACGAACTGGGCCAGATGCGCGGCGTGACCAAGTCCGAGCGCACCTGGGCCAACCGCCTGATCGAGGAGTTCATGCTGGCCGCCAACGAGTGCGTCGCCACCTGGCTGGAAGACCTGGGCGTGCCCTCGCTCTATCGCATTCATGAGAAGCCGGAGCCGCGCCGCGTGGTGCAATTTGAGGAGCTGGCCGCGGCCTTCGGTTACACGCTCGGCCTGGGCGCGCTGCCGGTCAAGCGCATCCAGACGCACGGTGACCGGCGCGACGCGCAACGCACGGGCCGCAATCCGCGGGTGCTCGAAGTTCCCGAAGACATACCCGTCACACCGCGCATGTATCAGAAGCTGGCCGCAAAGATTGAGGGCAAGCCGGAGGAGCGAATCTTGAGCTACCTGATGCTGCGCTCGCTCCGACAGGCGCGCTACTCGGAGATCAACGAAGGCCACTTTGCGCTGGCCGCGCCGACGTACACGCACTTCACCTCGCCCATTCGCCGCTACCCCGATTTGATCGTCCATCGCATCGTGAAGGCGCTGCTGCGCGAGGGCGTGAGCGGCGAGGGCGTGGTGGCCGAGGGCCGCCACAGCTCGCCCTGGACGCATCCGAATGAAGGAAGCGGATACGGGTCCGTGGTTTCCCACCCTAGCCGCAAAATGCCACCTCACGGACGAGGACCTGTCCGTGGGGACCCCGGAGACGCGGCGAGGGTGGGGCACCCAGCTTCTGGTTATTCCGGCGAGGCACCGATCCCAGAGCCCGAGCTGGCGCAGATTGCCGAGGAAACCAGCCAGACCGAGCGCCGCGCCGCCGAGGCCGAGCGCGAGTTGGTCGAGTGGAAGAAGGTTCGCTTCATGCAGGATAAGGTCGGCGAGGAGTTTGCCGCGCTGGTGCTGAACCCCGCCAAGTACGGACTCTTTGTCGAGCTGACTGACCTCTTCGTTGAGGGACTGGTGCCCATCGATTCGCTCGCCGGCGACCGATACACCTGGCGCGAGAACACGCACGAGATTATCGGCGAGCGCACCGGCCGCCGCTTCCGCGCCGGCGACCGCGTGCAGGTGATTCTGGACCGCATTCTGGCCGCGGAGCGCAAGCTGCAATTCTCGATTGTGGAAGAGGGCATTCCCCTGACCGGCAAGAAAGCTGTGCCGGGCAACTCGAACAAGCCGAAGAAGAGCTCGCGCAAGGACGCTTCACGCCCAAAATTCAAGCCCCCGAAAAAAATGAGCAAAAAAAGCAAGCGGCGCTGAGGCCCACGGCCCGCAGCGCCACAAGCGGTGAACAACGGCTGGCTCAGGCTCCGGCTTGCTTCGCGGCGAGCGGGCCAATGATCGGCAGATTGATGCGTTTGCCGTTGAATGCGTTGACCATCACCACGAGCCAGAGAATGAGGAAGCCGAGGCCCAGCAGTGGGAACAGAATCACATCGAGTAGATTGAGGAATGGAATGGCCCCGACGAACATCAGGACAATCCATATCGCAAACCAAACAGCCGCCAGGAAGATCGACTGCCAGGAGTGAAAACGCACCTTCGCGCTTTGGTTGTACGGCGGGACCACCAGAAAGATGATCGCCGGAATGAAGGTGAGGTAGGCAAGGCCACAGGCGGCATCGTCGCTCAGGCCAGTTTGCGGAATTTCTTCGGGCATCGTTTCTCCTTTGGACGTGATCAAACGACTTTGATGAATTGCCCAGGTTCGTGACTACGCGGAATGCGGGAGGATGCGCCAGCCGTGAGCCATGTACCAGTATGAGCACGGCCGCCGTGTGGAAGCCGTGCTCGTGCTTGCTACTCACCTTCGGGGAGCTATCCGTTGGCCTGCCGTTCGGCGAGGGCGCCAAAAATCGGCAGCTTGAACCGCTTGCCATTTAAGGCTTTGATCGCGCAAAAAGCCCATACAAGCATCCAGAAAAGTGCGATCATCAATATGGTGGGCACAGCAAAGAATAACCCCGTTTTTCCGCAGTAGGAAAGGACAAAGTCCAGCGCATAGCTGACGACCAACAGCAAAAAGTTGAGGTAGACGGATTGCCAGGCGTGGAAGCGGACAAAGGGGCTCTTTTTGTAGGGGACAAGGACCAGGAAGGCGACTGCCGGGAGGAATGTGACGTAGGCAATCGCGCCGGCTGCATTGTCAGAGAAGGTAGACTGTTTCGGTTCGGACATGGTAATTCCTTTCTTTGTCGAGACTGGAAGGCTGCAAACGAATGCTCCGCGCCCTGGCCAGTCTCAGCAATCCAGGGAGGAAATCCGGATAGCCTTGCGCGGAAGGCATGGAATTGAGACGAGATAAGAAGAGCGCCGGCGGCAGGCAATTGTCAAGTGGAATTTTGCGAAGGGGCGCGGATGGTTACCCGTTGTGAGGAAATATTCCGGTGGGAGGCGCGAACGCACGAACGGCCTCTAGGCGGAGGCCGTCCTTGCGTTCGCGTAGTTGGGGAGGGCCTGTTACCGGTTGGCTTGCTTCTCCGCCAGCCCGCCAATGATCGGCAGCATGATGCGCTTGCCGTTGAAGGCGTTGACGAAGACGATGACCAGGATGACGAAGAATGCCAGATCAATCAGTTGCCACAGCGATAAAGTGAGGAATACAACGGCCGGAACGAGGTTTTGTACGACCTCGACCAGAATATGCACCACCGCCCAGGCAACGAAGAAGAAGATCGACTGCCAGGCATGGAAGCGGACATACGAACTGCTCTTGAAGGGCGCGACGATCAGAAAGACGATGGCCGGGATGATGGTGATATAGGCAATGCCGCCGGCGGCGTTGTCAGTGAGACCGGATGGATTCGAATCGGACATGAGGACTCCTTTGGGGCGAGGCTGCTTGATCGGGTAGGCTGTAGGACAACCCGACAGACCGCCAGTCAGATTGTGAGCCAGGCCGCGAGAATCCGTCAGGTCAGATTTGCTCAAGTAGCTGGGGATCGTTATTGCGGACGTTTCCAACGCGGCCACTGACCGGCCACGCCAGCATTTTTTCGGCGGGAAACGGGCGGAGCAGGTCGATGGGCGGCCGGGCCGGGTCGCCGGGCGAGAGCCAGCGGTCGTAGTCGTGCGGCTCCAGAATGACCGGCATGCGGTTGTGGATGGGCTGCATGATTTCGTTGGGAGCGGTAGTGAGGATGGTGAAAGTCTCCAACGGTGCGCCTTCGCTAGGTTGCCAACGCTCCCAGAGTCCGGCGAAGGCATAGGGTTCGCCGGAGTTGAGGGCGATGGCGAAGGGTTGTTTTGTCTTGGCGTCAACCTGTTGCCACTCGTAAAATGCGTCGGCGGGCACGAGGCAGCGGCGCGACTTCAATGCCTCGCGGAAGGCGGGCTTGCGGGCGGCTTCCTCGGCGCGCGCGTTAAAGGTCGAGAAGTCTGGCTTGGCGTCCTTGGCCCAGAAGGGCACCAGCCCCCAGCGTTGCAAAGTAAACTCTCTGCTACCGCTAATCGGATTAAGCCGCACCACTGGCTGAACGCTCTGTGGAGCTATGTTATAGCTGGAGGCAAAGAAGGGAATCCCGCCCAGTTCCACATCAAACCAGCCGGAGAGTTTCTGCAGTGAGGATTGGCGCATGAATCGGCAGCACATACCCGCACAGGATAATCCGCTGCGAAGGCAAATACCAGCACCGGGCGGATGCGCCCCATCCAATACAATGGGTTCAGGAGCATAACGGATGGCACACATGGTTTTTTGCGTTCGCTACAAAAAGGAGATGGAGGGCCTGGAAGAGCCTCCCTTCGACTCGGAGTTCGGCCAGAAGATCTTCAAGAACGTCTCGCAGGCAGCCTGGGGCGAGTGGGTTGACCGGCAGAAGATGCTGCTGAACGAGTATCGCTTGCAGCCCTGGACCCCGCAGGCGCAGCAGTTTCTGGTCGAGCAGATGGAGCAGTTCTTCTTCAGCGATGGGCTCGGCCTGCCCCAGGAGTTCGTTCCGCCGACTCACTGATTCTCTGATCGAGCGCAAGCGCGCAAGGCCTCTCTCGTGTAAACTAAGAACGACCCCAACAGCCGGCTCCCCGCGAGCCGGCTCGATTGTGTCGGGACGTGGCTCAGCCTGGTAGAGCACTCGCTTGGGGTGCGAGGGGTCGGCAGTTCAAATCTGCCCGTCCCGACCATTTTTTCTGCATTTTTGACTCAAGAACAGAATGGGCCGCGCCTACACTGGCGGGGCCCATTCTGTTTCCTGCCTCCCACCCAGGCTCAAAAATGAATTACCGGTTAACCTCCTGCGCCTCTCCGGCGATCAATTTGAGGGTGATCTGCTTGCGGCCGCGATAAAAGGTCACGCTGACGGTGTCGCCGGCCTGGTGTTTTTCCATGATGACGTCGACCTCCTGGGAATCGCTGACCTGCTGGCCGTCGATGGCCACGATGAGGTCGCCGCCCAGCAGGATGGGGGTGTTGCCCACGTAGGCCTGCTGATTGCCGCCGCGCAGGCCGGCCCGCTCCGCCGCGCCGCCGGGGATGACCTTCTGGATCAGGATGCCGGAGTCCACCGCCAGGCCCATCTGCGAGGCCAGATCAGGGCCAATCGCATAAGAGACGATGCCCAGCGAGGGCCGCTTCACACGCCCGTAGCGGGTCAGGTCGTTCAGCACCGCTTTGGCCGTGTTGATGGGAATGGCAAAGCCGATGCCGGAGCTCTGGTCGGCGCCGTTGGAGGCGATCATGGTGTTGATGCCGATCACCTCGCCGCGCGAGTTGAGCAGCGGGCCGCCGGAGTTGCCGGGGTTGATTGCCGCGTCGGTCTGGATGGCGTTCTCGATGGGCGCCCCCTCCGAGCCGCCTATGGAACGGATGGAACTGATGATGCCGCGCGTCATGGTGCCGGCCAGGCCAAAGGGATTGCCGATGGCGTAGACCTTCTGGCCCACGGCAAGCCCACTGGAATCGGCCAGTGTCACCGGCTCCAGATTGGGCGCGTCGATCTGCAGCAGCGCCAGGTCATGCACTCGGTCTGTGCCCACCACCTTGGCCGAATAGTTGCGCTTGTTGCTCAGCTTCACTTCGATGCCGCGGTTGGCGCCCGCGATCACATGGAAGTTGGTCAGCACATGGCCGGCCTTGTCGAGGATGAAGCCCGAGCCCTGGCCTTGTTGCGGCACCGGTTCAAAGAAGAAGTTGTACACCAGCGATTTGGAAGTGATGTTCACCACCGAGGGCAGCACCCGCTTGTAGATGGCAATGTTGTTCTGCTCCTCGGCGTCGTAGGTGGGCGCGGCCTCAGCCTCGGTGAGCTGGAGCGCAGAGCCATCAGCAGAGCCGGCGGTGTGAAAAAAGCGGCCCAAAGAGGAACGGTCAAGGCTGGAGGGAAGATGTGTGGTGAGAAACCAGAACCCACCCACCAGCAGAACAACCAGAAGAATTCGGCGAATTTTCATAAGGTGTCAACCTCTACAACCGTTAGAAAGCAGCGATTTCTCGGAAAAAGCGGAGTTAGCGGGGTTAGCGTAGCTAGGCGACCGGCGCTAACACGCGCGAAGCACGGCTAACTCCGCCAACTCCGCTATGAACAATCCCTGTTCCCTATTCTAAAGACTCCTCCGCCGGAGATTTGTTGCTCTCGGCCTGAAGGCGCGGCCACAGCGCTTCAACCTGGGCGCGAAGAGCCGCCTGATCTCCCGCATTATCCAGCACATAGTCGGCGCGGGCGGCTTTGACCGCGTCGGGAATCTGATGCGCGAGGCGCAGCCGAGCATCGGCTTCGGCTGTCGCGCGGCCTTCGCCCGTGGGGCAGATGTGGGCGGCAAAGCGGGCGATCTTCAGTTCGTCGGGTGCGGTGACCACGATGACCCGGTCCATGCGTCGCCGCCAATCGGCCAGTACAGACTCCTGTTCGCCACGGGCGCGGGCGTCGCGTTCGACTTCAAAGATCAGCGCCGACTCGATCACGGCCACGGCATTGGGATTGCGGGCGAAAACCTGCTCCATCCAGCGCCGCTCGGCGCCGATCACTGCCGGATGCACAATCGCGTTCAGTTCCTGTAGACGGCCTTCCTTGAAGGCCAGCTCCGCCAGCCGCGCGCGATTCAACCGTCCATTGGGGCCAACGACCTCTGGACCGAAGACGCGGACAATCTCCGAGAAAACCAACTGCCCCGGCTCCATCAGCTCCCGACCCAGCTCATCGGCCTCGACAACCTCCGCACCCAGCTCGCGCAGCATAGCCGCAACGGTGCTCTTGCCGCTGCTTAGCCCGCCGGTGAGACCCACTCTCA
>PMTP01000180.1 GCA_003167305.1 Acidobacteriaceae bacterium
ATGCAACAGGTGCTGCCGCCGGCCGACGATCCGAAGAAGCTGCCCTACCAGGATGAATGGGACCAGGCGAAGGGCTACACGCAGCCGCTTCCGCTGGTCACTGGAGGCAGCATTACGCTGGCGGCGGAGAACCCGCTCTACCGCGTCAATGTCAGCTCCGAAACCGCTCCCGTCTCGCTGTATGACGGCCGCAACCGCGCGCAGAATGGCTGGTTCGTGCTGCGTTCGCTGATTCCATCGGGTAAAACCGAGGGCGCGGTCGTCTGGCATATTCATCCAGACCTGATCCCGAATTGGACGCGGCCGCCGATGGTCGCGCACAGCCAGGCCGGCTATCCACCCAACTTCCCGAAGGTCGCGGTGATCGAGCTCGATCCGAATTACGATGCGCCGAAGACGGCGAAGGTGGTTCGCCTGGACGCGGACGGCTCCTTTAAGCAGGTCTTCGAGGGGCCGATCACCGCGCCCACGCCGTGGCTGCGCTACCACTATGCGAACTTCGATTTCTCCACGGTGAATGAACCCGGCCTGTATGCAATCGAGTATGCGGGCCAGCGCACCGATCTCTTCCCCATCGCCAGGGACGTGTACAGCCGGACCTGGCAATCCAGCCTGGATGGGTTTTTGGCCGTTGAGATGGACCACGTCTCGGTGCGCGAGGGCTACCGGCTCTGGCACGGCGTCTCGCACATGGACGATGCCCGCCAGGCGCCGCCGAATACCCAGCATTTCGACGGCTACTCGACGGGCCCGAACCTCGATTCGCCCTACAAGCCGGGCGAACACATCCCCGGATTGAATGTAGGCGGCTGGTTCGACGCCGGCGATTACGACAACATTGCCCCCAGCCAATATACGGTCATTGAGAACCTTTCCCTGGCCTACAAAGAGTTCGGGCTGAAGTGGGACGAACTCTCGGTGGACGAGAGCGCCCATACGGTCGAGATGCACCGGCCGGACGGCGTTCCGGATGCCGTGCAGCAGGTCAAGCACGGCGTTCTGCAGGTGCTGGCTCAGTACAAGGCCGTCGGACACCCGTTCATGGGCATGATTGAGCCCAATCTGCGCGGGTATACGCACCTGGGCGATGCCGCCTCCATTACCGACGAGCGCATCTATTCCGACAAGCTCGGTCCCAATGAGATCGACGGCAATTACTCCGGCAAGCCCGATGACCGCTGGGCCTTCACCACCAAGATGCCGTTTCTTCAATACGGCGCGGCAGCGGCGCTGGCCTCCGCATCCCGGGCGCTGAAGGGCTGGGACGACCCGCTCGCCAAGGAGTGCCTGGAGACCGCCATCAAGCTGTGGGATGAGGAACACGCGCATCCGACGCCCAGCCAACGATCTTTCTACGGACCGCCGGGAATGGCGGCGATCGGCGAGTGGAGGGCCGCTGTGCAGTTGTTGATCGCCACCGATGGCGGCGAGCCGTATAAAACGCGGGTCCGGGAGCTCTTCCCCACCGTGCGCCAGCACTTCGCGTTCGGCGGCTGGATGGCCGCTCTGGCACTTCCATATATGGATGCGGAATTCAAGCAGCAGTTGGAAGAGGCGGTCAAATCCTACAAGACCGAACTGGATGCCGATCTGGCCAAGACTCCCTTCGGAGTTCCGCCCAGCCTTGGCACCTGGGGCGGCTCCAGCCAGGTGGCCGCATTTGGCTCGCGGATGTACTTCCTGCACAAGGCATTCCCGCAGATTGTGGGTCCGGAATATACGCTGCGGGCGGCCAACTATCTGCTGGGCACGCATCCGGTGTCGAGCACCTCGTATATCTCTTCGGTCGGGACGGTTTCCAAGTTGAAGGCCTATGGAAACAACCGCGCCGATGGAACCTTCATTCCCGGCGGCATGATTCCGGGCTATATCGTGATCAAGCCGGACTTTCCGGAGAGCATCGACGACTTCGGCTTCCTTTGGTTTGAGAACGAATACACCGTCAGCACAACCAGTGACTGGATTCTGGCGGCGAATGCGGCTGATGCACTGACCAGGTGAGAGGCCACGAGAGCGGGCAAGAAGAGTTGGCTATCCCAGAGCTTCTTGTCTGCTAGCGTAGCTGACTCAGTTCTGCTTCCCGCGGTCGCGCCGGGAATGGGGTGCGGCGGTCGACTCGCGAATCACCAGTTCGGGCAGGATGGGCACCGTATCCGGGACGGCCTCCTGGCCGCGAATCCGCTGCAAGAGGATGCGCGCGGCCACGATTCCCATCTGGTTGAGAGGCTGACGAATGGTGGTCAGGCTGGGATTGTAGAAGGCCGCGCTGCGGATATCGTCGAAGCCCACCACGGAGACATCCTCCGGCACGCGCAGACCATGATCCTTGCAGGCTCGAATCGCTCCGATGGCGGCCTCATCGTTGTAGCAGACAATGGCCGTGAATTCGCCGCCGCGGCTGAGGAGTTCATGGGCCGGTCCATATCCCAGCTCCGGGGTGGAAACGCGCAACTGGATTTGCACGGACAACTCCGGCGGAGGCGCGATCTTCAACTCTCGCGCCTTGCCCATCAGACACTCCCAGCGTTCGTCGGCGTCGGCGCTATGGCTGCCGCCGCGGATGAAGGCGATTTTGCGGTGCCCCAAATCGTAGAGGTGGCACAGGGCCAGCTCCGCGGCGCGACTGTGATCGAGAACCACGTTCGTCACACCTTTGATCCGGCGATGGCCCGCGACCGCCACGACCGGCAGCTTCATGCTGTGCTCCAGCACGGTGTCGATCAGGATAAACCCTTCCACGGAGCGGTCCATGAGCAGACTCGCGTACTCCTCCAGCAGCTCTGGCTTGCCGCGATGGCTGGCGGTGAAATAGAAGTAACCTTTCTCGACCAGGAACTCCTCGACTCCCGCGATCACCTGCGCGGCATAGTGGTCGTTCAGGTCGGGCACCAGCACGCCGACGGTGAAGGTCTGGCGCATGCGCAGCGAGCGCGCGTAGAAGCTGGGCCGGTAGTCGAATTTCGCGGCCGCCTCGGTCACCCGGTCCCTGGTCTCCTGGGGAATCGAGCGCACGCCAGGAGCGTTATTCAGCACCAGAGAAATAGTGGCTGGAGAGAGATTCAGATATTCGCCCAGAGAACGCAGTCCGACGGGTCGCGCGGGTTGCGGATTGGCCGCTGATTTCGTTCGCCTGGCCATACAATCCTCTTACATAAACAGCAAAGAAACTATCATATCCCCCGCCCTCTACAACTCATCAATTCCATCGCTTACTTTTCCGGCGACTCCGGTGCCGGGGGCTGCGCCTGGGGCGGATGGGCGCGCGAGTTATTGATCTTGTCGAAGAGCGCTTGATCGGCCGCCTTGGTGACCTGACTGGCTTTGTCGAACTCGGCTTTGGCCTCGTCTTTCCTGCCCATCGTCCGGTAGAGCCGTCCCAGCCGCCAGTGAACGTTCACGTCCTCCGGAGCCAGCCGCTCGGCTTCCTTCATCTCCCGCAGGGCATCGTCCGGGCGGCCTGCGCCGGCATAGAGTATGCCCAGGTCAAGATGAGCCAGTTCCATTTCAGAATCAAGTTTTACGGCCTTCTCCAGCAGCGGAAGCGCGGCATCGGCATGGCCCAGTTGCATATCCACGTCCGCCAGATAGGTCATCGCCTGAGCGTGATCCGGGTTGTTGTCCAGCTCGGCCTGAAACTCGCTCGCCGCCTCCGGGTATTGCGTGAGAACCCACATCACATAGCCCAGGCTGAAGTGCGCGTCGGGCGTCTTGGGATTGACCTTGATCGCGGCGCGAAACTGCGCCATTGCTCCGTTTCTGTCTTTCATTTCGTCCAGCGCCTCGCCGACCAGCATATCGGCCTCGGCGGACTCCGCATTCAGCGACAGAATCTCATGATTGGTATTCACAACGCACTGGTACTGCCTGGACCACAGGCAACTGTGCGCCAGGGCCAGCCGCAAGGGCAGATTCTGCGTGTCGCGCGCAGNNAGCCGGCCCCTGGCTTTTGAGCAGCGATTTGAATTCGACAATGGCCTGCTTCAGTTCGCCGCCCTTGAAGAGCGCAAGGCCAAGATTCAATTGCAGGCCGGGTATCGCCGGATTCAGCGCCAATGCCTTGCGATAGAGCGGCACCGCCTCCGGATAGTGTTCCTGGCGCGCTTCCAGAAGCCCCAGGTGAGCGTATGGTTCCGGACTGGATGGATGAGCTTTCAGATAGAGGCGCCATGCGGCCTCCGCCTCGGCATTCTTGCCCTGCTGCTCCAGGTCCAGCGCAGTCTGCCGCTGGTTCGCCTCGCCGGCTGCGGCCTGTCCTGTCGCGTGGGCCGCGGCCAGAGCCAGCGTCAGCGACAGCAGGAGGCAGATTTTCTGTGGCAGCGCACTTCTCACTTTTGTACCTGATTTAATCCATTTTATAGCAGTAATGATTCGTCTGCCTGAAGAAAAAGGGCGCGGCAGGGGTTGCCTGCCGCGCCCCGGTTGAGGGTTGAGGTTAGAACACGAACTTGCCGCCAAGCTCGAGCGCGCGGGGATCCCACGTGCCTGTTACCTGGCCGTAACCGCTCTGAGCCACGCACGGAGACGAAATAGTGCCCGTGCCTGCACTGCAACTCATGCTCGCGTTGATGCCGTTCCATTCAGTGTGGTTGAAGGTGTTGAACGATTCAAATCGAAGCTCGAAGCGAGCCTGATTGTAAATCTGGAACGACTTGTACAGCGAAGTGGTGAAGTTTACACGGCCGGGTCCGACAATCTCGTCCTTGCCGGAGTTGCCGAAGCCCAGGTTGGTTCCACCAGCCCAGACAGGAATCGGGGCGTAGAATTGCGTGGTGCCAAACCAATTCAGGCGCGTCTTGGGCATGCTGATGTTAGAGGCCAGCGAATTCGGACGGACGGAGTATCCGCCGCCCAAGCCGACTGGATCGTAAGCGATGCTCTCGCCCGGCGCTACAGGCGTGCCGGACTCATCAACGATGGTACCTGCAATCTCCCATCCGCCGGCGATGGAGTGAAGAAGGCCGGCGCTCTTGTTGAAGATGGGCAGCTTGTAGATGTAGTTGGCGCTGAGGATGTTACGGCGATCAAGCTGGCCTGATCCCTTGTCATACTTGAAGTACCAGGGATTGCTCACAGTAGAGCGGTCATAAGTGGTGATATCGATTTCATGCGAGTACGTGTAATCGATTTCGCCGCTCAAGCCCCACTTGTTCTGGGCGCGGAGGCCGGCCTGGAAGCCGTTGTAGTTGCCGTTGGTTTGGTTCTGATCCTGGCTGATGCCGGTGTAGCCCGGGAACGCCCGGAAGGCGTTCATGCCGCCGGCGTTGGAGAAGCCGGCCGAGCAGGCATCCCCGGGATATTTGTCGCCGCCGTCGCCCGCAACGCAGCGAGCGTCAAGGTTCACCACGGTCCCTGACGCGCCAACGTTCTGGACGCCAATGCCGGGGTTCATGTTGTTGATGTTGTTGACGATGTTCTGATGCCATGCCAGGTTGCCCACGTACTGGACAACCGCGATGAGCGAGGGAGCCAGTTCATGCTGAATACCGAGGCTGAACATGGCCACGGCGGGCGCCTTGTAATCCTTGGCAAGGCTGTCGCCAGAGCCCGCAAAAATCAGAGCATTCGGCGAGATCACATTGCCGGTGTTCCAATTCGTCCCAGGTTTGCTGAAGTAGGGGTTGCCGATGCCGAGCGAAGGATCGAAGGGCGCGCTGGTGGCGACACCGAAGATGTCGTTGCCCTGCAAGCGCTCGTAGAAGGTTCCAAAGCCGCCGCGGAGAACGGTTTTGCCGTTGCCGAACATATCCTCGGAGAAGCCCACGCGGGGTTGAATTGTGTTGAAGTCGTTGTTGCCCACGCCCGCCGCGATCTGATTCTGGCCGGCAAGCTCGGTGCCGTAGAAGAAAGAGGGAATGCCCAGGAA
>PMTP01000128.1:0-2148 GCA_003167305.1 Acidobacteriaceae bacterium
CTGCTCCCAGTCGTTCGTGTTGGGGTCGTATGGAATCTGAAAGTAATCCTGGCGATATTGGGCGTTCAGGCGCAGTTGATCCTTGGGGGTCTGATTGCGAATCAGCGAGACAAAGCCGCTTTCCGAGTTCGTCGCATCGTGGTAAAGGGCAACGACCGGCGGAGCCAGGCCGTAGTCTGAGCGAGAGCCGGCAACGCTCGCGTACCAGGCGTTCTTTTCCGAGTGGTCGCCTAGGGAGAGTTGCGTTTCTCCGCTGTAATCATTGCCTGCGGAGAAGAGCACTTCGCCATCGCGGCTGCGCTCGAAGCCATTGCGTGGCAGCACATTAAATACTCCGTAAGTCCGGTCGCCCACATCCGCCGTATAACTGCCGCGCTGGGTTTCGAGCGCGTCGATGTCTTTGGGATCGATCTGCGGGCCGACGTTGGAAGCCAGCTTGGTGTTGGGAATCGCCACTCCGTCGATCAGCCAGGTGGTCTGGTGGCCGCCGCGCATGTGCAGCATGTCGTGGGCGATGTAGGCGCCGGGAACGTAATCGGTAATCATCTCCATGCCGATGGTGCGGCTGGCGCCGGGGGTTTCGTCAATATCGGCGCGGGTGATGAGCGTGGTGGGAGTTACCGAATCCGTGGCGGAGAGCGAGCTTGCCAATCCCTCGACGGTGACGCTCTGCATAGCTGGGGCTACCGGCAGCGCGATGTGCGCGACCGGGTTGGTGCCCGAGGCCAGAGTGAGCGGCTGAGTGACGGTGGCGAAGCCGGGGGCGGCGACGGTCAGGCGATAGACGCCGATGGGCGCCTGGGGCAGTTCAAATTCCCCTTGGGTATCGGAAACGGCGTGGAGCGTGAAGGCGGAATCCGCGGCTTGCAGGGTGACATCCGCACCGGTAATAGGCCGGTGCTGCGGATCGTGGACGACTCCATGCACGGTGGCAAAGACATTGGCCAACGCAGGGATGGATGCGGCTGCAACGAGAGCGGCAGCGAGAGCCGAATGCAGAATAGGAAAGAGGGAAGGGAAGCGCCGCATCTGGAATTTATGGTACAGGAAGACCGGTTCGGCGGCAGAGTCTGGGTAATCAGCGCGGCCGGTCAAGTATCATCGGGTTATCGCAAGATTTATCGATCCCCAAGAGGAATTGCCCATGTCCGAGTTGAATGTTTCCGCATCGCCGCAACAACTTTCCGCGCAGGCGCCCCTGATGCGGCGTCCGCTGCGCATCGCTCTGTTTGGTTTTGGAACGGTGGCGAGTTCGGTGGCGCGAATTCTGGTCGAGTCCAGGCCCGATGGCCTCGAATTGACCCATGTATACGTCCGCAGCGTGGCGCGCAGGCACGCGGATTGGGTTCCGTCGAGCGTGGTGTGGAGCGAGGACGCCGATGCTGTGCTGGCCTCCGACGTGGATGTGGTGGTGGAGCTGGCCGGCGGGCTTGATCCGGCGGGCGGCTGGGTACGCAAGGCGCTCTGCGCGGGCAAGAGCGTGGTCACCGCCAACAAGAAACTGATCTCCGTTCACGGCGTCGAGCTGGAGCGGTTGGCCGCGGCCGGGGGCGGAGACTTGAAGTACGGCGCGGCCGTGGCCGGCGGAATTCCGGTGATTCCGGGGCTGGAGCAAGGGCTGGCCGGGGATCGCATCGAGCGCATTGAAGGCATTCTGAACGGCACCTGCAACTTCATTCTGAGCAAGATGCAGGAGGGGGCGGAGTACGCTCCGGTGTTGGCTGAGGCGCAGGCCAAGGGCTTTGCCGAGGCCGATCCGACCGAGGATGTGGGCGGCTTTGACGCGCGCGCCAAGCTGGCCATCCTGATGCGCCTGGCGTTGCGCGTCGAGGTAAACCCGGAGGAGATTGCGCCGCTGCCCATCACCTCGATTGCCGCCGTGGACTTCAGCTATGCGCGCGACCTGGGCTGCACCATCCGGCAGATTGCGCGGGCCGATCATGCCGAGGGAAAGATTGCCGCCTCGGTGGGACCGATGCTGGTGGACCTGCACTCGCCGCTGGCCTGGTCGCGAGGCACAGAGAACATGGTGGTCTTCTCTGGCCACTATGGCGGGGATGTGGTTTTCTCAGGGCACGGAGCGGGCGGGCATCCCACGGCGGTGGCCGTGGTCAGCGATCTGCTGGCTCTGGCGCACGGGTCGCAGCG
>PMTP01000128.1:2226-21370 GCA_003167305.1 Acidobacteriaceae bacterium
CTCAAGCGGGCGATGGAGTGCCTCCGCGGCAAGGACTATTTGCTGGAAGAGCCGCTGGATCTGCAGATGCTGGAATAGCGAAACAGTTGTCAGTGGTCAGTGCTTGGCGCATTCCCATGCTTCTTATGAGAGGCTTTGGACGCAGGGCTATCCGCAGGGTCCGCCAGGGGAGAATAATTGAGGATCTTCATCGTGGAACCGAAACGATGGAAGTTGCGAAACTCGATATCATTCATATCCGACTCTCCGCTACCCTTTTTGAGGATGATTTGCGCGCCGACCGGCAGTAGGTAATCGTGCTTGTTGATGAGGACATAATCGTAGTCCACGCTCACCGATGCCGCCTTGAAGGGGAACTTTCTCGGCACGTCGTCCACTACCTGGGTGATGCGGCGAACCGCCCGGGTTGAGCTGTCGATGAAGACCTGGCCGTGGTAGCCGGCCGTGACTACATCCGTAGGACTCATCCGGAGATGGAAGGAGGAGTTTTTCAGTTCCACGCGATAGTCGAATACCTGAACCGTCCCGTCTCCCAGCGCGCCGGTTTCCTTCCATTGAAAATCGGCCATCGATGTGGGCCGGAAGAGGCCTGAGATCGCCGCGCCGAACTCTCCGACCGACAGCACTCCTCGCGTGTCTCCGGTGTAGTCGTGGCTTTTGGAGCCGTTGAGCTCGAGTTCCAGCATAATGCGGTCCTCATCATGATTCACATAGGACAGGAGTTCCGTGAATTTGTCCTTGTGAATCCATTGACTCGTGCCTTTCTGATTGACAGACCGGTTGGTCACCTGTTCGCACATCAGGTTGGGCAGCGAGTCACGGTATTCCATTGCGTATGTGGTCGTATCCGCGAGGATGGACTTGAGTTCATCCGGCGACGGTTTCTGCATGGGGTTGGTGGGAAAGGTGATGACCAGCGGGCCGACGGGGTGAGACGAGTGATCCGGAAGAGATGGATCAGCATCCGCACTGGTTCCGGCCATCGTGAAGGTGACGCCGGTTTCCGCTGTCTTTCCGCCCTGGCTCAGGCTAGCCTTCACCTCGTACAGGCCATCCATGGGCGGATTGACCGAAAAGCTGGTCAGGTAGGAAGAATACTCCGCTCCGCTGGTTTGCCGGTTGATCATCGGCGCGCCGCCCAACGCTTTGCCATCGCGGAAGACCTGGATGCTGAACGTGGGGGCTCCCGGCGCGCTGGGGTCTGAGTGAGCGGTGAAGAAGACCGAAACGTCTTTGACGCCGGGCGGCAACTGCCCGGAGAGATTGGGCGTCAGTTTATTGTTTTCATAGCGAAGCGGTTCCTGCGGGTCGTCGCCGGCGTGAACCGGATCCGTCTGCCGCACAAGAACCATGTTGCTCAACGAGGGCACGCCGGAGGCGCTGGGGATTTCGAAGGCGATGCGCTGCGCGCCGGCTTTGCCGCTGTTGTGGTCCAGAATGGCTGCTTCCAGTACGTATTGACCTACGAGAGCTGTAAAATGGCGCTGAAACGTGACAACTCCGTTTTTTATCTTTTCATTGTTTTTCAGGATTCCGCGGCGTGGAATATTCGAACTGAAGCGCTCTACTACCGTACCTGTCTTGTCTTTGATATCGGCAACAATCGACAGGTTCACTGAATCGACGTTCGTGTTGGGGTCTTCTCGAATCTCCAGATTGGAGTACGGCACCTCGATAGCCAGCGTATTGACATTCCCCTCGGGCCTGTCACCCATGCGCAGGATCGCGGCACGGAAGGCCAGATCGTTGGGCAACTGCGCCGCACCGAGAATCTTCAGCAGCGGCAACTCGAATGGCTCTGGAGCGGCGCCGCCGGCGTCGCGCGGAGGCAACGCAAAATAGCCCGTTTGCGTGCGTATCGTGAGCCCGGGCCGGAGGGACTTGACGGCAATCGGATGGAACTTCCCGTCGAATTCCGTGGGTGGGGAAGAATAAAATGCTTCGTAATACGTTGTCAGGTCCTGGATCATTCCTTCCAGAGACCTCTGCATTCCGTTCCCGGTGATGTAACTGCCACCCGTTCCCTCCGCCAATTGCTGCATATCGTTATTGTTCGATTCTTTGTCGGATGATTCCTGGCTATTGCTGGCATGCAGCATGCCCTGCGCGCTGATCCGCGCTCCCGTGCGATCGAGGGAACCCAGGTCGACGACGTAGAGGATCACCCTGGACAGTTCCGCCGATCCGATAATGGATTTGATCGCATTCCTGGCCTCTGAATCGACCTGCCGGTCCTGCAAGGAGGTGAAATAGATCACCGCCTTTCTTTGCGCGAGCGGTTGCTCCGCCTGGGCCAAGGCCAATAAGGCCGCCAGGGAAGGCCGGAGATGCTGATCCTGCGCAATGCGGCNNGGGCTGACAGTGCTGCCGCTCCCGGATTTCAACGGCTCGGTGGCTGCGTGTACGGCCTCCTCAAGCACTTTGCGATCCGAGGTAAACCCACTTTGGAGCCAGAGCTGCCTATCGACATTCAGCACGGAAATAGAAAAGCCACTCGCCGGAATGATCTTGAGAATCTTCGCCGCGGTATCGCGCGCGATCTTCGTGATGGAGGGATCCGTTTCCTTGCTTGAGCCGGCAGCCGGGCTTGGACGGTCAAAGACCAGCGTGATCAGATGATCGCTATTCTGTTTGCCGGTCACAAGGCTAAGATCCTTGAGCGTGACCGGAGAATTACCATCGGTGACCGCAATCTCGCCCGGCTTCAGGTCGAGAACACGCTTGTCGTTCTTGTCCGTAACCACAAGATTGAGATAAACCTGATCGGCATTCTGCGGCGATTCAACCCCTGGGCTCACGGGTTGTGTCGCCGCTTGGCCGCAAGCCCACGGAACCGCTGCGGCAAAAACAAACAAAGCCAGCAGCCTTATGATGATGATCTGGCTCTCAGATACTTTTTTATGCACACCACACCTGCGCATTTTGAACACGGCTTCTCCCTGATTATGATTGGAATCTGATCGGCATGAATAGAGAAGGCTGGCCATCAGTTGACTCCTGACTTCGAATTAATTGGCCTCTACCGGTTTCTCAACATGGTCGATGACGAAAACCTGAACAGAAGCCATCGTGGAGTCGAGTTTGAGTCCTAACTGCCCCTGGATTGCGGCAGACAGCGGCGGCGGAGCGGCGGCGCCGGCTGGATGCGGAATCGTCGCGCCCATACCGGGAAACTGGGAGTCGTCGGGGGTCCAGTCAAGGGTGAATTTATATCTCCCCGTGATCCCGGTCCGATCGAGTACCGGGCGGTCGAGCACAACGGACTGCATCACAGTGATAAAGTCCTGTATGGATCCGCTGCGGACGTTCAACTTGCCCAGAGCCTGAAAGGACATATCGGGCAACTGGTTAGGATCTGCCGAGCTTTTGGCCAGTTTCGGCCCAGCTTGAGTCTTGCTCAGCGCATAGACCAAAAGCTCTTTCTTGTCGCGATGGAGGCTGAGTTTGAAGCGCTCGGCCAGCAGCTTCCGCACCAGGCTCTGAAGCTGACTGGGGTTGGGTTCGCCTGCGCCGCTAAATTTTGCGTTGATGTCGATTCGATCTTGATCCACCCAGGCGGGCGCGCCGATCAGTTGCTTGGGATGGATCTCGTAGGCATACGTAATGAGGTCGCTCAACGTCGCATTCACGGCCATCAGGCGGCCCTCTTGGACATTGAATCCTTTGCTCGACTCATCCGGCTGGCTGGGTTTGATGGTGGCAGTCACAATGCTGGGATCAAAGCCGGCAGGCATCGCCGGGCGCGGCTTGGGAATCTCCCAGGCCGTCTGGGGCGTTGCGCGGTTCAGGATTAAGGGATGCACAAAAGATAACTGGTTCAAAGTTCCGGCAATCGACATTCCATCCGGACTCAGTTTGCCCTCGAAGACCGCGCCGATGTCAGCGAGGGCAATCTTCACGTTTGCGCCATTTAAAGTAATGCTGGATATAGGTACGGAGGATGCGCTCTGGTCGATGGCGTAGAAGTTCCCGTTGTACTCTCCCGTCTTAGCCTTGGAAATCTCGAAGAGTCCGCGCAGGTCAAGGCCGGCGTGAAGCGTACACTGCCAGGCGCCCGCAAGCCCCTGCGTCGAGATTTGAGCATCGGCCTGTTTGATGTGCACCAGGCCGAAGACAACCGGGATGGAGATTGCAACGGTTGCCGCCAGCACCAGCAGCAGCTTTCGGCCGAGGTCGAGATTGTGCGATACCTTCTCGGTCATGATGCGTACTATACGGCGTTTTAGGTCCGATCCGGCAACGCCCGCGACGCAGGCCAGCGGCGACTCGATGCAGAATTTGCAGACGTTCAGGATGCTCTCGGCGTAGATGTCCGCATCGTTTCCTGACTGTAGAACAACCTCGTCGCAGGCCAGTTCGCGTTCCTCCAGGAGGCGAGTCTTGATCCACCACACCGCGGGATGGAACCAGAAGAGCGCTTCCACCACCATGTGGATAGCTGCCGTGAGATTGTCGCGCCGGCGGACGTGGCAGATCTCATGGGCGATGATGGCGTCGAGCTGCGCCGGGCTGAGGCGGTCATCAATGCCCTGCGGCAGCAGCAGAATGGGGCGGAAGATACCGAAGATTCCCGGCTCGATCAGCAGTGGCGAACAGAGAACCGGCACCTCGGCAGCTAGTGTCATGCGCGATGATGAGCGGATAGAGGCACGGATCCGCAACCACCCGCNNCGGGCGCTGTGCTGGTATAAGGAACGGCGGCAGGCGATGCGGCCAGCGAAAAAGGCAAAGTGATTTGTTCCATTGCGGCTGCAAGCACCGGCCTTTGAATCGGTGTGGCGAACGCCGAGCGAAGGGATTCTCCGGCAGCGATGAGAAGCGAGAACGGGATCAGGTATTTGACCGAGGCAATCATCCATACCCAATAACGCATTCGAGCATGATTCTTGCGCAGGCTGAGCGAGAGCAGCCATGCAATCCCGGTCACGACGGTCGACTGCCATAGATGGTTGGCCAGGGCCGCGGTCCAGGCATCGTTCCAGAATGCCGGAAGCATCATGGCTGCTTCTCCTTGCGGGAAAGAGTTCGCAGCGCTCTCTCCGCATCCTTTACATCTTCAAGAGACAGCTTGCCCAGCTCGATCAGGTGCGCCATGACAGGCTGTGAGCGTCCTCCGAAGATGGCCAGCAGATCGTCGATGAGCCTTCGCTGGGCCGAATCGCGCGAGATCGAGGGAGCGAAAATGTGGAAGTTGCCGACTTTCTTCACGCGCTGCACGACCCCCTTCGCTTCCATTCTGTACACGGTAGTCTGGATGGTCGTGTAGGCGGGCTTTCGCTTCTCCGGGAACGACTCCTGAATTTCGCGGATCGAGGAGTCGCTTTTTGCCCAAAGCGCCTCCATAATCTGAAATTCAAGTTTTGATAATCGTGGCTCAGACATTCCGATCTCCTACTTCTATAGGAAGAACTACTATACCTGTATGCGATTGTCAATCGTTTTGTTATTGTTGCCAATCCAGATACCTCTCGTCGCTCAAACGGGATGCCATTCATCGGAATCATAGCTGCTGCTCAAGGCTCAATAGACGTGATTTCGATTCTATGAGCCGCAGATCATTCCAGAAGCCGGGAGTTCCCTTTCACACAGCACTGGGGTACTGCTCCAAGTATGTCAGATTGCGAAGGCGGTGGTGGGTGACGGATGGCACATTACGGTAGTAAGTCCTTACTTCTTGGCGGGCGTTACTGCTGCCGGTTCAGCCGGCTCAACCAGCGGATTCACTATCTGAATCGCACCGAAGCGCGGCGATGTTGCCAGATGCTCGGAGTAGAGGATGGATGCGCCGGCGCGCTCGGCGGCCTCAAGGATCAGGGCATCCCAAAAGGGAAACTTGTGGCGCATCACGATCTCCAGCGCTTCGTGGACCGAGGCGGGAGTGCTGGCAATCACCTCCCAGGTGGAGTAATCGCGAATCAACAGGCAGACTTCCTCGATGGGCAGGGGATTGCCGGCGTTGCGGCAGAGATGAATGCATAGCTCTTCAAGAACCTGCGTGCTCAACACACCCCAGCCGGAGGTCCAAAGCTGCTCCAGCAGCATCTGCGCGCGCAGATGCTTGGCGCCAGCTGAGCGGTCATGTGCATAGACCAGGATGTCGGTATCAACAAAGCACTTACCGCTCATGCAGTTCTCCCCGTGAGCGGGTTGGATTCCAGCACAAGTCAAAGCCCGACCGCAACCGGGCTACGGCGTTGCGGCGCGCCTGGTCGTATCCTCTGCGCTGGTGGACGGCCTGCTCCAGCCGGTCGGCGAGCAGGGCGCTGATGGAAGAGCCTTCCTCCGCGGCAAGGACACGGGCTTCGCGCAGCAAATCTTCTTCAATTTTTAATGTGACGTTTGATTTCATAAAGGCACAGATTCCCGTGTAGCACAATACTACGTGCGTACAAGTTGAAAGCGCAAGTCGAAAAGTCACGCCCAGGGCTAACGAACCAAAATAATCAATTCGGTCTCTTATAGCTTGTCGAGGTGCCGGAATCCTCCGGTACCCACCATCATGGAGGAGAAGATCATGAAGTTATAGCAGGCATGGAGCAGAGTGCTGGCGGCGAGAGAGCGCGTTTTAAGCCGCACCGCGCAGAGAATCAGGCTGACCACAATCAGCAGGAGGAGCGGTCCGAACGAATGGCCGGTCTGCTCGCCGTGCATCAGGGCGAAGGGCAGGCTGGTGAAGATGGAGGCGATCACCATGGCGGCGATGGACCATTGGGGATGGCCGTCCGCATCGAGCGGGCGGGGGCGTGTGTGCATGAAGCGTTCGCCAACCCAGTCGCAAGACGTGGCGAGGGCGGGCAGCAGAAAGCCGCGGAAGGCGATCTCCTCAAAGAAGGGCGCGATGGTGACGCCGAAGGCGAACATCATCCATGCGGCGCCGGGTGTGCGAAAAATCTCGTCGATTGGCGTGTTTTTTGGCCCGGGCAGCAGTAGATCGTCGAACAGGGCCAGCGCGAAGCAGCCCAGGGCGAGGACGGGCAGCCGCCAGGAGAGCCGCCACGCCGCCGCGCCGCGCCAGTGGACTCCGGCAAAGAAGCTCTGCTTCCAAAACAGCGGAAAAACAAGAAAGCCGAGAATAAAGGTAATGAGATAGATGGCCGCCTCGCTACCCAGAATGTAATGAACGTCGGTGGCGGCCTTTTCCATGGTTGTGACGCCAAAGAGATGGAAATGCAGGGCAACCATCATCAGCACCGTCGCGCAGACGAACCCTACGGCGCCGAAGGCCGCCAGCAGAACGAGATGGCCGAGATGCGGAATGCGCCGGGGCGCAACGGCCTCGGGCTGCGAGAAAGACTGGGACAGATCGGCAGGCGGAGCGCTGGAAGCAGTGGAATCCCAGGTCTCAGAAGCGAGAGCTGGGGTATCCGGATCTGTCGTGGACTCCCAGGTCCCAGAATCGGGACCTGGGGCACCCGGATCTGGTGCGGGCAATGGGTTCTCTTCCGGCTCGTGAGTGGCGTCTTCCTGGTCGCTCATGGCAGCACCGTCTTCTTTCTGCGGGAATAGGATTTCTTTTTGGCGGTCTTCTTTGCGGCTGTCGGTTTGCGTGGAACGGATTTCGCCGGTTTTGGTCGTGCGAAAGCCGGTTCGGGTTCATGGTATCCCACTCTTTCCGCAGAAAAAAACTCAGATCCTTCGACTGCGCTCAGGAGCGGAAAGGATGGGGCACGGAGGTCTAATAGCTCGTCCGGTTCGGCCGCTTCAAGTTTTCCGTTGCTGGAGGTGTAATAGCGTTTGAGAAACTGGCCGGTGTAGGAGCCGGGAGTGGCGGCAATCTTTGCGGGCCGGCCCTCAGCCACCACGCGGCCGCCGTCTTCGCCGCCTTCCGGGCCGAGATCGAGAATCCAGTCGGCGTTGCGGATCACGTCCAGGTTGTGCTCGATGATGATCACCGTGTTGCCCAGGTCGGCGAGGCGGTGAAGAA
The DNA here is from genome assembly GCA_003167305.1 of Acidobacteriaceae bacterium. Taxonomy (GTDB): domain Bacteria; phylum Acidobacteriota; class Terriglobia; order Terriglobales; family Acidobacteriaceae; genus Telmatobacter. Next base: position 10,151 of record PMTP01000128.1, read on the forward strand.
CTTCGAGGAGCTTGCGCACGTCGTCGAAGTGCAGGCCGGTGGTGGGTTCATCGAGCAGATAAAGCGTGCGGCCGGTCTGCCGCTTGCTCAGCTCCCGCGCCAGCTTCATGCGCTGCGCCTCGCCTCCCGACAATGTCGTCGCGCTCTGGCCGAGATGCACGTAGCCCAGGCCCACATCGACCAGCGTTTGCAGCTTCTGGCGAACCTGCGGCACGTCGGTCAGAACAATGAGAGCGTCTTCGATGGTCAGCTCCAGAATGTCGGCGATGGAGTGTCCCTTGAATTTTACGGCCAGCGTCTCCTGGTTGTAGCGCCTGCCGTTGCAGACCTCGCACTGCACGTAAACGTCGGGCATGAAATTCATCTCAATGCGGCGCTGGCCGTCGCCCTGGCAGGCCTCGCAGCGGCCGCCGCCGACGTTGAAGCTGAAGCGCCCCGGCTTGTAGCCGCGCTCTCGGGCCTCGGGCAGCATGGCGAACAAATCTCGAATCGGCGCGAAGACCTGCGTGTACGTAGCCGGATTGGAGCGCGGCGTCCGCCCGATCGGCGATTGGTCGATGCGGACAACCTTGTCGATCTGCTCGGCGCCCGAGAGCGATTCGTGCGCGCCGGGCTCCTCGCGCGAGCCGTAGATCGTCTGCGCCAGCGAGCGGTAAAGTATGTCGTTGACCAGAGTGCTCTTGCCACTGCCGCTGACGCCGGTGACCACGGTCATCACGCCCAGCGGAATGCGCACATTCACGTCCTGCAAATTGTGCTCGCGCGCGCCCGAGACGGTGAGCCACTTGCCGGTGAGTGGGCGCGGCTTGGCGCGTTGCAGCATGGGAGCCGCGCCGCTGAGATAGCGTCCGGTGAGCGACTCCGGGCAGGCCATGATCTCCGCCGGCGTACCTTGAGCAACGACGTAGCCGCCCAGGCGGCCCGCGCCGGGGCCAAGGTCGAGGACGTAATCGGCGTGGCGGATCGTCTCTTCATCGTGCTCGACGACCAGCACCGTGTTGCCCAGGTCGCGCAGCCTTTCCAGAGCCTGAATCAGCCGGTTATTGTCGCGCTGGTGCAGGCCGATGGACGGCTCGTCCAGAACATAAAGCACGCCGCGCAGCCGCGAGCCGATCTGCGTGGCAAGGCGAATGCGCTGGCCCTCGCCGCCGCTGAGCGTGGTCGCATTGCGGTCCAGCGAGAGGTAGGTGAGGCCGACGGCGCAGAGAAACTCCAGCCGCTCGGCGATCTCGTGGCGCAGGCGCTCGGCCACCAGCGACTCGCGCGCCGTGAAGCTCAGGTTGATCGCCGCCGATAGCGCGCGGTTGAGCGGCAGCGCGGTGAAGTCGGCGATGGAGAGGCCGCCGATCTTGACCGCCAGCGACTCCGGGCGCAGCCGCTTGCCGCGGCAGACCGGGCAGGGCGTCGCCGACATGTAGGCCATCATCGACTCGCGATAGGAATCGCTGCGCGCCTCTTCAATGCTGTCGCGCAGAAAGGCGAGAACCCCGTGAAAGCCGGTGCGCGGAGCCTCGCCTTTGGGCGGCCCGTAGACCAGAATGTGCTGCTGTTTGACCGGCAGGTCTTCGAAGGGGGTTCTGAGGTTGATCTTGTAGCGGTCGGCGGCCAGATGAACAAGCCTGAGCAGATACTGCGAGGTGGAACCGGGGCCCAGACCATCCAACAGCGGCTTCGACCAGTCGGTGATCACTTTGGCGGGATCGAGGTCATAGAGCGAGCCCAGCCCGTGGCACTCCGGGCAAGCGCCGTAGGCGGAGTTGAAGCTGAAGCTGCGCGGCTCCAGCTTGGGCACATCGAGGCCGCAGTCGGGGCAGGCCATGGAGGCGGAGAACAACTGCTCCTCGCTGCCTGTGACGGCCACCAGCACCAGGCCGTTGGCCAGTTGCAGCGCCTTGGCCACGGCAGCGTCGAGGCGCTTTTCAGCGGAGGGCTTGCCGGCGGCGAGCGGCGTTGCCGCCGGAATCGTCGTGGGGACCGGCGGATTCTTCAGCAGGATGCGGTCGATCACCGCTTCGATGGTGTGGTTCTTGCGGCGGTCCAGGTTCACAGGCTCAGACAGGTCCATGATCTCGCCGTCCACGCGTGCGCGGAAGCCCTGCCGGTCGAGCTGGTCGAGCATCTCCTTGAACTCACCCTTGCGCCCGCGAACGATGGGCGCCATTACGGTGACGCGCTCGCCGAAGCCGAGTTCGAGAATGCGCTGCACAATCTGATCTGCGCTCTGGTGAGAGATCAGCCGGCCGCAATTGGGGCAATGGGGCGCGCCGACTGATGCGTAGAGCAGGCGCAGGTAATCGTAGATTTCCGTGATGGTGCCCACCGTGGAGCGGGGGCTGCGGCTGGTCGTCTTCTGCTCGATGGAGATGGCTGGGCTGAGTCCCTCAATCGAGTCCACGTCGGGCCGCTCGATCTGGTCGAGGAACTGCCGCGCGTAGGCCGAGAGCGTTTCCACGTAGCGCCGCTGGCCCTCGGCGTAGATCGTGTCGAAGGCAAGCGAGCTCTTGCCCGAGCCGCTGAGGCCCGTGACCACCGTGAGCGTGTTGCGCGGGATGCGCACGTTGATGTCGCGCAGGTTGTGCTGGCGCGCCCCGCGCACCGTGATGTGTGTGATGGGCATGGGTGCAATCAAATTGGGTGCCCCATCCTTCGCGTTCTTCGCGAAGGGTGGGATCGCGTGAAGACTTCATTACGGCAACAGAAAAAAGCTCTAAAGCTGGCGGTGGCTGCCGTCGCAGAGAACGGGGTTGGCGCTGTGCTTGCAGCCGCAGAAGTAGACGGTCTTGGTTTCGGTGGCCTCGAACTTTACCGGCGTGAAACCGCTGCCCTTGTGGCTGCCGTCGCAGAAGGGCTGGCCTGCGCTCAAGCCGCAGGCGCACCAGTAGTAGCTCTTGCCGGCTTCGACTTCGACGGGATAGGGACTCTTTTGGGCAATCGTTGCTTCAGGCATGGGGGATTCTCCTTCCAATGCAGTACAGATATTATCGCCGATAACGGAGAGCGCCGCACTCTGCCCATCGAATTCGCCAGCGGCGGGCAATTCAGCCCCGCGCAACCGCCTTTAACCTGAATACAACCTAGAGGGTATTCCATTGGTCAATAGAAAGCAGACTTGCGCAGCGGGTTTTCTGCGACAATCGGAGAGAGCGATTATCGGGCGAGTCCGGAAGGTTTTTTGGGGCGGCCTGAGCGGGAACGCGGCGCGTTCCAGACCACAAGTAAAGTGTACGAAAGCAAAAGATGACTGATGTATTGAATTTAACGATGTTGATAGCGGCGTCGGTTGGCTCCATGGCCTTCAGCATCCTGGCGGCGTACGGAATCCTGCGCGCGGGCTTTGCGCTGATGCGTCCCCAGCCGCGCCCCGCGGCCGTTGAGACCCAGCCGGAAGTGGCGCGGGGGCTGTGAATAAAGCAGGGAACAGGGAATAGGGAATAGAAAATAGCAGCCAGCACACCCGAGAAATTCGCTAACTGCGAAGCGGGTCTGACCTGCTTATTGATAACTTCCTTGGTCTCCACAGCATTTCCACATCCAGCCATGATGGGAATCAGCGAGCCTTGACAAACACGATTGGTCTACGGCGATTCCGCCTAGTCCCTAGTCTCTATTCCCTGTCGTTCTAGTTCTGCGGATTGCTGGGCGGTTGCGGCTGCCCGGGCTGCGGGTGCATCTGCTGCATCTGCTGTTGCCGCTGCATATCTTGCATCTGCTGGGGTGTGCGCCCGCCGGGCGGGAAGCCGGGGCGAATGGGCGGCGGGTACTGCTGCGGCTGCTGTTGCGGCTGCTCTTCCGTGTCGGCGTCCTCATCGCTGGCCGGGGCGGGAGTGGCGGCTGTCGTCGCGGCTCCGGCGTGGCGGGAACTGAGAACGATCCTGCGCGGAGTTCCCTGGCCCTGGTCTCCGATCATCACTACGTTGTAGCCGGAGCCGAGCAGAAGCTGGCTGAGCACATCGCGCGCTGTGCCGGGGCCGAAAGCGCCANNTGGCTGTCCCAGGTGATCGCGGCCGGGACGGGCTTCTCATTGGCCGGCCACTGCGGGAGTTCAGGTGCGGGAGGCGTTGCCGCAACGGGAGCAGCCGGAGGCGCCGGGGCGGGCGCGGGTGCTGCGACGGGCCGTTTGTGCGGATGAGCCGCCTTGTGCGGCTTGGCGGGTTGAACAGCAGTGGCCGGCGTCTGCGCTTGCAGCATCTGCGCCCCGCAGAGAGCCGCGGCGAAAAGCACCAGCGGCGCGAAGACGCTAAGCCCACGAACCCCAGGCGAAACCGGCGAGTTGTGCGGATTGAAGGTGCGCATGAAAGCCGGTCCTTGCTCGCAGGCGGTCTTCCGTTGCCGCTCTACTGTACTAGACTACCAGCGGCCCGCGGACGCTCACAATCGCTTCGGCGAGGCCAGGCTCACGGCGAATGGCGGCGCGCAACAGGATGAGTTGCGCCACGCCAAGAACGAAGAGCACGATGGTCAGAATCTGAACCTTGTAGCTCCTGGCAATTTCTTCCGTAATCCAGGTGGCGGCAAAGACCATCAGCGCAAGCCATACCATGCGCCCCCACTCCTTGCGCCATCCCAGAGCTTGCAGCGCGGCCAGGGTCAGAATCAGGGAGATCGCGGCCAAAATNNCCAGGCCAGGGATTGGGCGGGAGATCCAGCCGCGGCCGACTTCCAAAGGAGCAGCGCAAGCCATGCCGCCACGCAGCAGATCACGCAAGCCAAAATCACCAGACCGGCTGTCGATCTGCCGCCGGGAATCGCGTGTGAGAACGCGTTGAGGTCAATGTACTTCCAGAGCCGGAGCCAGGAGTGGCCATTGAGTCCCGACATTTCTCCGAAAAAGCGCAACATGCGCAGGTAAGCGGACCAAATCCCGATTCCGGCGAAGGCCGTGGTTGCCAGCAGCAGAACGGCAGTCCCGGCAAGAAAGGCGGCCAGCGTCCTGAATCTGCGCGTCAACAGCAGCATGGGCAGAATGATGATAAGCAGGGTGGGCTTATAGGCCAGGATGGCCAGCGCCAGACCGCTCGACAGCGGTCTTGATCGCCGGTCCAGCGAGACGGCCAAGCCGGTCGCGAAGACGGCCACGGAGGAGAGTTGGCCATTAAAGAGCGTATCCATCAAAAACGCGCGAGAAGCCAGCGCAAAGCAAAAGATCAAGGCGCCTTTCAGCCTTTGCCGGGGAAAGAAGGTGGCCAAGACAGCCCCGATTCCGGCAAGGTAGAGGATCAGCGATATGCCCATCCACAGAAAGTAGGCTTTTTCGAAGGAAAGCCGTGCAAGCAGGCTGAAAATCCCCGCGACATAGGGAGGATAGGGACTGGGTCCGTACGCGCCATCCTGCAACGGATAAATCCCGTTGAATACCTTGAGCTGTACATCGTAGTTATAGAGCTGCGAAGCGGGATACAGGTTGAGCAGCTTTCCGGCCCCGTACGGATAAATGAAATCGGCGTGCAGGACGCCAGCCGTGGTGAACTGGGCGTAAACAACGGCGACGACAACCGGCAGCAGGCAAAGAAGAAAGAAACCCCAGCAAACCAGATTGATCTCCTTGAGTCCGGGAACGGGCCCCAGAAGCCGTTCGGGCCATCGCAGACCCGTCTTTTCAAGGCGATTACCGTCTTCAATCGGAGTTGTACCCTTCATACGAATCCTCTGCTGAACGTTTGACTGTACTAGACTAGCAGTGACCGGCGAAGGCTCACAATGGCTTTGCCGGTCAGAGAGAGAGGGCAGCGGATGCGCCTCTGGTGGGGAGTTCGAACGGGGATTTGGACCGTGACGGCAGGATCAGTTTTGCTTCTGGCGGCAGCCCGGCCGCTGCATGCGGCCAGTTGCACCACGCAGGCCGAGTTGCAGCCCCAGGACCGCGATGCGCTCTCCGCGGCCGGCGGGCGGCTGGCCATAGCAGTTGCGCAACAGGACCTGGCCGCGCTGAAGGCCGCTCTGCTGCCCGCCGTGGCGGCTGACTGGGAGGGAATCAGCAGCGAGGCGCAGGCGGGCGCGTCGCTGATGAAGGGCGGGCAGGTCCAACTGCGCAGCCTCTACCTGCTGGACGCAACCAGCCTGGCCGCGCCCGCCGACACGCAGTTCTTCTGCACCAGCGCCAGCGGTTCGCTGACCGTGACGCTAACCATGCGGGCGCTGCCACCGGGCCGCTACGCGCTGGTGCTGGCCGATGCCGCCGGAGCGCCCTACGCCGGCCAGTTGGGCCTTATCCTGGCCTGGGACGGCCCCGCCAGCGGCTGGAAGCTGGGCGGCCTGACCATCCGTCCGGGCGCCATTGAAGGCCACGACGGCGTCTGGTGGTGGACGCGCGCCCGCGAACTGGCCAAAGACAACCAGTTCTGGGCCGCCTGGTACGCCTACGATGCGGCCCGCGCGCTGCTGCTGCCGGTGGATATTCTCTCCTCGCCGAATCTGGAAAAACTCAGCGCCGAGCAGTCAGCGCTCAGGAATTCTCCGCAAACGGCCTTCCCTTTGACGCTCCCGGATGGGCCGCGCGTCTGGAAGATCAACACCATTCACCTGGACCTGTCGCTGCTGCACGCCGATCTGGGCGTGGTCTACGAATCGACCGGAGTGACCGATCCGGCCGCCGTGCGCACAGAGGCGATCGCCGTGCTGACCGCCGTGCTCAAAGCGCAGCCGGGGCTGCGGGGGAACTTTCACGGCCTGTGGGCCTACACGGTAAAGGACGCCAAGCGGACGCCGGTGCTCGAACTGCCAATGGCGCAGATACCGTAGAGACAGGGAATAGGGAATAGGGAATAGGGAATAGGGCACCACAGATAACATTCGGAGAGCCGGAATGAAGCCTTATTGTTTTGTCTTGCACATCCTTTTTGCTGGAATAGCTTTCGCATCTCCTGTAGCTTTTTCTCAGAATCGTCCGCTGACGATCCCGCACATCCGCTCCGGCCACGCGGTTTTACATCAGCATGGGCGACTCACGATTCTCGAATTTACACCAACAAACGGTCAGCTTCAACAAATTCCGCTTAGCCATCCAAGCGATTACCGACAAGGAACCAACGCTCCCTTTGCGGCTCGGCTCATAGCCGAAAGTCCTCACCACTTCCTCATCTTTACTGACTCTTTCGTGTCAAACCCAAACGAACAAGGAATGTGCGGCGCCAGTGATACAGGTGAGCGCTTCATTCACGTTGTTGCTATTGGCGATTTCCCCCATGAGACTCTTTCTGTCCTAGTTGAAAGCTGCTTGCTTAATATTGAACCCACAGCAGAAAGCCCCGAGTGGCATTTGAAAAAGGATTCTGCAGGAGACGTCGGCCAAATCATTCTTAGCTTCGAAACAGATACACAGCCTACCACTGTTTACTATGTTGAACTTGATGGCTCGGTAAGCCGGCCCAAAGTAAAAGGCGATCAGTGATGGTCTTAGTTTAAAGTTCAAGTACTACTTTTGAAACCCGAGAGTTCTGTTGATTGATAAACCTGACCCGTAATTTGTGAATGAAGCAACAACAAGAAAGGGAGAAGCCAATGCCAAACCTCATCGATCTGCGTTCGGATACAGTGACACGGCCCTCCGTGGAGATGCGCGCCGCGATGGCCGCGGCGGAGGTGGGCGACGACGTTTACGGCGAAGACCCTACTGTGAATCTTTTGGAGCAGCGCGCGGCGGAGCGCTTTGGCCGCGAGGCGGCGCTCTTTGTGCCCACCGGAACCATGGGCAACCAGATCGCTATTCGCCTGCACACCCAGCCCGGCCAGGAGGTGATCGCCGAGTCGCGCGCGCACATTCTGGACTACGAGATGGCCACCACGGCGGTCTTTTCCGGCTGCCTGATTCGCGCCGTCGCCGCCGAGAGCGGCACATTGACCTGGAAGCAGATTGAGCCGGCGATCTTTGCGCGCGGAGCCTTTCGCGCCGCTACCGGCCTCATCGAGATTGAAAACACAGCTAACCTGGCCGGAGGCCGCTGCACGCGCCTCGATGCTTTAGAGAAGATTTGGGCCGGGGCAAAAGAGCGCAAGCTTGCCCTCCACCTGGATGGCGCGCGCATCTTCAATGCGGCCACGGCGCTGGGCGTGGATGTGCGCGAACTGAGCAGCGGCTTCGATACGGTGATGTTCTGCCTGTCGAAGGGTTTGGGCGCGCCGGTGGGGTCGATGCTGGTTGGCTCGGCGGAGTTGATGGCGCAGGCGCGGATTTATCGAAAAGCATTGGGCGGCGGAATGCGGCAGGCGGGCATTTTGGCGGCGGCGGGGTTGATCGCGTTGGAGCAGGGGCCAAAGCGGCTGCACGAGGACCACGCCAACGCCCGCCTGCTGGCTGAGGCGCTGGCCGGCATGGATAGCGTGGAGATCGACCTCGACGCGGTCGAGACCAACATCGTGATCTTCCGCCTGACGGGCGGGCTGAGGGCGGAGGATCTGTCGGCGCGGCTCAAGGAGCGTGGCATTCTGGCCAACGCCGTCGGGCCGGATGCGATGCGCCTGGTCACGCACCTCGACGTGGACCGCGCGGCCTGCATTACGGCGGCCAAGGCGCTGACTGAGGAGATCGGAGCGGGGTCGTGAGAGCCGAAACAATGAAATGAGCAATTCGATACACACGAGAGGAAAGCGTTGGTGGTACAAACAGCGTGGGTGCGATTCCCGATGGGACCGCAACTAATTTCGCCTCTCAACGTTTGATTCATCAACAGGCCGGAAGGCGGTCATGATTCCGGCAACCCAAACCCAGGAGATTTGATTCATCGTGAAAAAAATTGCACTGGCACTGTTGCTTGCTCTCACTCTCTCCCCTGCGGCATCGTTTGCGCAGGTTGCGATTCGCATCGGCCCGCCGCCACCCATGCACGAAGAACGCGGCCGGCCCCCTGATCGTGGTTACGTATGGATCAATGGATATCACCGCTATGAAGGCGACCACTACGTCTGGACTCCCGGACGCTGGGAGCGTCCACCCCATGAAGGGCAGCGTTGGGTTGCCCACCGCTGGAGGCATCGCGGCGATCATTATGAGATGGAGGAAGGTCACTGGCGGTAGATTGCATTTCAACCAACAGAAAAAGCGGGGCGCGTGCCCCGCTTTTTCTGTCTATTTTTCTGAAAGAATTTGAAGAATATCATCCAGGAGAAAAATCTTTACCGTAAAAAGGAAGATCGATCCGCGCCTTTTTTCTGGCGCGGACCAGCCGAAGGGGCTGCCCCACCGCAGGTGGTTAACTGATCTCGATCACATCCTTGGCCGCGGCTGCCGCGGCTTCGGCCTGCTCCATCAGCTTATCCGCCACGGCATAGAACTCGGCCGCCTGCGGGCTCTTGGGGCCGGCCAGCGCGACGGGTAGTCCGCGGTCGCCGCCCTCGCGGATGGCGGGAACCAGCTCGATGGAACCCAGGAAGGGAACGCCGAACTGCTTGGCGGTTCGCTCGGCGCCACCACGGGAGAAGATGTCGATCTCCTGGTGGCAGTGCGGGCAGGTGAAGTGGCTCATGTTCTCGATGATGCCCAGCACCTCGACGTTGACCTGCGCGAACATCTCCAGCGCCTTGCGCGCGTCTTGCAGGGCCACGTCGCTGGGCGTGCTGACGACCACCGCGCCGGTCAGCGGGACGGTCTGGACCAGCGAGATGACCACATCGCCGGTGCCCGGAGGCAGATCGACGATCAGATAGTCCAGCTCGCCCCAGTCCACCTGTTGCAAAAACTGGCGGATGATCTGGTGCAGCATCGGCCCGCGCATCACCAGCGGCTTGTCGCCGGGGGAGATGTAGCCGATGGAGATGGTTTTCACGCCATGGGTTTCGTTGGGAACGATGCGGTTGTCCGGGCCTACAACTGGCTGCTTGGCCGAGCCCATCATGAGGGGAACATTGGGTCCGTAGATGTCGGCGTCGATCAGGCCCACGCGCTGGCCGAGCCGGCTGAGCGCAATGGCCAGGTTGACGGCGACGGTGGTTTTACCCACGCCGCCCTTGCCGGAACCGATGGCGACGATCTTCGATACGCCCGGCAAAGCTACGGGCGCGGGCATGGCGGGTGAATGAGCCATTCTTCTTGATTGCTCCTCTAGAGATGTGGTGATTGAAATCCTTGGTTTTCCACCATAGCCGCAAAAACAAAGACGTACCATAGGTGGGACTCCCGCGCAGGTTAGCGTCGGCAAATCGATGCGATCCAGGGTCTCGGAAGTGCGAACTTTAGCCCATGTTATTTACAAGGACAGAGGTCGCAATGTACTGTGCCGTTTGGATTTGGTTGGCAATTGCAGGAACACAAGTTTGTTTTCTGGATTGTCGGATTATTGAATTGGATTCTCTGCATCGCTGCTCTCTCTCTTTGTGTTCCCCAGAAGAAGCCAAGCGCGAGGCCGACTGCAAGTACGGCTAGGACCACCACGATCTTCCGTAGCATATTGGTACTCCCTTTCTGCAAACAGTGTATAGCACGAAGATCCGCAAGGATCAAACAAATAATTTCTGCGGTAGTCTTCAATCTGCCGGTGTTGGAATTCGCATTTTCATTCAAACAAGTTATTCCACATTCGCGGCCTCGCGCTCGCGGTGCGCCGCCTTCTCCTGCTTGCGGCGGGCGGCCTCGGCCTCGCGATGCTCGCGGCGCAGCAGCGCATCGGCGTAGTGGCGCTGCTCTTCGGGCGTCTCCGGGATCACTTCGGGCACCCGCACGCGCCGCCCTTGCTTGTCGATGGCCACGAAGACCAGGAAGGCGCTGGCCACGTGCAGAACCTTGCCCGTCTGAGTGTCTTCCGCCCACACCTTCACGCCCACCTCCATCGAGGTGGTAAATGCGCGGTTGACGCTGGACTTGAGCGTGATCAGGTTGCCCAGGTGCACCGGCTGGATGAAGTCGATGTGGTCCATCGCGGCGGTCACAATGTAGGTGCGCGCGTGCCGGTAGGCGGCCATTGCGCCGGTCATATCAATGTAGTGCATCAGCCGTCCGCCCAGCAGATTGCCCAGGACGTTGGTGTCGTTGGGCAGGATGAGCTCAGTCATCTCCGACTGCGAATTGGCGACGGTGCGGGGTATGAGGCTGGAGGCGGGGGTAACTTCAGGAGGGTTCATCTTGGTTCTGCTCCATACAAAGGCTTGCGCCTCAAGTGTACACTCCGCCGGATAGAATGAAGCAGGCGGCGGACGGCCTGAAGGCGCGCACTTCCAGTTTCGGCAATCCCCGCCCGTCACGCAAATCCCCCGCGGCTCAATGTGGCCGCAAGAGAGCAACATGGACAAGAT
>PMTP01000199.1 GCA_003167305.1 Acidobacteriaceae bacterium
GAGGCCAACTTCGCCGCCGCGGTCGAGCACATCCGCGAGGCGGCGCGGCTGGGCGTGAAGATCGTCTGCCTGCCGGAGCTCTTTCGCACGCAGTACTTCTGCCAGCGCGAGGATTTGCGGCTCTTCGATCTGGCCGAGCCGATTCCCGGCCCCTCGACGGCGCGCCTCTCCGAGGTGGCTCGCGAGTTGCGGGTTGACATCATTGCATCGCTCTTTGAGCGCCGCGCGCCGGGGCTTTACCACAACACGGCGGTCACCTTGAACGCCGATGGGGCCATCGCCAGCGTCTATCGCAAGATGCATATTCCCGACGATCCCCTCTTCTACGAAAAGTATTACTTCGCGCCCGGCGATCTGGGTTTTCAGGCCGTGGATTTGGCTTTTGTCCGCGTGGGCACGCTGGTCTGCTGGGATCAGTGGTATCCCGAGGCCGCGCGGCTCAGCGCTCTTCAAGGCGCCGAGGCGCTGTTCTATCCCACTGCCATCGGCTGGCATCCGGCGGAGAAGGCCGAGTTTGGCGCAGCGCAGGTTGAGGCGTGGCAGACCATTCAGCGCTCCCACGCCATCGCCAACGGCGTCTATGTGGCCAGCGTGAACCGTGTTGGCCTGGAGCATGGCGACGTTTCCGGAGATCGTGCTACCGGGCCGGGCATCGAGTTCTGGGGCGGCAGCTTCCTGGCCGATCCCTTCGGCCGCATCATTGCCAAAGCCTCTCAAGACGCCGAGGAAATTCTAGTTGGCGAGATTGACCTCGGCCTCATCGAAGAGACGCGCCGCAACTGGCCCTTTCTGCGCGACCGCCGCATCGACGCATACGAACCCATCACCAAGCGATTTCTCGATCCGGTGAATGCGTGGCCCGCGGAAGGAGATTCTAAATAAATGTCCGCGCCGCTGATGCCCGCAAAGACGCCGTGCGAACTCGGTTATTGCATGCCCGCCGAGTGGGAGCGCCACGAGTCCACATGGCTTGCATGGCCGCACAACCCCGACGACTGGCCGGGAAAGTTCCAGGCCATCCCCTGGCTCTACGCGGAGATCGTGCGCCTGCTCGCCGCGCATGAGCAGGTGCATATTCTCGTCGAAGATGGGAAGAGCGAGCAGCGCGCCAGCAGCATCCTGGAGCGCGCCGGAGCGAATCTCGACCGGGTGAGCTTTCATTTGTGGCCTACCAACCGCAGTTGGACGCGTGACTCCGGGCCGATCTTCGTGCGCAACTCCGAAGGCAAAATCGCCATCACGAATTGGCGCTTCAACGCCTGGGCCAAGTACGACGACTGGCCGCTCGACGATCAGGTGCCGGGGCGAGTTACTAAGTTACTCGGCTTGCCCGAATGGATGCCGGCGATTAAGCTGGCCGATGGCTTTTCTCAGAGATTGGTCCTTGAAGGCGGCTCCATCGATGTTAACGGTGCAGGAATTCTGCTCACCACCGAGGAATGCCTGCTCAGCGAGGTGCAGCAGCGCAATCCCGGCTTGAGCCGCGCGCAATTGGAGCGGGCCTTTCACGACTTTCTCGGAATCGATCAGGCACTCTGGCTCAATCGCGGCATCGTTGGCGACGACACCCACGGCCACATCGACGACATCGCCCGCTTCGCCGCGCCCACGACCATCGTTGCTGCCGTCGAGCCAAACAAGAATGACCCAAACCACGCGCCGCTGGCCGATAATCTCGCACGCCTCAAGGCCGCCCGCACCCTCGACGGCAGACAATTTGACTTAGTCGAGCTACCGATGCCGCGCCCAGTGGTCTTTCGCGGCCAGCGCCTTCCGGCCAGTTACGCCAACTTCTATATCGCCAATGATCTGGTGCTGGTTCCCACCTTCCACGACCCCAACGATCGCGTCGCTCTGAACATTTTGGCGGATGTATTTCCAGGCCGCGAAGTCATTGGCATTCACAGCGTCGATTTAGTCTGGGGCCTCGGCACGCTGCACTGCATGACCCAGCAGCAGCCCGCGACGCTATCAGGGAAGCCATGAACGACCTCGATTTTATGCAAGCCGCGCTCGATGAAGCCCGCCAAGCCGCGGAAGCGGGCGAAGTGCCGATTGGCGCGGTGGTGGTGCGCGAAGGAGCGATCATTGCGCGTGGGCAGAATCGCGTGCTGCGCGACCTGGACCCCACAGCCCATGCGGAGATTGTAGCTCTGCGCGCGGCGGCTGAGGCGCTGGGAAACTACCGGCTGCTTGGCTGCACGCTTTATGTCACTCTGGAGCCCTGCTCGATGTGCGCCGGAGCGATGATTCATGCGCGTTTGGACCGTCTGGTCTTCGCCGCCGCAGATCCCAAGGCGGGTGCGGCCGGCTCGGTTCTTTCTGTGCTGAATCACCCACAGCTTAACCATCAAATGCTCGTGGAGCAGGGGATTCTTGCTGATGAGTCAACTGAGTTACTGCGGACTTTCTTTCGCGAGCGGCGGTAGGCTTAGCTCCGGGTCAATCTTCTGATTCGCGCCGCTTCCGTGGGCCACTTATCGGCTAACTCGGCATAACTCCCGCCGCGGTAATCGGCAAAATCAAAGCCGGGAGTCACCGTGCAGCCGAGCAGGGCGACTTTGCCATCGCCGATCAGCCGCGCGCCCTGCCACACTCCGGCGGGGACAACGAGCTGGACGTACTGACCGGCCTGCAAATCCGCTCCGAGGGTGAAGACGGCGGAGCTTCCATCGGGATAAAGTTGCAGCATTTCCACCGGATCGCCTAAATAAAAGTGAAAGACTTCGTCGGAGGCAAGGCAGTGCATCTCCGAGAAAGTTCCCGGCTCCAGCAGATAGTAGATCGCCGTACCGGTGGAGCGTGAGCCGTGTGGAAGCTCGACTCTCTCAGCAGCGACATAGGTCTGCCTGAAGAAGCCGCCCTCGGTCGGGTGCGGCTCCAGCCTTAGCAGCGATTTGATCTCGTCGGCGGTCATTCTTCCTGATCGTAGCAGCGTGGACCCTAGTAGAATGTCCCCATGAAGGTGCAAATGTATGGCGTCTCCTGGTGCGGGGATTGCCGCGCGGCGCGAAAGTTCCTCACCTCGCACGGCGTCGAGTTCACCGAGATCGACATTGACCGCGACCGTGAGGCCTCGGCCGAGCTTGTGCGCCGCGTCGGCAAGCGGGCCGTTCCGCAACTGGTGATCGACGGAGAGTGGTTCCAGCCCTACAAGCCGGGACGCGGGCTGCTGGAGGATGAACTCCACGAGCGGCTGGGGATTCCTCGCGCCTGAGTGTCTTTCCCTCGTACAATAAAGAGTTGGAGCAGGGCCGCGGAATGCGGCCCTGGCAAGGAGCTTCCGTTGATCGACCGCTATACACGCCCGGCGATGGGCCGCATCTGGACCGAAGAGAACAAATACCGCTGCTGGCTCCAGGTGGAGTCGGCAGCCAGCACCGTGCTGGCCGAGGACGGCGTGATTCCCGCCGCCGCCGCCGAGGCCATCGCCACGAAGGCAAGCTTTTCCGTCGCACGCATTCAGGAGATCGAAGCCGAGGTCAAGCACGACGTGATCGCCTTCACGACTGCGGTTGCCGAGACGCTCAAAGACCAGGGGCTGGACGCCGAGTCCCGATGGCTGCACTATGGGCTGACCTCCAACGACATTGTGGACACCGCGCAGGCGCTTCAGGTTGCCGAGGCCTCCGCGCTGCTCCGCGCCGGGCTGATGGGCATGCTCGTCGTGCTCCGCCGCCGCGCCGTCGAGTTCAAGCACACGCCCACCATCGGCCGCACCCATGGCATTCATGCCGAGCCGACCACCTTCGGCCTCAAGCTGCTCAACTGGTACGCCGAGATGGAGCGCAACCTCACCCGCTTCGACGCGGCGGCCGAGGAGATGCGCGTCGGCAAGCTCTCCGGCGCGGTGGGCACTTTTGGTCACCTCAAACCTGAACACGAAGAAAAAATCTGCGCGCGGCTCGGCCTCAAGCCCGCGCCGGTGGCCACGCAAGTGATCCAGCGCGACCGCCATGCGGCCTACATTTCAACACTGGCAATCATCGCCAGCACGCTGGACAAGATCGCCGTCGAAGTCCGTCACCTGCAACGCACCGAGGTGCGCGAGGCGCAGGAGTTTTTCAGCGAGAAGCAAAAAGGCTCCTCGGCGATGCCGCACAAAAAGAATCCCATCACCAGCGAGCAGATCAGCGGCCTCGCGCGCGTTCTTCGCGGCAACGCACAAGCGGCCTTTGAGAACATTCCGCTCTGGCACGAGCGGGACATTTCCCACTCCTCGGTCGAGCGCATCATCTTCCCCGACTCGACGATTCTTGTGGACTATCTGTTGGCCAAGACGACCGACCTGATCGACCGCCTGCTCGTCTATCCAGAGCGCATGAAGAAGAACCTGGAAAGCACCGGCGGCCTGATCTTCAGCGGCCAGTTGCTGCTCGATCTCTCCGAAGCCGGAATGATGCGCGAAGACGCTTACCGGCTGGTACAGTCGCACGCGATGCGCTCATGGAAGGAAGACCTGGTCTTCCGCGATGAAGTGGCAAAGGATGCGGCGATCACCGCGCTGCTCAACCCGGAAAAGCTGGCCCAAACCTTCGACTACACGCGGCAGTTGGGCAATGTGGATGCGATCTTCAAACGCGTGCTGGGGGAGTAGATCAACAATGCATTGCGGAGAAGTATATGTTCGTTTATGCGGACCAGAACTTCCTAATCCGGTGTGCGGACACCTCTGATGGAAGAGATGCAGTGATTCCCGCGCACAAATCCGGTAAAGCTACCCTGGTTCTTTCTCCAATGCATTTTTATGAGATCGGAACGGTCCGCGAGGATTGCTTCGAGAGGACCCTCCGGTTTGTCGAAGAGATTCAGCCAGCATGGATTCTGAATCGAGCGGATATTCTGCTTCAAGAGTTCCTCTGTGAATGGGATCGTTTTTGGAAACACGGAAATCCAGAATTTGAACCAATCGGTGATTTGGCACATGTAGCGTCGGCGATGCACAGAAAGCCTCGTGAGAGGTTTTTGGGTCTAACTCCAAGGGATTTCATTGAACCGTTTCGAGATCCGGCATCAAACCAGGAATTGCTGGACGTGTTCAAGATGAATGCGATTGCTCATAATGAGAATAGATCGAGGTATAAAGTAGGAGACATAACACCTAAAGTATTGCACGAGGTTGAAAGGCGGTTTGTTGCAACCCAGCTAGCTCGTGTGAATGAGAGAGGTCCTTATCTTCAGGAATTGAATGATCGAGTCAATAAATTGCTCGATTCCGAATTTAGCTCTACGCATATCTCAATTTTTGTTGAGAACGGAGCTATGAAACGGCTAAAAGCTTACAGCGTTGAATCATTGTTAACCTCCGACAGGTGGGCAGGAAACGCGAAACCAAACGAAAGTCGGCAAGTAGACCGTGACCACGCCGTGGTCTCACTTGCATATTGTGATATTTTTGTTACGAGCGATTTGGAACTTAGAAAATATTGTGAGCAGGTAAGAGGAAAGAGTGCATTTCCGCTTGCAAGTGTGGTCGGCTGCGAGGAGTGGATCGAGTATCTACGTACAATCTAACTCGGATTGGACTAATAAAGAGGAGTTCGCACGATGGAAGGCATGAACCTCACCGTAGCAATCACCGGCGCATCGGGCGCGGTCTTTGGCCGCGAGATGCTACGCGCGCTTGAAGCAGACGAGCGCGTCGCGCGCGTTCACTTTGTCGCTTCGGAAAACTCGCTGCGTGTGCTGGCAGAGGAGCTGGGCGTGAGCGGGCGCAACGATCTATTGGAAAAGCTGCTGGGCGCAGAGTCTTTGGAATCCCACCCTAGCCGCAAAAACAAAGGCGCGGCGAGGGTGGGGCACCCAGATTTTGTTGGCCGGAGTAACAAGACCGTGCAGCACTCCGACGCCGACATTGGCGCAGCGATTGCCTCGGGCAGCTATCCCTCCAACGGAATGATCGTCCTGCCCTGCTCTATGGGCACGCTGGCGGCCATCGCCCACGGCCTGGCCAACTCTCTGATTGCTCGCGCCGCCGACGTCACGCTCAAGGAGCGTCGTCCGCTGATTCTGTGCGTCCGGGAGACGCCCTTCAACCGCATTCATCTGCGCAATATGACGCTGGCTGCCGAAGCCGGCGCGGTGATCTTCCCCTGCATTCCGGCCTTCTATAACAAGCCCGTCGATTCAACGGAGATGGCGCGCCAGTTTGTCTACCGCGTGCTGGCGCACATTGGCCTGCCACAGCCGGGGGCGTTTGTATGGAGGGCGGAAGAGTAGCGAGCAGGTTACATGGCTTTGATTTTATTTGACATTCACCCCGCCTCCCGTGGATACTACTTTCATGCTGAACTCAAGGAATCACGGAATTGCGGTCATGGACCTGTGTATGTGTATACACATGGCGTGCGGACCCGTCCGTGTGGCTTTTGAGAGGCAAATGCGCTAGGCGCAACCGATCTTGAAGTCAGGCGGCCCGGGTCCACACAGGATTCGGGCCGTTTTGCTTGATTGGCGCGGCCCGGAACCAGCCTTTACCGCGCACCGAAACCGAAGCACA
>PMTP01000077.1 GCA_003167305.1 Acidobacteriaceae bacterium
GACCCGCACCGGCAGATAGCCCTGAATGGGATGCAGCCGGAAGGCCGTCTCGTAGCGATGATGGCGGATGCTCCAGGTGAAGACGCGCACCTGATCAAAATCAAAGGGCAGGCCGGCCTGGGGCGGGCTTAGCACGGTCACGTATTGCGGAACCTGATGGTCCGGCGTCGTGGCATCGGCGTCGAAGACCTTGTTGAAGACGTAGGCGCCGACGTAGCGCTGGCCCTCGGCAAAAACGGCAATCTCGTCGGGCACATCCACATCGATGCGGCCGGCCAGCAGCCAACCGGCGTGGCCCTGGGCATCGCGCACCAGCCACCAGTCTTCCAGCGGCGGCGGCTCGGCGGCGGGCAGGCTGGGAACGTGCGTAGCCGCCGGAGCGGCCGGCTTTGAAGCCGGCACGTGAGGCGTGGCCGTGTTCGCCGGCTTCGGCGTCTGCTGCTTGGGAGCCTGTCCTGAGCCGGGGGCGGCCTTGGGGACCGACGCGCGGGCCAGAAGCTGAACCTTGGCATTCGCGGCCAGCAGATAAAACCGTTCCGCATCGCGGCCGGGCGTCAGATGCAGGTAGATGTCGTCGCGCAGAACGCCAGTGGCCACCACCGAATCGTCCTTGTGCTGCACCCCTAGCTGGTCAAAAGCCTGGTAGGTCTTGCTGTCAATCACCGCCCGCTCTTCAATCCAGCCGATCTCGTTNNGCCACGCGATCATGCAGGTACATCTGCCGCGCGGAGACATAGACCGTGTCGTGATGCTCCTCGCGGAAGCGGTTGCATCCGGAAGAAAACGCGAGAACGCACAACAAGAGCGGGATTCCGCACCTTAGGCGCAATGAGCTAAAAAACAGCTTCTTCGACTGCGCTGCTCTTCGCTCAGAATGACAACCGAAGGTGGGGCACCCGGCGGGAGCCGTCGAGCGCCGCGCGGAAGAGACGAATGGGTTCGAGGATTGCGTGAGCACAGCCTGTGGCGATCACCTTGAGGATAGCACTGAAGTGCAGGGGTCAGGGATCAGGGATCAGGGATCAGAAAAACCGTCGGAATTTTTCGCCATCCCACATGGTCTGGGCGCCCTTGGTCTCGATTCAGAAACCAGGAAAGCACGAATCCATTCCCGCCATCTGATCCCTGTTCCCTGTTTCCTGCATTTACGGCACCGCGACGATGGCGAACGGGCCGGTCCCGGTCGAAGTACTGGTCAGCGAGGAATCCAACAGGCCGGTGGTGGTGGCGTCGAAGGTGAAGGCACTCAAGTAGGGACTGCCCTGATTGTTCACCACCAGCAGGAAGTCGTTGGAGCTGTCCTCGGCTATACCGTATGGCTCTGTGCCGGTAGCCACTGGATTGCTTTGCAGCGTCAGCGAGGGGGTCGAGGCATTCAAGAGGAATGCGGTCACGTTTCCGGCGGAGGTTCCAACCCAGTTGGCGACATAGACATAGCCGTTGGAGGCAGCCAGGATGGCGTGAGGACCGGTCCCGCCGCTGGGGTATGGATAGGTTGAAGAGGCAGTAGGTTCGGTCCCCAGAACGTCTGAAGCAATGGGAATGATACGCAACCCGCCCGAGTCATTCGCGGTAGAGAAGTCACCGGTTTCGCCGATAAACAGGAAGCTGGTTCCCGGGTTGAAGGCTACCGAAATGGCGACCCCCGTGGCTGTTCTCTTGTCGAGCTTGGTGCTGATCGGATTTGTGGCGCCTGTGAAGTCCGTGCCTGATGTAAAGGGGAAGGTCTCAGTCTCTGAGCCGGCGGCGACAGCGACAAGTTTGTTGTCAGGAGAGATGGCCATTCCGCCCACGGCGACATTGCCGCCGGAGACCAACAACACCCCGGGAACAGTCACGCCGTTGCCAAGGGTGGATTCACCATTCGTTTTGCTGATCGGCCAGGCGTAGAGGGTTGGCGCGCCTGTTGTATTGGAGGCATCCAGAAGCCATTGACCGGTCGAGTCCACCTTGAGTGCACTGGAGCTTCCGTCGGCAATGAGACTGTTAGTGTCCAGAGTCAGCTTGCCGCCCGTACCTATGTCGTAAAGGTAGATGCCGCCGCTCGTGCCCACATAGAGAAAACTGCCGGTGGGATCAACGGCCATCGAATAGGGAGTAACGCCGCTGGGCAGCGAAGTCGGGCTGCCGGTGAGCGCGGTCAGCGTGCCGGAGACGATGGAATAGCCGGAAATGGTGGTGCTGTTCAGAATATAAAAATTGCCGCTAGAACTGGCCGTGGTAGTGCAGCCGCTGGAGGAGACCCCGACGGCCACGCAAACGGCGGTAGTTTCCGCAATGCTGTTGGAAACGCCAGTGACCGTAATGTCATAGATTCCGTTGGTCGTAGAGGAGGTAGTGGTTGCGGTCAGCGTGGAGGTTTGCGCCGTCGCGCTGCTGAAGGTAAGTGAAGACGAAGAAACGCCGCACGTCGTGGGGCTGGTGGCGCTGGAAGGCGCGGTGGTAACGGCGCAGGTCAGCGCAACCGTCCCGGTAAACGAACTTCCGGGGGTCACGGTGATGGTGGAGGTGCCGGATGTCGAGCCGGAGCTGATGGTGATGGCGCCGCTGTTGGTCAGCGTGAAGCTGGTGGCGCTGTTGCCGCTGGGCGCCTGCCAGAAATCTCCGCAACCCGCCACAAGCGTCGCCGCCGCTAATAACCCCGCCCAACGCCCAATCTTCATCGCCGCTCCTCTTGCGCAGTTTTCATGCCACGCCGTTCTCATGAACCCGTATACAGGCTACCGCCTGCGAGCGCATTTGTCTTGCCGGACAATCCAGCCTGCGCACGCACGCCCATCATGAATGTAGACGCAGAGTGGCGGGAATTCGCTTACCGCGAGCGGCAACCCGTCGCTGGCGCCGTCTGCCCGCGCCCCCGGCTGATAGATTTTAGTAAGGCCGTATCGCGCACCACCGAAAGAAGCCAGCCATGTTCCACACCACGGAAGACATTCGCATTCAATGGACTAAGGTGGTTCTCCCTCCGGTCTTCCTTGAGGAAGAGCGCCCGGTCACGGAGGCCGCTTCGGCGACAATCTTCGACGCCCGCGGAGAAATCTCCGCCATCCTCAATGGGCAAGACACGCGGCTGCTGGTGCTGGCCGGTCCCTGCTCCATTCACGACACCCAGGCCGCGCGCGAGTATGCCGGGCTGCTCAAAGCCGCGATTGACGAGTTCTCCGCCGAGCTGCGCATCGTGATGCGCGTCTACTTCGAAAAGCCCCGCACCACCGTCGGCTGGAAGGGGCTAATCAACGATCCCCATCTGGACGAGTCCTACAAGATCAACGACGGCCTGCGCATGGCGCGGCATCTTCTGCTCGACCTGGCCGAGATAGGCGTGCCCGCCGGAACCGAATTCCTGGACATGATCTCGCCGCAGTACATTGCCGGTCTGGTCAGTTGGGGAGCCATCGGCGCGCGCACCACCGAGAGCCAGGTTCACCGCCAACTGGTCAGCGGCGTCTCATGCCCGGTGGGCTTCAAGAACGGCACCTCCGGCAATGTGCAGATCGCCGTCGATGCAATTCTTTCCGCCGCTCACTCGCACTCCTTTCTAGGCCTCACCAAAACCGGCCAATCGGCGATTCTGGTGACCACGGGCAATCCCGACACGCACATCATCCTGCGCGGCGGCCGCGAGACGGTGAACTACACCGCCGAAAGCGTTGCCGAGACCGCCGCTCAGATGGAGAAGGCCGGCCTACAGCCGCGCATCATGATCGACTTCTCGCACGCCAACTCCAGCAAGGACTATCGGCGGCAGTCCCTCGTCTGCCACGATGTCGCCGAGCAGATTGCCTCGGGCGACCGGCACATCATGGGAGTGATGATCGAGAGCAACCTTGTAGCCGGGGCGCAGCCGCTGGTTCCAGGCCAGCCGCTGGACGCACTGGTTTACGGCCAAAGCATCACCGACCCCTGCATCGATTGGGCGGAGACTTATACCCTGCTCAAAGAGTTAGCCACCGCCGTGCGGGCGCGGCGCGGGTAGAAATACAGGTCGAGGTTCGTGGTATCCCAGGTCCGAAAGTCCGGACCTGGGGCACCCGGCTGCCTCATCCCCGTCGCCGCAACTCCAGCTCAACCACGCGCAGCATCTCCGCTTCAGGCGCGGGTTTGCCGGTCCAGATTTCGAACTGGCGGGCGCCTTGCTGAACGAACATCTCCATGCCGCTGATCACCGGGATCCCGCGCGACTTGGCCAGCTTGAGCAGCGGCGTTTCCAGCGGGTTATAGACCATGTCCATGACCAGGCTGGCGTTCAGTTCGTTCTCGGCGATGGGCATGGGCGTCTTGTTGCCGGCCATGCCGCAGGGGGTTGCGTTGATGAGCACGTCGAAGCGGCCCTTGGCGAACTGCTCCCATTTCAGCACGTGGGCCTTGGCGTCCTTGGCCAGCGCCACGGCCTGTTCGTGAATCACGTTGGCGATGAAAACCTCCGCGCCCTGCTCCACCAGGCCGAAGACTCCGGCCCGCGCCGCGCCGCCCGCGCCGACGACGGCAATCCGCGCGTCCTTGAGCTTGAGGCGCTTTTCCAGTGGGCGAACCACGCCGGCGACATCGGTGTTGAAGCCGACGATCTTGCCGTCGCTGCTGACGCGCAGCGTATTGCAGGCGCCGATGCGCGTGGTGAGCGCGTCCATATTCGCCAGGTGGGGCAGGATCTCCTGCTTGAGGGGCATGGTCACGGCTGCGCCGGCCAGCGGCAGCTCGCGCAGCAGCTTCAGCAGATCGGCCAGCTTTTGCACCTTCAGCGGCAGCAGCACCGCGTTCACCCCCTCGCGGCGGAAGGCGGTGTTCTGCATCAACGGCGAGAGCGAATGGTGGATGGGGTTGCCGGCCACGCCAAAGATGCGCGTCGCGTGGTCCAATTGCTCCACGCGGTAGAGGTCGCGCAGGGTGCGGACGGTGGCTTGGCCGGGAGCAGTTTCAGTTCCGTCGGAAAGCGATGCGAAGGTGAAGGCCGCCCCGGCGCGCAGGCCCAGCACGCGGCTGACCAGCCCCTCCTCGCCCATGGCGATGACCGCCACCTGAGCCGAGCGGGAGCGGTCCGCAATCAATTTCAAGACGGCCAGGTTGTCGGCCAGGGACTTCGCCGTCGAAACCACCTTGACGAAATCGGGCCGGAAGGCCTCGATGCGCACTGCCGCCTGCTCCAGGTTTTTGGTGCGCGTGAAGTCGTGAAAGCTGACCAGCAGCGCCGCGCCCGCGGCCCGCAGCGCAGCACGCAGTTGCTCCAGTTGCCGGGGCGCGGCCTCCTCGGCCGACTCGACCTCCAGATCGACAATCTGGCAGCCGGCTTCGGCAGCCTTGGTGAGCACGTCCAGCTCGGCCTTGAGCGTCCCCTCGAAGCCGCCTCCATATTCCTTGCGGCGGCAGGTGGCGACGACCGTCGCCTCGCGATGAGCTTCCAGGAACTCCTTCACGCTGGGCAGCGCTGTGGCCGGCTTGGGCAGCGAATCGAGGCGCAATTCGAGGAACCGGGCATCGGCCAGCGCCGCTGTCGCCCGCTCAATCAACTCCGTTGCCGAGGAGGCTTGAATGGCCACGCACAGCTTGCCGACATTGCCCAGGCGCAGTCGCTGCAAGGGCGGCGCGGGCGTAGAAAGAGGCGAATTGGAACTGAAAACAGGCATAAGCGTCGATTGTCGCATCTTATAGCGATTTCTGCCAGGATGCAACTGCTTTGTGCCGCCGATTGGATCCCGCGCTTATTATGGAGGTGACCATTGCGGGCTTACGAGGCTGCTGAAAACACTTCCCGTCTAGGAGAATCCCTTTGTACATTGCCAGCGAACAACGCTACGACACGATGCAATACCGCCGCGCAGGACGCAGCGGCCTGCTTCTGCCCGCCATCTCTCTGGGCCTGTGGCACAACTTCGGCGGCGCGGATGTTTTTGAGAACAGCCGCGCCATGGTGCGCCGCGCCTTCGATCTCGGCATCACCCACTTCGACCTGGCCAACAACTACGGCCCGCCCTACGGTAGCGCGGAGGCGAACTTCGGCGAGATTCTGCGCCTGGACCTCGCGCCTCATCGCGACGAGCTGATCCTCAGCACCAAGGCCGGCTACGATATGTGGCCCGGCCCTTACGGCAACTGGGGATCGCGCAAGTATCTGCTGGCCAGCCTGGACCAGAGCCTCAAACGCATGGGCGTGGAGTATGTGGACATCTTCTACTCGCATCGCCCCGATCCGGAAACTCCCGTGGAAGAGACCATGGGCGCGCTCGATCAGGCGGTGCGCTCGGGCAAGGCGTTTTATGCCGGCCTCTCCAACTACAGCGCCAGCCAGGCCACCACGGCGATCAAGATTCTGCGCGAACTGGGCACGCCCTGTCTCATTCATCAGCCCAAATATTCGATGTTTGTGCGCACACCAGAACAGGGACTTCTGGATGTGCTGGGCAACGAGGGCGTGGGCACCATCGCCTTCTGTCCGCTGGCGCAGGGCCTGTTAACCAACCGCTATTTGCAGGGCATTCCCGCCGGTTCACGCGCCACAAAGGCCGTCTTTCTGAAGACCAGCGACATCACAGAAGGTCGCCTCAAGCAGATTCGCGCGTTGAATGAGCTGGCCGCGCAGCGCGGGCAGTCGCTGGCGCAGATGGCTCTGGCCTGGGTTCTGCGCGATCAGCGCATGACCTCGGCGCTGATCGGCGCCAGCCGCGTCGAGCAGATCGAGCAGAACGTCGCCGCGCTGGCCAATCCCAGCTTCGCCGCCGAGGAGCTGGCTTGCATCGACGCCATTTTGAGTCAGGCTGGGTGATGGAGGTTGGTGGATTCCCATGTCCCAAAAGCGGGACATGGGGCACCCATTCTTCTTAATGATAATGAAAGTGCTCAGGCGTTGAGCGCCGCGAGAATCTCCTCGGTGGAGCGCACCCGGCCCATGCGGGGGAAGATGCGCCCGATGCTGTTGGCGTGGCTCTCGGCAGTCGTGCCGGTCATCGCGTCCTCGGCGAAGATCAGCTCGTAGCCGCGCTCGTAGGCGTCGCGCGCCGTGCTTTCCACGCCGAACTCCGTCGCAATGCCGCAGATCACAATCGTTGCGAGCCCGCGGCGGCGCAGTTGCAGGTCGAGGTCGGTGCCGTAGAAAGCGCCCCACTGGCGTTTCAGAATCACCACGTCGCTGGGCTGGCGATCGAGCTCGGGAATCAGCTCGCTCCAATCCGGCGGCAGCGCGCCAAGTGAGCGCATCGCCTGGTCGGTTGAGGTATGCACGCGGTCGGCGCCATCCGGCGCGCCGCCCACATGCACCAGCACCGGCTGCGCTCCGGTGGCTCGCGCCGCGGCCAGCAGGCGGGCGCAGTTGGAGATGACAGCGGGTTTGGTGTACGGCGCGCCGCCGGGTATTCCCGCAATGCCCTTTTGCAGATCGATGACCACGATGGCTGTGCGGCGCGGTTCGAGTTTAACTTCAGGTTTCTCTTCGCTCATTGCTCAATTCCCTCCTCAGCCGGCTGCAGGCTCTCTGCCGGAATGATTCCCATCTCCATGTAGATCGGCCGAATTTGGCTCCGCAGCGCCGGCAGCCTCGTGGCGAACCAGGCCGCGCCCAGCAGCACCACCGCGCCGTTGACCATCACCGTCATGGGCGCGCCGAAGTTATGCGCCATGGTCCCGGCCAGCAGGCTGCCGAAGGGCGCCATGCCCATGAAGGCCATCGTATAGTAACTCATCACCCGCCCGCGCTTGTCTTCTGTGACAATTGTCTGGATCACGGTGTTGCTGGCCGCCATGCCCTGCATCATGCCCATGCCGGCAAGGAAGACCATCGCCATCGAGAGCCAGAACCAATGTGAGAGCCCGAAGCCGACGAGGCCCGCGCCAAAGACCGCCGCGGCGATGGGAATTATCCTCACGAGGCCGCGTACGTTTCTGCGCGCCGCCAGCGAGAGCGCCGAGAGCAGCGCGCCCAGGCCCATTGCGCCCATCAAAAATCCCAGCGTGTGCGGCCCGCCTCCGAGCACATTCTTCGCGAAGATCGGCATCAGCACCACATACGGCATCCCCATCAAGCTGATCAGGGCAAAGAGCATCAGGATGGTGCGGATGGGCAGAAACTCCGAGACGTAGGTCCAGCCGGCCTGCAACTCAGTCAACATCGACGTGGCCACGCGCTTCAACACGGGCGCATGAACGCGCATCATCAGCAGCGACGCAATGACGGCGATGTAACTGATGCCGTCGATCAGAAAGCACCAGCCCTCGCTGGAGACCGCGATCAGCATTCCGGCCAGCGACGGGCCAATCAGACGCGCCACATTGACCATCGACGAGTTGATGGCGATGGCGTTCTGCAGGTCGCGCTTGTCGTCGACCATCTTGACCATGAAGGACTGGCGGCCGGGCATATCGAAGGCATTGACGCAGCCCTGCATCACGCTTAAAACGAGCAAGAGCGGAATCGTGATGTGACCGGAAAGCGTCAGCGCCGCCAGCGCCAGCGATTGCACCATCGACAGGGTCTGCGTCCATACCAGCACCTGCCGGCGGTCGAGCCGGTCCACCCACACGCCGGCAAAGGGCGCCAGCAGAAAGGTGGGAATCTGCCCGGCGAAGCTGACTGTACCCAGCAGCAAAGCCGAGCCGGTCAGCCGGTAGACCAGCCAGCCGGTGGCCACGCGGGTCATCCACGTGCCGATTAAAGAGATGGTCTGCCCGCCGAAGAAGAGCCGGAAGTTGCGATGGCGCAGCGCCCGCCACGCATGAGAGAAGCCCGCGCGCGGCTCCGCTTCCAGGCCGGCCTCGGCCTCATTCCCCGGCATTGCTGGATCCATCCCGCCCAAAATTACGCCCTCATTCGCAGTTTATCGTGGCGGGCGCTTCTGGGCGCAGCCTGCTCCTGGATGCGCAATTGCGCATCCTCCGATTCAGGGAATCTTTGATTCAGTCGCTTGTGCAGAAGTTCCTTAACCAGCCTGTTCGCCGGTCGCATCCGGCAGGCACTTACCCATCGCGGCCGGCGAGCTCGCGGCCTCGGAGAGCCTTCTGGTCATCACCTGGAAGTGATAACCCATTACCGCCAGAGTCATCGCCGCGCCGATGCAATGGCGATAACGCGTGGCCACGGTCAGCAGAAACTTCCAGTAACTCCAGCGCTGCTTGCCGAAGACTCCCTGGCGGACGATGGAGGTCACAAATGCGCGCGCATTGGCGACGGTCAACCACTGCTGCCTGGTCTTTCTCTCGCCGGTTCGCGGATGCGTGCGGCTCAGATAGAGCCTGACGCGCTCATAGTAAGCCTCGCAGGAGTAGATCCGCTTCAGCACCGAGCGATAACCCTCCACCAGTCGCGCCGCGTCCATGCTGGGAAGAAAGTTCAGCTTGTCATCGGTGTTATCGCCGCGGCCCGCGTCCACAATCCGGCCCTCCTTCCATAGCCGCCGGAATAACTGGGTTCCGGGCATGGCTTGCAGCAAACCCACCATGGCGATGGGTATGCCGCTCTTCTGGATAAACTCCACCATGCGGTCGAAGATGTCGTCGCCGTCGGTGTCGAAGCCCAGGATGAAGCCGCCCATCACCTGCATCCCATAACTCTGGATGGTGGCCACACTCTCCAGCAGGCTGCGCCGCGTGTTCTGCAGCTTATTGCTGGCGATCAGCCCCGATTCATCGGGCGTCTCAATGCCCAGGAAGACCGAGACGAAGCCGGCGTCTTTCATCAGTTGCATCAGCTCTGGATCGTCAGCCAGATTCAGCGAGGCCTCGGTGTTGAAGTCGAAGCTGGTCTTGTATTGGCCGCGCCATTCGGCCAGCGCCACGCATAACTCCTTGGCGCGCGCCTTGTTGCCTATGAAGTTATCGTCGACGATAAAGACCGCCTCGCGCCAGCCGGCCGCGCGCAACTGGTCCAGTTCGGCCAGCACCTGGCTGACAGCCTTGGTGCGCGGACGCCGCCCGTAGATTTCGATAATGTCGCAGAACTCGCAGTTGAAGGGGCAGCCGCGCGAATATTGCACGGCCATCGTCGAGTAGCGGCGCATCTTGATCAGGCTCAGATCAGGTAGCGGGCTGGTTGCCATCTCCGGCCTTTCGGCGGCCTGATAGACGGGCTCGGCTCTTCCTTGCTCCAGATCGCGCGCCAGGCCGGCGATCAGGCTCTCCGCCTCGCCGATCACCACGTGGTCCGCCTTGAGTTCGGCCGCTGAAAGACTGCTGGCAATCGGCCCGCCCACCACCGTCCGCAAACCGCGCGCCCGGCACCGCTCGACGATGGCCGCCAGCGACTCGCGCTGGATGTGCATCGCGCTGACCAGCGCCACGTCCGCCCAAGCCAAGTCGCGGTCGCTAAGCCGCTCGACGTTGGTGTCCACCAGCCGCTTCTTCCAGGCCTTCGGCAGCAGCGCGGCTACTGTCATCAGCCCCAGCGGCGGCTGCGCAGCCCGCTTGCCCACGAACTTGAGCGCGTGTTTGAAGCTCCAATAGGTTTCGGGGAATTCCGGGTAGATCAACAGGGCATTCATGGGCTGCCTCCGGGGGGTAAGAAGGGCAGTTGGCGGGGATGAATCGCTGCGCTCGGAATGGCGCACTGCTCCGAAGGTAGATTGCTCTGCCGGAGGCGGAAAAGATGAGCAAGAGGGACCACTCCGCCTAAAAACAGCGCGCTTTCGCGATTCGGCTATCGGGCTATTTCCGCGGGTCGAGCATGGAGCCGCGGGGAAATCCGGTCGATTCGCGCACCACCAGCCGCGTCTCGATGGGATAGTCGCGCTGCGGCGCCGGCGTCCCCTCCACGTGCGCTCTGAGCGCGATCACCGCCGCCCGCGCCAGCTCGAAGCAGGACATCTGGATGGTGGTCAGGGGCGGAGTGGTCATCTGCGTCAGATGGATGTTGTCAAAGCCAATCACGGAGAGGTCATCCGGCACGCGCAGCCCGGCTCGGTATGCCTTCTGCAGCACTCCGATGGCCGTCACGTCGTTGGAGCACATCACCGCGGTGGGCAGCTCGCCGCCGGCGAAGAGCTTTTCCGCGGCGGCCATGCCCCCTTCCATGGTGTGATCGCCTTCCACAATCCGCTGCGCATCGACCGTGATGCCGCACTCCTGCACCGCGCGATGAAACGCCGCCAGCCGCGAGTGCGCAGAATGCAGGCGCAGCGGACCGCTGATGAACGCAATATCCCGGTGCCCCAGGGCGGCCAGATGTTGCACGCCCTGGCGGATGCCATGGTGATAGTCCACGCGCAGCAAGCTGATGCCCGGCGCATCCGGCCCCACGTCCACAAAGACCATGGGCACCTTGCGCTCCGCCAACTGTCCCAGCAGCGGCTCTTCAATGCCGAAGGTCATCACCGCCACGCCTTCCGCCTTGCGTTCAACCATGCGGCGAATGCAGCGCTTCATCCGCTCGGGGTCGTAGTTGGTGGAGCTGATCAGCATCTCATAGCCGAACTCCACAGCCACATCCTCGAATCCTTGAATCAATTCGGGGAAGAACGGATTGGTAATTTCGGAGATGATGAGCCCCAGAAGCCGGCTGCGCCCGGAGACCAGGGCGCGGGCCTGGGTATTGGGCAAATAATCCAGCTCTTTGATCACCTCCCAGACCCGTTTGGCCATCTTGGCGTTCACGGTAGGGACGTGATTGATGGTGCGCGAGACGGTGGCGATGGAGACCTTGGCCATCCGCGCAACGGTATGCATATCCATGCGCTCTGGATTTCGTGGCGCTCGCCGCTTGGTCTTGGGGGTGCGATCAGTCATGGGGACAATGAAGAATGCGTTTACAGGATACTCGATTCAGCAGACTGCTTGACAGGCGATGGGAGAAAAAATTACTTTCATCTTACGGTTTGAGAAAAGGTTTACCGCCGCCCTCGGTTTCTGTGCATTTTCGTTAATCTGTGCCGGGGTACGATAGCCTGTGTGCGTTGTGGAGCATTTGCATGGATTTCCTGCGTTTGCAAGCTGAAGTTCTGGAAGCCAACCTCGAACTCGTCCGCCGCGGCCTGGTCCTCTACACCTTTGGCAACGCCAGCGGCATCGACCGCAAAGCCGGAATCATCGCCATCAAGCCCAGCGGCGTTCCCTATGAGCGGATGACCGCCGCGGATATCGTTCTCTGCGCGCTCGACGGCAAGATTATTGAAGGCCGGCTCAAGCCCTCCTCCGATCTCGACACCCATCTGGAGCTTTACCGGGCCTTCCCGGCCATTGGCGGCGTGGTGCACACCCACTCCGAATTCGCTACCTCATGGGCGCAGGCAGGGCGCAGCATACCCGCCTTCGGCACCACCCACGCCGACTATTTCCACGGCCCGGTGCCGGCCACCGAAGAGTTGAGCGACGAAGAAATTCAAGGCAAATACGAGCTGAACACCGGCAAGGCCATCGTGCACCGCTTCAGCGTTCTCGACCCCATGGCCATGCCGGCCGTGCTGGTAGCCGGGCACGCGCCCTTCACCTGGGGCAAGACTCCGATGGACGCCGCCCACAACGCCGTGATCCTGGAGTCAGTGGCGCGGATGGCCGTTTACACTACCCTGTTGCATCCCGAAAGCGCTGGCGTATCTCAGGCACTGCTGGATCGGCACTACTTCCGCAAGCATGGCGCGGATGCAACTTACGGACAAGAGAACAGCTAGCATTTGGCAACTCGGGAAAGAGGTTTGAAACTGTGATAGTGAACTGCATGACCCACCTTGCATCGCCGGCCCTGCTGGCCTTCAGCGCCGCTCCGATAGCGCGCCTGAGCTTCCTCGACATGATCGTGATCGCCGTCTACTTCGGCATGGTGCTCTGGATCGGCTTCTACCTCAAGGGCCGCTCCAACACCAGCGAAGAGTTCTTCATGGCCGGCCGTGAGATGACCGCCTGGATCGCCGGTTTGAGCTTTGTTTCGGCCAACCTCGGCTCGCTGGAGCTGATGGGCTGGGCGGGCACGGCTTACGAATACGGCATCCTGGCCACGCATTGGTACTGGATCGGCGCCATACCGGCGATGCTCTTCCTGGGCCTGGTGATGATGCCCTTCTACTACGTCTCGAAGACGCACTCTGTCCCCGGCTATCTCTTCCTGCGCTACGGCGAGCACGCCCGCGTCCTGGCCGCCGTCTCCTTCGCTATGGAGATGATCCTGATGAGCGGCGTGAATATGTTCGCGATGGCCGTGGTGATGAAGATCGTGCTGGGCTGGAGTCTGACGTTCAGCATCGTGGTTTCGGCCTGCGCGGTCACGCTTTACGTGGCCCTGGGCGGGTTGCGCTCGGCCATCTTCAATGAGGTTTTGCAATTCGTGCTGATCTGGGGCGGCGCGCTGCTTGTCCCCATCCTGGGCCTGATTCAATCCGGCGGAGTCAGCGGCCTGAAGAGCCAGATCATCAAAAACATAGGAACGGACAGCTACTTCCATATGTGGCGCGACACCGGCCACTTTGCCTCGAACCCCATGGGCACCCACTGGACGGGCATCGTTCTCGGCCTGGGTTTTGTGATCAGCTTCGGCTACTGGACCACGGACTTCCTGGTGGTGCAGCGCGTACTGGCGGCCCACAACCTGCGCGCCGCGCGCATGGCTCCCGTCATCGGGTCGTTCTTCAAGATGGCGGTTCCGTTCATCGTTATTCTGCCGGGCCTGCTCAGCCTGGTGCTGTTGCAGAACTCCGACGGCAGCCGCCGCCAACTGGTCCCGGAAGACACCGTGAAGGCTTGCATGCCAATGTCGTCCGATTGCGCAGCGTCGTTGAAAAAGACCTCGCTTCCGGCCGCGGTTCAGCAGGATGTGCTGAATCAGAAAGTGACTCCGCAGTCGGATCTGCACAGCTATAACGAAGTGCTGCCGCTGATGATGGTCCGGTATCTCGGCCCCGGCCTGCTGGGCCTGGGAATCACCGCGCTGATCGCCGGCTTCATGAGCGGCATGGCCGGCAATATCAGCGCCTTCTCGACTGTCTGGACCTATGACATCTACAAGCCGCTCATCAACAAGAAAGGCACCGACAGCCACTATGTTCTGGTGGGCCGATTGTCGATCCTCATAGGCGTCGCTGTCTCCATTGGCGCGGGCTACCTGGTACAGAATGCGCACGGTATCATGGATTACGTGCAGGCGCTTTTCAGCTTCTTCATCGCGCCTCTGCTGGGCGCCATCCTGATGGGAATGTTCTGGAAGCGCGCCACCGCGCCGGCCGGCTTCCTCGGCCTTCTGATCGGTATCGTCTCCTCGGTCAGCATGTTCGTCTGGGTCAAATTCGATCACGCGGCGCTGGGGATTGTGGCGCTATATCCAGAGGCAACGGACATGGCCGCGAACCTGTACCGCGCATGGTGGGCATTCTCGATTACCGTCATCGTCATCTTTCTGGTCAGCCTGGTCACCAAGCCCAAGCCCGTCGCCGAGTTGGACGGCCTGGTCTACGGCGCAACCGTTCTGCCCAAAGAAGAATGGGTTCCGTTCTACAAGCGGGTCTGGGTATGGGCGATTCTGGCGGTGTGCATCTTTGCTACGCTCAACATTCTGTTCTGGTAGCGTTTGTTGTTCTCTCAGTGAGATGAGAAGAGGAAAGGATCAAGACTTATGCATGGTTCGGGAATTCAAATCTGGTTTTTCATCGGCGTGTTGCTGCTGATTTATGGGGTGCTGATCTTTGGCTATGGCATCTTTGAACTGGCCACCGGATGCTACCCGGCCGGGGTTCAGTTGACCAGCCT
>PMTP01000105.1 GCA_003167305.1 Acidobacteriaceae bacterium
GGATACAACCCGTTATTTTCCTGAAAGTTGTGCTGGGAAAGATCATGTGTTACTTAATCCTCTATCATCGCCCTGATATTGGAGTTCGTTTTATCCGGTATAGCGGGCATCGCGCCGGGCTGCGAGGCCACCCAACTGCCCCAGCGGTTGCCGGCCTCGTTCAGCGTAGCCAGGTCCGCCCTGCGTAGCAGGTAATGGGTCATGGCCGCGGTAAACGCATCCCCCGCGCCAATCGTATCTGCCACTTTCACGGGGATTCCGGGGTGCTCATGCCACGCCTCGCGCGTCACCAGCAGGCTGCCGTGCGCGCCGCGGGTCACGGCCACCATCTGGAGTGAGGGGAACTCCCTGAGCAATCTCGCCGCGCCTTGTCGCTCGTCCGTCAGCCGCGACGGGCCGGGCGCCAGCTCGTCCACAACCTTCAGTCCCAGCAGACCTAGCACCCGCGGAAGCTCGGCGTCATTCATCTTCAGCACCGTGGCCAGCTCCAGAGACTGCTGGATCACATTGACAGAATAGAAAGGCGCTCGCAGGTTCACGTCGAAGACCCGCGCGCACGAGGCCGGGGTCCGCGCCGCCAGCGCCTGAATGGTCTGCCGCGACTCTTGGGATCTCTGCGCCAGCGAACCGAAGCAGAGGGCGTCGGCCCTCTCGGCCAGTTCCATCCATCCGTCGGTCAACTCCAGGAAATCCCACGCGGCCGGCTGGTGGATCGTATAGTGCGGCTCACCGCCTTCAAAGGCTACCGTCACCCGGCCCGTCTCGTGCGCCGGGTCCACCTGAAGAGAGCGGCCTTCGACCGGCAGCGGATTGAGCCGCTCAACCGCCTTGCGGCCCAACTCGTCCTGCCCGATGCGGCTCAGCAGGACCGCGCGGTTTCCCAGCCGTCCCGCCATCACCGCAAAGTTGGCCGGAGCGCCGCCAAGAAATGCCCCTTCCGGCAGTAGATCCCAGAGCAGTTCGCCCATTCCTAGAATCAGATGCGGTTGCTTCAAAATTCAATCTCCGCTTGCCGGGACATTCACGAAAATGACACCAGCATGATCACTCTCAGCATCATAACGGAAGCACTGAACAAGATTGCTTTGCTGTTACCGCAATCATGCGCGATACTTTTCACATGGCAATCACAACAAATCAGAATGACCGGGAAAACGGTTTGCCGTCGCGGACCTCTATTCTTGTTGCCGCCGCTCGCGCATTTGGTTCTCGCGATCCTGACGAGGGCGTGCGTAACCCAGACTTGCTCGCGGATCGCCTGATTGGGCCGGATGAATTGATGCTTATCCGCGATCACCCCTTCGGCAAAGGGCTGTTGCAAGATTACTCGGATGCAATCCAGAATCCATTTGTTGCGGGCTTTGCGGGACAGATGATCTTGCGAACCCGCTTCATCGATGAAGCACTGGTGCGAGCCGTGAAAAACGGCGCAACTCAAATCGTGATTCTCGGGGCTGGATTCGATAGCCGCGCCTATCGCTTTCGAGAGTTGCTCATAGATTGCCGGGTTTTTGAAGTCGATGCTGAGCCGACACAAGAATACAAAAAGAGGCGCGTCAAAGATGTTTTGGGCGATGCGCCGGAGAATCTGACTTACGTCCGAATCGATTTTGCCAAAGACAGGATCGGCGACCTTCTCCAGGCAGCGGGATTCCGTGAAGGCGCGCATTCTTTTTTCATCTGGGAGGGCGTCTGTATGTATCTGCCAGAAGATAGTGTCCGCAAGACATTACGGATGGTTGCATCGCATTCGGCGCCGGGCAGCTCGATCGTATTGGATTATGCGAGTAGCCTTGCAATCGAATTCGGAAAGCTGACGCCTCACGGGGCCGGCGGAATCCCCGCAGACTGGAGCGAGCCGTGGATCTATGGAGTGCCCGGCGCCAACGGTAGTGAGTTCTTTCGGGATCTTGGCTTCGATCCTGGCATTCCTATTTCATTCCACAATCCGGAAGCCATCAAGCGCTATGCGCTCCGCCGTGACGGCGCCAGTTACGCCTCGCACGTGATGGAAAAGTTGCGGGCTGAAGCACAGGCACGAATCCAGGCGGGAATAGCACCGCCGCCATTACCGGAGGGTTTTCTGGATGCTCAAAAAGCCATTGCAGCGGCGGGTGGCGCATATTGGCTCGCCGAATTGACTCTTCCAGACCATTCAAAGCCAAGCCAGACTCACACGTCGAGCGTTGAACTCTGACGCTCTGAGCTTCCGGTTCCCTGATCCCTATTCCAGTTCCCTGCTTTACCCGACCAAGCGCCAGATCGAGCAGTCCTCGTAATTCGCTGACGCGTACTCCCCCTCCGGCTGATTCGCCATAATCCTGTGGTCGGCAATCGCATCCGCTCGGGAGCGCCTGATCTGACCCAAAAACAGCCTCGCAAATCCCGGTTGCCGCTCCAGCACGCTCTCCTGCTCATTGTTCACATACAGAATGTCGAGCGGCGCCGCCTGCCCGGCAAGAGCCTTGGATCTACTCTGATTCCAGGCTGTCAGCAGCCGCCGCATCACCGGAGCGCCAAAGGGATTGAAGAGAAACGCCAGGCACGGTCCCTCCGGAAGCCGGAATTCCACCGCATCGCCGGAGATGATTTTCATCGCCGCCCGAGCCCGCCCCGAGGCTCGCCATACCGTCAGGTTCCTCCGGGCTATCCTCGCCAGCGTGGGATTGAGTTCCACTCCCAACACCTGGCGAAAAGGCAGCTCGGCAGCCAGAAGCACCGCCCGCCCCATCCCCGCGCCCACATCGAGAAAGCTGAATTCTTCCATCGCCGCAGCCGGCCGGCTTCGCTGCCAGCGCTTCACCAGCGCCCTGAAGACCGACGGCGCAACCCCGTAGTAAGCCGTTGCATGGCGGTCATGGCGGTGCCCGCTCTTCAAGTGCCGTCCGGCAACCAGCCCGCTGGTCCGCACACCGAACTCCTCGTCGAAAGGATGCCGCGTGAACCCATCCCCCACCTTGAGTCCCGGCAGCCGCCGCCGTTCCGCTACCGTCATGGTTGTCATTCAGGCAATCTCCATCCAGCCCCGCACGCACAAGAGCCTCCCGCAAGGGGAGGCTCCGAGGCTAGCAGTTTCGTGTCAGATTTTACGCGGACGAAACGCCTTGATGGCCTCCGGCAGCCGCTCTTCGATCAGTCGGACCCGCTCGGCGGCAATGCCGCCCAGATAGGTTGGCGCCGGCGTGGCTGTCAGCACAAGAGCCAGGGCGATTACCGAGAAGCAAAGTCCCGCAATGCCGGCTGAGAAGAGCATATGGTAGGTGTCGGCAACATCCAGGCCGAAGACATTGAAGGCCATATGCTCCAGCAGCTTGATGTGCTTGAGAACCGCCAGCGCGAAGAGGAAGAAAAAGACCGCCGTCGAGGTGAGAACGGTAAGCGTTACATCCAGGCTGCGGTGGAACTTCTGCCGCGCGCTACAGTGGGGGCATTCGGCAAAATGCTGCTCGTAGTCCTTGCGCATCTCCGGCGAGATCCCGGAGATGTCATATCGCCAACTTGCCAGGATGGCGCCTGCGACTCTGTCTGTGCATCTGGTTCTAGTCATAAAATTAACGACTCACTTTGCAAAGGATGTGTCCCGCCGCCTTGTTCCCGCGCGGCTCACGTGGCCTGAAAGGCTTTAATCTGTGGCTGTTCCACCGTCCTTGAATTCGGTGGCGCCCCCATTAATTCCGCCTCGCCTTGGCAAATCCGCCTCGGCATGTTCCTGGCCAACCTAACCTGGTACAGAGTGATACCCGTCTCATACCATTGTAACTTATATCATTAAAAATCAATAGGAAAAAGTGGTTCATTTTGCTCAGCCAGCAGCAGACGGTTGGCCATCAGGCTTGCCCGGCCGATCAGCGCGCGCTCAGCCGTCACCCTGGCTAGATCAGGAAGATTATTGCTTTCAGAGAGATGCGCCAGAATCACATAGGCTGCCTGGCCGTCGTATACTTTCTCCAGAAACTCCGCCGTTGCCTCGTTGGACAGGTGTCCTACACGCGAAAGCACGCGCTGCTTGACCGCCCAGGGATAAGGGCCGTCGCGCAGCATCTCCAGATCGTGGTTGGATTCCAGCAGCAGCAGGTCCAGGCCCTTGAGCTGCGCCTTGACGTTGGGGGGAATGTAGCCGAGGTCGGTGGCAAAGCCTATCCGCACCCCCTCGGCCTGGAAGACAAAGCCCACCGGGTCGGCGGCGTCGTGGGGAATGGTGAAGGAGCTGATGGCAATGTCGCCGATCTCGAACGGCTCCCCGGCCTGGAAGTACTCGACTGCGGGAAGCCAAGTGGGGTCTTTTGCCTTAGCCGGCTCGACAGGCTCGGCTGCCTCCGGCGAGGCCTCCGCAGCTTCGACAAAGTCGCACTCCTCCGGCTCGCCTACTTCGGCGGCAACATCGGCCTCCGCCTGCCACCCCAGCGACATAGACCCGTCGCTGGGGACCTCGGCCTGGCGCTCGGCGGCTTGCTTGCGAATCTGCTCCAGCCACTGGGCGTAGGTCAAATTTTTACGCGGCGAAATCCAGCGCATCCAGGCGCGGTGCGTGCCCTCGGTAAAGTAAACCGGAATACCCAGCTTGCGCGCCGTCACGGCGACCCCGCCCACGTGGTCGGAGTGCTCGTGGGTGATGAGGATGGCGTCCAGCGTCTCCGGCTCCTCGCCCATCTGCCGCATCCGCCGGAAAAGCTCCCTGCAGCTCAGCCCGCAGTCCACAAGAATCCGCGTCCGCCCGCCGGAGAGAACCGTAGCGTTCCCCTTCGACCCCGACGCCAGCACCGTGAAGCGCACCATGCTTCGAGGATACCGCGCGAGGCTGTGCATCGCGCTGGAAAAAGTTGAATCCATCCGTTGCTTGAACAGTCAGGCAATTTCCAAATCCAGATTCCGATTGACAGGCTAATAAGAAGATGGGATCATCGATTCGATTCCCATGATCACAACTTAGAACCGGTGTGAAATAGGAAATCGGAGGAAGTTATGGGTTTATTGGCCAGCAAGAATGGAGCCGCATTCATTGTCTGCAGCGTGATCGGATTTGTAATGGCTCGATATTTGTTTGAGGGCGCATGGGCAACCTACGCTTACATTCTTATCTCGTATCACCTCTTTCTCGCGTGGCTTGTGATCACGGCAGAACACGAGACGGGCTTCTCTCTGCCCATATTTTCGACAATTATTACCCATCTGGCCTGTCTGACAGTTGTCGTCGGCCTTACTGTCGGACGTCACTATATTCCATTCTTCGGATTGATTCGTTACTGCATTCCCGCGATGGCGCCCTTTGAACGTGACTGGCTTTTCAGCGGGAACGCACAGAAGAAGGATGTGAAGAAGAAGGTTCCGGTCACCGCCGCGGTCAATGCGATCCCGGTTGATGTCGCCATTGAGGAAGCCACCGCGGAAGACCACGAGGCGTGGATTCGCCACCTTGCCCAGCCCAACAGAGCGACCAGAAAACCAGGGTTGTCCGTCAAAGAGGAATACGAACAGTGGCTTGTCGCGCGTATCGGAAGCCGGCACGCAGCACCTTCCAGTAAGAGTCCCGCTTAAGACGCCACCGGCAGGTTGGACGGAATCTCTATCGAGACCAGCGTGCCGCGCCCCGGATTGCTGACCACACTGAACTTGGCCTGGTTTCCGTAGAGGACTTCGAGCCGCTCCTGCACGTTCTTCATGCCGATGCCCGCGCCCGTGCGGCGGAGCGCCGAGGCCGGCCGGTTGCCCATGCCCACTC
Organism: Acidobacteriaceae bacterium; assembly: GCA_003167305.1. Lineage (GTDB taxonomy): Bacteria > Acidobacteriota > Terriglobia > Terriglobales > Acidobacteriaceae > Telmatobacter. Next base: position 5,720 of record PMTP01000105.1, read on the forward strand.
CGTCATCGGCCACTTCGATGCGCACACGGTCGCCATCGAGCCGGCTGCGCAGTGTGACCGTTCCTCCATTCAGGCGCGGCTCCAGCCCGTGCTTGATGCTGTTTTCGATGAGCGGCTGGAGGAGAATGCTGGGCACCAGAACCCCCAGCGTCCGCTGATCGATCTCCTTTTCCACGCGCAACTTGTCGGCGCCGAAGCGCACCACCTCGATGTCGAGATAGTCGTCGGTAAACTTGAGCTCCTCGCTCAGCGGCACGTAACTGTCGTGCTCCTTGAGCAGCGAGCGCAGAATGTTACCCAGCTTCACGATCATCTCCCTGGCCAGCTCCGGCTTCACGCGCACCAGCGAGGCGATGGAGTTAAGCGTGTTGAAGAGAAAGTGCGGATTGATCTGGCGTTGCAGGGCGTCGAGCCGGGCTTCGAGCAGCAGGCGCTTCTGCTCTTCGAGCTTCATCTCGATGCGCAGCGTATTCCACACCTTCAGCGCAATGCCCACGTTGATGGGCGCGCACAAACCCACCAAAGCTTGTACCCAGAACTGGCTGGCAACGAGCGCAAAGAGCCGGTGCGGATAGGCGTGGGCGATCCAGTCCCGGCAGGCCTCTGCCGCCACGATGAGAAAGAGCATGAGGAACTGGCGGTCGATGCGCGGCTGGCGCAGGTTGCGGCGCACCCAGCGATAAAGGCTCAGGTCGATGAAGGGCGTGAACGACCAGATCTCCTCCTTCTCGACAAAGCGGCCCAGCACTCCCGCGGCCAGGCCCAACGCCGCATTGAAAGGCAAGGCCAGATACTCGTGGTGATAGACGGCCGGCGCCGAGAGAGCCAGCCCGCCCAGCATCGCCCACTCCGGCCCCAATAGCAGGCCCAGCAGGATGACCGTCTCGAAGGAGATGTCGGCCGCCAGGAAGTTGGGCACCGCGATGCGAATCCACACGCCCAGTGTCAGCGGAACCAGAAAGAACGCCAGCAGCGCCAGGGTCTGCCGGGGCCGGCGCTGCTCGGCAAAGAAGAGCCGCCGGAAGGTGGTGACCCGCGCCAGCACGCTGGCCACCGCAGCCACCACGCCCAGCTTGACCAGCAGCGTAATCAGAATGAGATTGTCGCTCACCGCGGCGTATCCCGGTGCAGCGCCTTCACCTGATAGCCGGCACGCTTCAGCTCCGCGGTGATCTCCTCGACCATCATTACGCTGCGGTGCTGGCCGCCGGTGCAGCCGAAGGCCACGGTCAGGTAGCTCTTGCCTTCCTCCACATAATGCGGCAGGAGATAAAGCAACAGGTCCGTGACCTTGGTCAAAAACTCCCTGGTCTGCGGAAACTCGCGTACATAGGCGGCCACATTGGGGTCGAGGCCGGTGAGCTTGCGAAACTCCGGCACAAAGTGAGGGTTGGGCAGGAAGCGCACATCGAAGACCATATCCGCGTCCAGCGGAACGCCGTTCTTGAAGCCAAAACTAAGACACGAAACCAGCAGGCGCTTGGTCTCCTCTTCCTGGCCAAACCGGTCCTGAATGTGGGCGCGCAGCTCGTGCACGTTGAAGTTAGAGGTGTCGATCAGCGTGTCGGCGACGTTGCGGATGGGGTCCAGCAATTGCCGTTCCTCGACGATGGAGCGCGAGACCGTCTCCTGCCGGCCCAGCGGATGCGGCCGCCGGGTCTCGGAGTAGCGCCGCACCAGCACCGCGTCCTGCGCGTCCAGAAAGACCACGCGCGTGCGCAGAAGTTTTTTCACGCCTTTGAGAATCTCCGGGAGGCGGTCCAGAGTCTGGCCCTCGCGGACATCGACCACGATCACCGCCCGTTCCACCTCTGCTGATTGTTCCACCAGAGTGGCAAAATCCGGCAGCAGCTCCAGGGGCAGATTGTCCACGCAGTGAAAGCCCAGATCTTCAAAGGCCTTGAGCGCCGAGGCCTTGCCGGAGCCGGAGATTCCCGTGACAATGACCAGCTCCTTGCCCGGCTTGGCCTCCGTACGCGTCGAGGCAATTTGAGTCGCGGGCTGTGAAGAAGAAGCCATGGCCACATCGTACACTGAAAACCGAAAATTTGAGGTCAATTTTGTCTGCCTGTGGAAAAGCGGCAATGCCCGATTCACGCCTCGGGCGCAACCTTCCTACTGCCTAGCTGCCGCGCTCGACAACCACAGCCTCAGAAAGGTTGGCGAGCACATCCTCTGCCAGCCGCTGCCGGGCGGAGTCCGAGTTTTCCGCAAGATTCAAACGTGCGTATCTCTAGGGAAGCTCCACCAGCTCCATCTGGCCGTCGCGGCGGCGATGGAGCACATACTGTTCTCCTTTAAGATTGCGGAAGATCAGCAGGTCGCGGTCGCGGAACTCGGCTTCTTTGACCGCCTCCTCGATGGTCATGGGCTTCAAGGCAATGGCCTCGCTGGCGGAGACGATGTGCGGTTCGACGACCGTCTTGCCCGCCGGGAAGGAGTGTACGGCGATCACTGTGCTGGCCTTCTTGCGGGCGCGAGCAGGTTTGGCCTCCGCAGCCTCCGCTTCCGGCTGGGCGGCGCGAGCTTTGGGCCGGGAGACCGGAGGCGCGGTAAGCACCTTCTCTTCCGTAGGCAGCCGCTTGCTCTCGATCCGCCGGTCGCGGTGACGGCGCGCCTGGCTTTCGGCGTGTTCTAGGGCCTGGCGCAGCGCCGACTCCAGCGTGTCGGCCTCGCCCGAGGCCACAATGGTCTGCAGCCGGGCCTGGATCGTCACCTCGGCTACCTGCAGACGCTTCAGCGCGCTGAACGTAACGCTGGCGCGCGCGCTCTTGCCCAGAATGCGGGCAATCCGTTCCATCCCCTCATCGGCCTGCGCACGCAGCGCCTTGGAGATCTTTACTTGCCTGGCGGTGTACTCCACTTCCATGGTCAGCCTCCGCTTCTTGATCTTCTCGCAGCCAATGAAAAGACTGGAGAACTTCGGATTCTATACGATCAGTTTCCAGTTGTCAGTTCTCAGTTCTCAGCAATTAAACTGAATTGCCTTCCAACATCAGATTGAAATCAATGAGAAAGTGCTTGACAATCCGCCAAACCCGCGAAGAATTCAACTGAGAACTGAGAACTGAGAACTGACGTCACCCCTCCCGGCGGCGGCGCTGGTGGGTGCTGGGTATATTCATGTCCTCGCGATACTTGGCTACGGTGCGGCGGGTCAGCTGAATGCCCAGGGACTGGAGCATGGCGGCCAGCAGGTCGTCGGTCAACGGATGGCGCGCATCCTCGTCCTCGATCAGCTTGCGGACCTTGCGCTTGAGCACCAGCAGCGGCGTGTCGGCGCCCTCCGGCCCGTTCGACCCCTCGGAGAAGAAGAAGCGCAGCTCGATAACCCCTTGCGGCGTATGCGCGTACTTGTTGGCCACCGCGCGGCTCACCGTCGAGGGNNTCGATGCCCGACTCGAGAAAATCCTGCTGGCGGCGGACAATCACTTCGCAGGTCCGCAGGATCGTGCTCTTCCGCTGGGCGATGTTGCGCATCAGTTGCAGCGCCGAGCGGAAGCGCTCCTTCACGTAATCCTTCACCTCTTTGTCGGTGCCTTCGGCGGTGAGCATCTGCCGGTAGCGGCGGCTGAGCCGCAGACTGGGCATGTCCTCCTCGTTCATGGAGACCACCCACTCGGCTCCGCGCTTGATGAAGACCACATCCGGCTCGATCAGACGCGATTGTTCCCGGTTGTACTGGCGGCCGGGCCTTGGATCAAGGGTGCGGATATATTCAATCCCGATGTGCGCCTCGGCTGGAGTAATCTGCGCCGCACGCGCTAGATCCTTCACGTCCCGCTTCTGCAGCAGATGGAGGTGCCGGTCCACAATCAGCGCCGCCACTTCCATGCTGCGCCGCCGCTCCTCAAGCTGGGCCTCGGCGTCGGCACGAAAGCTGCGATTAGGATTCTCCTCCGGCTCGGCCGGCTCGGCCGTGTGCCGGGCAAACAACAGGGCAAACTCATGCTGCTGGGCGGCAATCTGAATCAGCAGGCATTCGCGCAGGTCGCGGGCTCCCACGCCGGCCGGGTCAAGCTGCTGCACGAGGTCGATGCCGCGCCGCAGCAGCTCAAGCGCCGCTTTCTTTTCCGGTTCCCCCTCAGCGTTACCAAAGGCCGCCGCCAGTTCTGCTTCGCTGCCGGCCATGTAGCCATCCTCGTCCAGATTGCCAATGATGAACTCCACCGCCTCGTGCAGGCTGGGCTCCAGGGTCATAGCTCCCAACTGCCACGCCAAGTGATCGGCCAGAGTTGTAGGCTGGGAGAGAAAGTTCTCAAACGAGGGCTTTTCGCTCTCTTCAAACTCCTGCTGTGTGCGATAGCCGGGGTCAAGGTAATCCTGAAAGTACGATCCGAAGTCGACCTCATTGAAGGAGTCCTTGGGCGGGGCCGCAGGCTCTTCGGTGACGCGCTCCTCAGCCCCGCGTTCCAGGCGTACCTCCCGGCCCGCAACCTCATCCAGCATCGGAACCGTCTCGTCAATCTCCTCCAGGACGGGATTCTCCACCATCTCGGCATCGATCATCTCCTTGAGTTCGAGCTTGTTGAGCGCAAGAACGCTCACCATCTGCATCAGACCCGGAGTCAGGATCTGGCGTTGTGCGACCTTCAGGCTCAATTTGGGTTGAAGAAGCGCCATAAGAGGGATCCATTCCCGATTCGACTCACCGTTAGTGTACTGGGGTGAGAAAAAAGCTAAAGGTCAAAATGCCGCAAGCCATGCCAGCCGTTCCGGATTGGGCGGCACTGAATCCGGGTGTCATAGTATGGAATTGTAGCGAATCTTTGTCACGCAGGGGCACTGACTAACACCGAATTGCCGGCAACCGCGCTTCAGCCCTTGCCCCGCGGCTGCTCTCTTCAACCCAGCTTGAACCCCTCGCCCAGATAAACCCGCCGCACCTCAACGTCGTTGCCCAGCTCGTGCGGCGTGCCGGCGCGGAAAATCCTCCCTTCGGCGATGATATAGGCACGGTCGGTTACGCTCAAGGTCTCGCGCACATTGTGGTCGGTGATCAGCACGCCGATGCCGCCGGCCTTCAAATCGAAGATGATCTTTTGCAGCTCCAGCACGGCGATGGGGTCGATGCCGCTGAACGGCTCGTCGAGCAGGATGAAGTTGGGCCGGATGCAAAGCGAACGCGCAATCTCCACCCGGCGCCGCTCGCCGCCTGAAAGCGCGTAGCCCCGTGTGGTGCGAATGTGGCCCAGATTCAACTGGTGGATCAGCCTCTCGGTCCGCGTCCGCCGCTCCCGGCTGCCCAACGGTTGCGCCTCCAGCACCGCCTGAATGTTCTCCTCGACGGTCAGCTTGCGAAAGACCGAAGGCTCCTGGGGCAGGTAGCTGATGCCGAANNCCGGTCTCCGGCTGCACCAGTCCCACGATGATATAAAAGATCGTGGTCTTGCCGGCGCCGTTCGGCCCCAGCAGGCCCACCACCTCGCCGCGCGAGATCTTCAGGTCTACTCCGCGGACCACCTGCCGTCCCTTGTAGCTCTTGCCGATTCCCTCGGCGATCANNCGCAGTCTCGAACGAAGATATCTTTGTGGATAGAAGAACTGTCTGCGAGGAAGCCGCTCTCACGGCTTCCTCGCAAGAACAGGGATTAATGCTTTGGCGCGGCAGCAGCCGGCTTGGCCTTCGGAGTGTTGTAGGAAGGGACAAACGGCTTGTCCAGGTTGTAATGCACCGTGAAGCCTACCTCGACCGGCTGGCCGTCCACAAGGTACGGCTTGTATTTCCAGTGGTTGATTGCGAGTTCCGCGGCATCTTTCACTGGCTGGTCCGGCGAAATAATCCCCTTCGTATCCACCTTCACGCTGCCGTCCTTTTTGATCACGATGGGAACCTTGATCATGCCGCTATAGTACAAGCTGCCTGCGCCAAATTGACCCCCATTCCTGGTCGGAGGCGGGAATCCCTCTTCATGGATAGATTCCGGTTGAGGCATTCCCGGCTCAATCCGGTACGGCTCTGAGACAGTGCCTTTGCCGGGCTTCAACTGCGCGGCATCGGCGCCCGTCCACTCCTCCAGCAAGCTCACCTTCATCTCCGCAACCTGCGCGCCCTTGACAAGAACCTTCACATCCCGGGCAACAGAACGATTCTGAAAGGGCTGAACGTCGTCATACTTCACAACGGTAGCGGAGGCCGAAACCGCCCGCAGATGCAGATCATTGTCGAAACACGCTGTCGGAAGCAGATAATCCTGGTTGGTCTGGTCGACATCGTAATCGGAAGGATTGGCCACCAGTACGCATTTCAGCACCACCCCATCCTGGGTGGCGCTTTTGATCGTCATCTCATAGTCGGGCTTAATGTTGCCCGCCAGATAAAGCGGGTCGATGACCGGACGCGCCGTGTTGGGGCTAAGGTTTGATGGATCAAAGCCGCCGTCGTCGGGCTTGGTGCGATACTGTTCAAAGCGTGAGACGCTCCACTCCGAGCCGTAGTACCGCCGATCCTTGCCTATATAGACGCGCTTCCACTGGTATGGCCCCATCGACCACACCTCCAGCGATGCGCTATCCGGCTTCGACTTACCCGGCTGCGTAAACTGAAGGTCAACCTTCATGTGCCAGGGCTTGAGACCCTCGGTTTTCAGGCCGCTCGTCTTGATCCCTGTATTGAGGATTCGATGAGCCAATGTGTTTAGATCCGCCGTAGCATCGGGACTGTGCGTTGCAGCAGCGGACGGCGCGGACGGTGCCTGCGCGGAAACGGCAAGCGTAAAGCCCGCCAAAATTGAAAACAACGCCAGGAAACAGCGCCGTCTGCTTGAAAAAAATGAATGCATTTCGATCACTCCTCTGTGCAGCTTTTGCACGTGCGTTGAACATTAGAATCTCTCGACCGGCGTAGTCATTACCCCGCCTGTCGATTCAGGGCCCATCTCTTCAAGAAAAGATGGCCCCTCACTTCGGCGCTGTCGTTTCAGTAACCGTTTTCTTACCGCCACCCTCGACACTGACGCTATCATCGCGGCCATGGAAGATCAAAGCCTCGCCGGCCACAGTACCCCGCGCCGGATCGGTCATCCTGGGCGGCGTGGACGCGGTTCCGGTCAGGACGTATTCATTCGTCGCGCCGGTGTAGACCAACTGCTCGCCAGTTCCACGCCTGCCTTGAGAGATCAACACCACCTGGCCGCGGGCTGTCATATGGTCCACCTGCGCCTGTCCGCCGTCCTTACTCGCAGTTTTGGCCGCCGGTCGCAACACGACCTCTATTTCATCAGACGACGAGGTTGCTGTTCCGGTTTCAGCCGCCACTTTGCCCAGAACGCCCGCGCGCATCACCGCCTTGCGCTCGGCGTCGGAGTACTTCAGATCGCCCCCGCGCACCCTGATCACGGAAGGCTGATTGGCCTTGCCTGCGTCTTTGCCCGGCGCCGAGCCGGAAACGGATTCAGCCGCGCTCAGCAGCACAGCCCGCACCGGCTCAGCCGCATCCATTGTACGCGCTACCAGCGTCTGTCGCGACCGGTCCAGCACTATCACCGGCGCGGCCACGGAGTTGGCCTGCTGCCAGAGCCGTGCCTGGCCGCGGAAGGTGGCCTCATTGGTCGCCTGATGCAACTGCGCCTCGGCGGAGACGATATGCGCCGGTCCTTGCCCGCCCAGAGCCACGCCGCCCGCGGGCGTTCCCGGCTCTCCGTTGCTTGCTGTGCTTACGTTGATCCAGCTCGCCTTTACATTGCCGTGCGCAAAAGCATCGCCCGAGGCGCGCGAAACGTCCACCTTGTCCGCGGTTAGCTGCATTGCACCGTCTTCAACGCGCGGATTCACGGTCAGATGCAGCCACTCGCCCACTCCCGCATAGTCGGCGCGGCCTGAGGTAGCCCGTAGCGTGGCCGGCGGAGGCGTTCCCGGCTTGCCCGCAGGTGTTTGCGTCAGCACCACATGGCCCTCGACTGTAGCCGATTGAATCTGCGCCTCGCCGCCCTGCCCGGACTTTGCGCCTGACTTTGCCGGAGCCGCGAAATGTGCTTCTAGCCTGTCTCCTGCCGTCGTCTGCCGTGCTCCCGTCGCGGCGGTCTCCTCGATGCTCGCATGGCCTATGCCGTACATCGCGGTCAGCACGGAAGCCGGACCAAACGCGCCCGTCACCTCATCGGCTGAAAGCCGGAAGGGCGCAGCCGCTGCATTGCCGCGCTGGCTCTCGCCCGTAATCACCACGCCGTCCGTTCCGTGGACCGTAGCAGGCTCAAGCTGTCCATGGCCGGAATCGCGAAACTCAATGTCCGCCATGGGCGAACGCCAGTGGCGGCTCATCCGCTGCGGTTGGCCGGCCTGCTCAGTATGCTCCTCGCTGTCCATGGCCACGTTCAACTCCAGATGCGCGCGGCGCAATTTACCCTGCGCGGTGAATTCCAGCTCCGCCTGCGGCGCGGAACCGCGCAACTGCCGATGCCAGTCGCCGTTTTCAGAATCACTCGTCGAGTCCATCGTCACTCCGCCCTCCAGGCGACCGTGGCGAGGCTGGTTGTGCTCATCAAAATCCATCTGCCCGGTGGGCGCCGTCAGATGGCCGCCGGTCGCGGTGGTCAACGTAAAGCCATTCATCGCGTCCAACCTGACTGCCGATCCATCCTCGCGGAAGAGGATCTTCGCATCGCCGGCCGTCGCTTCCCCACCCTGATAGTCAGCCGTGGCCGCTCTCATGCGGCAGAGTTGGCTTCCGCGCTCGAACTCCGCGTGCTGCGCGTGAATCTGAACCGTCTCCGCGCCGCGCTGCGTGGTCAACTCCACCGCCCGGTCCAGCACCAACAGGCCATTCTGCGAGTCGTACAAAGCGCCCATCGAGCTGCCCGCCCCCTGCACCATGGAAAAATCCACGTGCTGGCTGGTCGTCGCAATTCCGCTCTTCTGGTGGAAGGTGAGCGTCAGCCCGCTGGTCTTCACGTGGATCTCGCCGCGCGCGGCAGCCTCGGCCATCGAGGCCGCTGGAGCGCTCTTCGGCTTGTCCTTCACCGCCTGCCCAGGAGTCGCCTTGGGCGCAATGGCCGGGGCCACGCCGGGGCGCATCAGCGTAATCTCCACCTGTCCGGCGGCGATGGCCGTACCCGCTTTCTTGTCGTACTCGAACTCGCCGCCTTCGATGCGGTCCACGGGGGTTCCGTCGGCCCCATAGAAGTCGATCTTCACATCTTGCAATACAGCGTTGCCCTGCTTGAGCTGCACCACCTTCGACGCGTGAATCTTGAAGAGCGTGCGTCCGCCGTGGGCCTGCGTATAGGTGACGCCTCCGGAATCCGACTGAATTTCAACCCCCAGCCTCTGGGGCAGATCGCGGCGATTGAAAGGATTCTTCCACTTGCCCACCGCCAGAAAGACCACCAGCGTCGCCACCAGCAGAACTCCCGCCCCCAGCACCAGCGTCCGCAATCGCTCAATGGTCAGTCGCACGGTCAGTTCGCCCCCCGTAACCGTGCCGCCAGCCGCTGCGCAAGGCTCTCGCCCAGCTCGCTCCACAACAGGCGCGCCGTCGCTCCCGAAGCCTTCTCGACGGCCGCGGTCAACTCCACCAGTTGGCGCACATTCTCTTCCACGTGCCGCGCTGCAACCGAGTCCAGCTCCAAATCTTCTTCCAGGAAGGGCGCATCCGAGCCGAAGTCCACGCGGATGTGACCATCGGCCTCGTAGGCTCCCTCGTCAAAGAGCGGCCCAAAGCCCACAACCCGCACCAGCCGCGGCTCCCGCGCCCAGCGCGCGTCGAGGCTGGCGTCCGTCTCCAGCTCCCAAAGGCTCCAGCCAATCTGAAACTCATAGGCGAAGTCGTCGTGGAGCATTTCCAGCGCCTCTTCGACGGCAAAGCCCGGCTCCGCGCCCAATTTGCCGGTTCCCTCGCTACCCGCTCCGATTCTCCGGCCATAGACCTGCTGAAAGACCGGCGGCTCATTCCAATTGATCGGCCACACTGTCGCCGAATAGACCCGCGCCTCGCCGCCATACGCGGCAAAGGCGCTCAGCACAGCCGTCAGCTTGCCGGGAAGCTCGGCAAGGCGCAGATTGGGGTACCACAGACTCAGATAAAGCGTGTCGGCCATCTCTGTTGATTGTAGACGCGCGGTAGGCCTTCAATTCCCTGTTCACTGCTTCTAGATCAGCTCCACGCCCCACAGATCGTGCAGATGCAGCACACCTTCGACGGTTCCCGCAGCGTCCACCACCACCAGCGAGGTAATCTTCCGCTCTTCCAGGATCGCCAGCGCCGTGGCGGCCAGCTCCTCGGCGGCGATGGTGCGGGGATGGGCGTTCATCGCTTCGCCGGCCGTGCGGCTGAGCGCCGCGCCGCCCTCGCGCTCCAGTAGCCGCCGCAGATCGCCGTCGCTGATGACGCCGCGCAGACTGCCCTCATCCTGCACGGTAGTCAAGCCCAGTTTCTTCGACGACATCTCGTAGATCACGTCGGTCATCGGCGTCGTAGGGCTGACTACCGGCACAGCATCGCCCGCGTGCATCAGGTCGCGCACCTTGGCCAGCCGCTTGCCCAGCTTGCCGCCGGGATGCAGCTCGGCAAAATCCTCCGCGCGGAAGCCCTTGCGCAGGCTCACCGCGATGGCCAGCGCGTCGCCCAGCGCCAGCATGGAAGTGGTCGAGGCAGTCGGAGCCAGATTCAGCCCGCAGGCCTCGCGCTCCACGCCGCAATCCAGAGCCACATCACTGGCCCGCGCCAGAGTCGAATCCAGACGGCAGCAGAAGCTGATCAGAGAGTCGCCCTTGC
>PMTP01000127.1 GCA_003167305.1 Acidobacteriaceae bacterium
CCTCATCGTTTGTGGCGGGTGGGATTCTTCCGGCGCGGCGGCTTCCAGCAACTCCGGCAAATCCTCCCAGAAAAACTCGCGGCGGTCGACGATCTTGCCGGCACGGACGTGGAAGAGGTTGACGGCCAGCGAGCCGTCCTCAAAGTGATAGCCGAAGACGTCGGCGTCGTCGTCCTGCCCGGCGGTGGCGGCGCGCTGCTTTTCCTGGAGCTGGTGAACGGTGGAGAGCTGGTCGCGCAACTTGGCGGCGGCCTCGAAGCGCTCGGCCTGCGCCGCCTCCATCATGCGCGCGGTGAGCGTCCGTTCCAGCTCGGCGTGGCGGCCTTCCAGCAGCAGAGCGGCGTCGCGCACTGCACTGGCGTACGTCTCAGGCGTGGTCAGCTCCTCGACGCACGGGCCGAGGCAGCGATGAATGTAGTACTGCAGGCAGGCGCGCTGGTGGTAGCGGGAGAGATCGACCTTGCAACTGGGAATGAGAAAGCTGCGATGGATCAGCTCGACGACCCGCCAGGCCAGGCTGCTGGGAAAGTAAGGGCCGTAGTAGGTCGCGCCGTCCTTCAGCAGACGCCGCGTCACGAAGACCTTGGGGAAGCGGTCGCGCATGGTCAGCTTGATGTAGGGATAGCTCTTGTCGTCCTTGAGCAGAATGTTGAAGCGCGGCTTGCGCTGCTTGATCAGGTTGGTCTCGAGGGCCAGCGCCTCGGACTCGTTGCCGACCAGAATGTATTCCAGATCAACGGCCTCGCGCATCAGCGAGCCGGTCTTGGCGTCAGCCTGCGACGACTCCAGCAGGTAAGAGCGAACGCGCGCGCGCAGGTTCTTGGCTTTGCCCACGTAGATCACCACGCCCTCGGTGTTCTTGTAGAGGTAGACGCCGGGCTGCGTGGGCAGTATGCGGATTTTCTCGTAGAGGTCCATGGCGGGCGCGAGGCCAGTTTCTAGGATAGACCGTAACGCATTCTTTACCGGTTCGCGTAAAAAGTACACGGCCGGCGGCCGCGGAAGCTGCCGGAGGCTGGGCCGCAAGGCGCTTGTTTTCAGAGCATTGAAGGGGTATGGGCGTTTGGCCCCGCGAATGCACTACACAAGGCGACAGGGAAAAGCCAGCTTGGCCGGCGGATTTGCCGCACGGCATGAAGCGAGGCAGGAGAAAGGATCAAAAAATGAACGCATATCGGTTTGGAGTGTTGAGTTTGGCGGCGGGGTTGGCCGTGGTGGGCGCGACGGGGTGCGCAACCAAGAATTATGTACGCAACCAGACGGCGCCTCTGGTGGATCAGGCCAATCAATTGGACAGCAAAACAGCGGCCAACAACCGGCAGATGCACGATGTGGACGACCGGGCGCAGGCGGGGATTCATCAGGCGCAGGGCGCGGCCGACACGGCCAATCAGAATGCGCAAGGTGCAAGCAAGGCTGCCGGCGATGCCGACACCGCGGCCGGCTTGGCGGTGCATCGCGCCGACTCGCTGGAGAGCGTAGTGAAGGGGCTGGACGATTACAAGCCGATCGGCAATGTCGCGGTGACCTTCGGCTTCGACAAGGCTGTGCTGACCAAGGCTGACCGCATGGAACTGGACGGCTTTGCCGATCAGATCGCCTCGGCCAAGGGCTTCATCCTGGAAGTGACGGGCGGAACCGACGCGACCGGTCCGGCGCAGTACAACTATGAGCTGAGCCAGCGGCGCGCCGATGCGGTGGTGCAGTATCTTGCGGCAAAGTACGAGATTCCCGCTCACCGGTTCTACCTGATCGGCATCGGCAAGGATAAGGAAGTAGCTCCGAACACCACCGCCGAAGGACGCAAGCAGAATCGGCGCGTGGAGGTGCGGCTGCTGTCGAATGAGAATGCGGGCGATGTGCCGACGCAGACGGCAGCTATTCGGTAGGGGTTCTAGAGAGTTTCAAGCATTGATGCTTCCTGAACAAAAACAGGGCCGGTCCGTGGTGCGGATCGGCCCTGTTTGCGATTGCGCGGAGTTGCGGCTAGGAGCGAGCGGCTGATAGCTGCTTTATATGCTCGGCGCGGACTTGCTCTGCTGTAAAAAGGCTGAGGAAGGGCACGCCCTTCCACCCCAACGACGAAGACCTGTCGCTGGGGACCCCGGCTTGCGCGGCGGCTTCGACGGCGGGCCGTCCATTGGCTTCCTCGCGCTCGACGATGCAGACCACGGCGGCGACCGTCAAGCCGGCCTCGCGTGCGGCCTCGATGGCGTTGATGGTGGAGGCGCCTGTGGTGCAGACGTCGTCCACAATGACCACGCGCGCGCCGGGACTGTTGAAGCCCTCAATGCGGCGTCCGGTGCCGTGCGCCTTCTCCGCCTTGCGCACCAAAAAGCCGTGCAGCAGCGGCGCTCCCGGCTTTAATTGCGCGCGCCAGGCGCTGGCGGTGGCCACGTTGCAGACGATGGGGTCCGCGCCCAGCGTGAGTCCGCCGACGGCATCGACCTCAATGCCGTGCTCTTCCAACAGCTCAAGGATGGCGTGCCCGGTGAGGCGTCCACCCTCGGCATGGAGGGTGGTGGTCCGGCAGTCAACATAGTAGTCGCTCGTGCCACCGGAGGAGAGCTTGAACTGGCCGAGGCGAAAGCTCAAGCGGGCGAGAATCGAAAGCAATTGCTGGGCGTGGGTGGTCATTGGATTGATTGTAATGCGTAACGGGAGAGGATTTCAGAACGCTCCGGCAACCCGTATGCTCGCTGTTCTCTCAATGCGACTCACAGCCTTCGGGATTTGGTTGGTCCCGCGACCTGCTTTCCCTCACTATCCTCCCCGGTAAACCTGTATGCTGATTGCATTCCATTTGTTGCATGGAAGAGGTCAGGATTGGCGCAGGCAATGAACTGGACGAGAGGCAGGCACGGATGGCTGGCTCAACGGCGGCTGCAATCCCGATAAGGACGAACAGCCGCACGTGAATTTCTTCCCCTAATGAGCTGGCGCGGGGCCACGCCAAATCGCCGGTAATTCATCCCATCCTGATCGACCGTGAGATTCCCCGGCTGCAAGTGCGGCTGGATGAGCTGAGCAAACTGAGCATTCCGGTGACTCCGCTGACCGCCCAGCAAAAGCAGGAGTTCATCGACGCGACCAACCGGCTGAAGCTGCTCACCGACCGCCGCGCCCTGCTGGTGGCGCGCATTGGCGACGAGTACATCACCGACCCGCCCAGGCTGGCCGCGAAGCCGTAAGAGGCCGGAATCGACACGCCCAAGGCGAATATGATTAGTGGCGTCCCTGATCGCGGGCAGAGAGAATCTCTTCGAGCGAGACCTTGCCGGTTCGCTCACGGAGTGCGCGTATGCTCTCTATCGCCTGCTTCACCCGTTCCGGATCTATCTTGACTTCGATGTTCGGTTCCGGAATGATGCGAGCGATTGGCTTTCCGTTACGAGTCACGGAGATGGTTTCTCCGCGCTCGACTTCGTCGAGAATGCTGTAGAAGTGCGTCCGGGCCTTCGATGCTTGAATGGTTCTCATGCTCTACACAATCGGCCTTATTTGCTCTGATCTTTATCTTTGGAACTATCATGGTCTTCCTCTTGCTTCTGACGCCGCGCCCACGCCAGGCCAGCCCGCGACGAGCCAGCGCCGCTCCAACTCCGCCGAGGCGCCGGTGTAGCGGAAGTACTCGCGCTGGGCGGAGGTGATCTTCAGGCCAATCTCGCCAACGGATTTCATGCGCATTCAACCAACCCTTCTGGCCAAAACATAAGGCCGGGGCTATTGGCGTGTATTACTGCACCGTCCCCAGCGGCCTGAGCCGGCGCAGGTCCAGGGCGCACTCGACGGCATTCTGCGCCTGTATGCGCAGGTTGTCCGAGGCGGCCCACAGCCACAGGCGCGAGACCAGGGTGGAGTTGCGCGCGTCCAGTTCGGGCCGCAGGCGCACCAGCACGTCGTTCTGGCCGGTGGCGGCCAGGTTCGAGGGAGAATCGGTCTCTTCGAGAACCAGGTCCACGTGGCCGCCGCTCAGAGCCTCTTCCAGGGTGGCAATCTCAACTGGCCGCTCCAGCTCGATGGCAATTGAGAAGGTGTGGCCGTGAAAGACCGGCGCCGTCACAATCTGTAGCCCCAGCGCGGGCCAGCGCCCATGGGAGAGTGCGGCGTATTGGCGGCGAATCCGCGCCTCGACCGCGCCCAGGCTGACCTTAGCGGCTTCTCCCAGGCCGGCCAGCAGGTTATAGGCCGCCTGTGTGTCGTAGAGCTCCCGCGGAATCCCCTGGAAGCTGAGCAGGCTCACGGTCTGCTGATGAAGCTCGTCCAGCGCGGCGCGGCCAAACTCGCTGGCCGGCAGCAGCAGCGTGGCGAAGACTGTGCGCACCGGGGCGGCCTGTTGCAGCCGTTCCAGCAGCAGCGCCAAAGCCAGCGCCGCGGGGTTCGCCGGAACTACGGCGGGAGTAAACAGGTCAGCGGCAACCGCCTCGGAGCTGAGCCAGGGGGCGCGGACCAGCACACCCGGCTCCTGGTCGAGAGCGCCGCTCAGGTCGAGAACCGTGGAACCCGCGCGCAGCGCCGCGCGCCAATGCTTGCGGGTCAGATCTTCCGTCCCGCAGAAGAAGGTGAAATCCACACGGTCGAAGGCGTCGGGAGCGATGGCCTGGACGAAGGTGATCTCGTCGCCCACCTGGTCCAACTGGCCCTGCGCCTGCTCCTCGTCCAGCAATACAAAGTTGGCCGCCGCCAGTGGCGACTCCGACAGCGCATCCTTCAACTCCCTGCCCACCAGGGTTGAGGCTCCGGCAATGGCGATCTTATACACAGGCGTTCCTTTGGTTTGATGGGTCCAATAGCAAAGACTATGGCCGCTTCAGTGGCTCCGGTTCGACTGCGGCGGGTTTGGGCAGAGAGGCGATCTCGCCGGTCGACCGCCAGCGCCGCCGCCACGACCACGAGTACGCCGCCCGCGCCCAGATGCCGCTGAACATGTAGACCAGAGCCAGCATGAACAGCACCCCCTGGGAATACTTGAGGACCAGGAAGAGCACAATCGAGATAAAAATCAGGATCTGGTAGGGATGGCGGCGGGAGAAGTTGAGTTCCTTGCCGGACCAGAATCGCCAGGTGCTGACCATCAGGAAGCCGCTCGTGCCTACCAGAGCCAGCCAGATCAGCGCGACCCACCAGTACTCCACCGGATAGCCGCCGCAGAAATGAACGCTGGCGGCCAGCAGTCCGGCCGCCGCCGGTATGGGCATGCCCACAAAATACTTCCGGTCCGGCCGCCCTGGATTGCGAGGCTGGGCGTCGTGGCTGATATTGAAGCGCGCCAGCCGCGAGACTCCGCCGATAAGAAACAGGAAGCAGATGAAGGCTCCGGCGTGAAGCAGATTCTCATGCATCTGCGGATTGATCGCTTCAGACAAAAAGTGAAAGCCCCAGATCAGCGCCAGCAGGCTGGGCGCAACGCCGAAGGTGATCGCGTCGGCCAGCGAATCCAGTTCCTTGCCAAAGTCGCTGCACGTGTTCGTCATGCGCGCGATGCGGCCGTCCAGCGAATCCAGGGGGATGGCGATCAGGATGGCGATGGCCGCCCAATCCAGGTGCTGATGCACGTCGCCGATGCCGGTGAGGGCCGCCATGGTCTGGGTGATGGAAACGTAGCCGGCGGCGATGTTGCCCACGGTGAACAGCGAAGGCAGCAGAAACATTCCGCGGCGCAGCCGCGCCTGTGCTCTGGCCCTGGCGAGTGAGGCATCGGTGTGGTTCACTGGCGGTCTCCTTGGGGCTCGCCGGGCTGCACGCTGGCGCTCATGGTCTTCTTCACGCTTGACACAAACGACGCCAGCTCCGTGTCCGCCATGGCGGCCAGCACGCTGGAGCCGCCTTTGACGCGCTGGCCCACCTTCACGCGCAGTTCCGCCTCTGCCGGCAAAAGCACGTTCACGCGGGAGCCGAACTTGATGAGGCCCACCCGCTGGCCGCGCTCCACCCAGCCGCCCTCCTTAAGGTTGAAGACGATGCGCCGGGCCAGCAGACCTGCGATCTGCTTGAAGGTGACCTCGTATCCATCGCCCCGCACGGTCACGATGTTCTGCTCGTTCTGGTCGGCCGAGGCCGGGTTCATGGCATTCAGGTACTGGCCCTTCTGATAGCACACGCTGGCGAGGACGCCGGCGATCGGCGAGCGGTTCACGTGCACATCGAAGACGCTGAGGAAGATGCTGATCCGCTGCCGCGGCCCCTGGGGGGTGGCAATGACGGCCGTTTCCGTCACCAGGCCATCTCCGGGTGAGACAATCAGCCCCAGCCCCGAGGGAATCGTCCGCTCGGGATCGCGGAAGAACCAGAGAAAAAACGCCGCCAGAATCACTGGCGCGATGCTCCACGCCCAGTTGCCCGTGGCCCACGCCAGCACAACCGCCGCTGCCAGCAAGCTCACACCGTAAATGTACCCGTCACGAACCATAGTCCCAGACGATTATACGGCCAATTGGCGCGTATGCAGACATAGCAATGCGCGGCGCGGGTGGCACACTCCCCACCCGGAGGCCGCGCAGGGCTGGCGCTCGGACAAATCGCCTGCGTTCAACGTTGTCGAAAAAGCCTAAGCAATGACCGGCATTCTGCGCTCCAGGGAGAAGATCAGATCCTTGGCGTGCAGCTTTAGCTTCTTGAGCTTGATTTCTTCGATCTGCTCCTCTGTGGAGAGATACGGCTTTTGCAGCAACTCTTCCAGCCGCTGAGCGTAATGACGATGTTCGGCTTGCAGGCGATCTATTTCTGCGCTCAGCGTGGAATCCTGTACTTCATCCATCCGGCACCTCCGTTTATTAAGGAACACTTACATATATCGCCTTCACAGTGCAAACCGCAAGCCAAAAAAGAACCGGAAGTAACCTCCGGCTGTGGAATTCGGCGCGGAAAGCCACCTTGCGTGACGGCAATCACTACCTGTTCCGTTAGACGCGCGGAATCAGACTTCGGTCAGCCTGAGGCGCGGGGCACTCACAGCCGGAGGCACATCAGGATCGCATCTTCAACCGGATCATGGTAGTAGCGCGGCCTGTGGCCGGTTTCCACAAAGCCCAACCGCCGGTAGAACTCAAGCGCCGGCTGGTTGGTGGCGCGCACCTCCAGCATAACTCCAATAACCTCTGCCGTGCGCAGTTCCGTGGCCAGAGAAAAAAATAGCTGCCGGGCCAGTCCCCGCCGCTGGGCCGTGGGAGCAACTGCGATGATCTCCAACTCCGCCTCCGGCGGCAGCAGACTGGCCACGGCAAAGCCAGCCACCATGCCCGCCGCTGGCTCCTCAACCACCAGCGCAATGCGGCGCGGCGCGGCCTCGGGATCCAGCGCGGCCAGGTAGGCGGAGCGGGGCCATTGGGGCGCTTCTTTCAGGCTTTCGGCGATTTCCATCACCCGGTCGAGGTCCGCAGGGGTCATGGGGCGGATGAGAGCGGAAGGGGAAAGGGAAGTCATGGGCGTTGCGGCATCGCCGCAGCCGGCTCGCCAAAGATCTCCGCATCCGAGCGGCGCAGGTAATGGCCGTCCAGCAGCGCCAGATCGACGAACTCGCCGGCGGCGACGCGCGGCGCGCAGAGCTGAAGAGCATCGGCGGCGGTGGGCGCGGCGGTTCGGATCAACTCCGCGTCCGGCCAAGCCGCGCCCAGCAGCAGGGCGGCGGTCTCATCGCAGATGGCAATCCGGGGGGGCGGCGGATCGATAGTTAATAGCTCGTGGGAACCGGCCAGCAGTTCCCTTCCCTGCTGGCCAAAGCCTTCGCTTCGCGAAGATGTGCCGTCCGCCAAACCCAGCCGCAAGAAGACCTCGTGGCGATGCGCATCAAGAGCCGCCGACGGAACGCCAGCCTTCGCCGCCAGCACCTCCAGCCGCGAAACGGCGATTACCGGAATCCGCGCCGACTCGGCGAAGCCCTTCACGGCGCTCAAGCCCACGCGCACGCCGGTAAAGCTGCCGGGACCGCTGACGGCCACGATTGCATCGAGCAGACCAAGTTGCATACTGGTTCGTCCGAGCAACTCGCTGACAGCCGCAACCAAAGTAGAGGAGTAGCTGCGCCCTTCAAGCTCAATCTGGCCGAGAATCTCGACTGCCTGGGCGTCCCAGCGCCCCAGCGCCACCGAACCCGAGGGGCCGCAGGTGTCGATGCCGAGTAGAAGCGTCGATTCTGGCATGAGCCTCCTACACCGCCGCCAGCGCCTGCTCCAGGTCGGCGATCAGGTCTTCCTTGTCTTCGATGCCGATCGACAGCCGGATGCGTCCCTGCGTGATTCCCATCGACGCGCGCACCTCTTCGCTCACCGAGCCGTGCGTGGTCGTGGCCGAGTGCGAAGCCAGCGATTCGACGCCGCCCAGCGACTCCGCGCTCAAGAAGATCTTTATCGCGGCGAGGAACCGTCCCGCAGCCTCGCGCGAGGCGACCTCGAAGCTCATCATCGAACCAAATCCTTTTTGCTGCTTCACGGCCAGATCGTACTGCGGATGGCTCTTCAATCCCGGATAGGCCAGCTTGCTCACCTTGGGATGCGTGGAGAGAAACTCCGCCACCGCGCGGCCATTCTCCTCGTGCTGCTTGATCCTGAGCGGCAGCGTCTTGATGCCGCGCAGCACCAGGAAGCATTCGAAGGGCGACATCACGCCGCCGGCCGCCTTCTGCACCAGCAGAAACCGCTCCTTGTGCTCCGGCGTGGAGCCGATCAGCGCCCCGCCCAGCCCGTCCGAGTGGCCGTTGAGGTACTTGGTCGTCGAGTGCATCACGATGTCCGCGCCCAGCGCCAGCGGGCTTTGCAGCACCGGCGACAGAAACGTATTGTCCACGCTGACCTCGATGCCGCGCGCGTGGGCGATCTTGCTGACTGCCGCAATGTCGGTCAGCACCATCAGCGGATTGCTGGGCGTCTCAATGTGAATCAGCTTGGTGTTCGGCCGGATCGCCGCGGCAACCGCTTCGAGGTTGCTGGTGTCCACGTACTGAATTTCGATGCCGTAGCCCGACACGATCCGGTTGAAGAGCCGCACCGTGCCGGCGTACACATCCTTGGAACAGATCAGGTGGTCGCCGGCGCGCAGCATCGCCACCAGCGCCGAGATCGCCGCCATCCCGGTGGTAAAGGCATGGGCGCTCGTGCCGCCCTCAAGCGCCGCCAGCGCCTCTTCCAGGCGGTCGCGCGTGGGGTTGCCGGCGCGCGAGTAGTCCCAGCCGCGGTTCACGTCGATGCCGGTCAGCTCAAAGGTCGAGGAAAGGTAAACAGGCACATTCACGGCACCCGTCAGCGGGTCCGGGTATTGCCCGGCATGAACGGCAAGAGTCGAGTATTTGCAGGGGGAAGTGGACATGGTTCGCGCTTGATCTCCTGATTTTCAGCTTATCGCATCGTGCGTTTACTGGCTCTTGGCTCTCTACCGGTTCACGTACTGGGTCTGCTTGTCGGTATCGAGCTTGAAGGCGTCATAGGGCAGCGGTTGATTGGTCTTGAAATTGAAGTAGAAACAGACCCGGTATTGGCCGGGACCCTCTTCGAAAATCTGTTTCAGGCTTACCGCCCTCTCGGTGTCCAGCCAGATTGTCACCTTGGGAATGTTTTTCCTCACCGCCGCATCCTTGGCCACCATTTCGAGCTTTTCGGTCTTCACGCCGTCAATCACTTCGGATCCCAGGTACTTGATCTCCCACTTCTGCTCGAGATCCTTGCCGCTGGCGCCAAAGCCCAGCATCAGGTAGCTCTCATATTGGCTTACTTTGCTGAATCTGGTTACCTGATTGGTCAGCTTTTCATACAAATTGAAGACTCCGCTCGTGTAGGAGTATACCTTCGACGCAATTTTTCCGTTCAGCTCGTGGATATGCGCGGCCATCTGGAAGGAGTTGCCCTTGCGCTCGTAGTAGACCGTGCCCTTCTGCACGTCCTTGTCGGGGATCGGATCGGTTTCAACAGCGTCGAACTCGAAGTCGGCGGAGGTGGAGTGGAAGTTGACCGCGGCAACATCCAGCCGGCGCAGCACTTCGTCCTTTGCCTTTTCCTCGGCGGGAGTGGCACTGGCCGCGCGCGCCGCAAGCAGAAGCGCGGCCATCAACGCGGCGACAACAAGTTTTCTTCCTTGATGCATGGGTTTCCTTATCTTGTTTACTAGCTGCTAGCCTCTAGCTTCTAGCTAGAGGCTAGCAGCTGCCTTTACCGTCGCGCCCACACCTTCCAGGAGAGATTGCCCTGGGCGTCCTGCACGGTCTCCCAGCGCGTGACAAAGACGGCGTCGCCGGTAACCGGCTCAATGGCCCTGTGCAGGGCCTTCTTCACCGCCTGGGGCGAGGCCGTGGTATTCAGGTCAAGATCCACATCCGCGGCCTGCACGGTGATGATCAGCCCACGGCCGCCGTCACCGATCACCTGGATGGGATGCGGCGGGCCGGCGGCATTCGACGGCCGGTCGCCGTAGTTCCACAGATGCGGCGTGACGAAGATGAACAAAAGAATCAGCGTCACCATCACGTCGTAGTGGAAGCAGCCGCGCGGGTAGGTCCAGTAGAAATAGCTCTTCAGTAGCTTGTTCATTGCACCTCTGACTTTGTAATCCGCTCCAGCCCGCCCATGTAGGGCCGCAGCGCCTCAGGAATCAGGACCGAGCCGTCGGCCTGCTGATAGTTTTCGACAATCGCCAGCCAGGTGCGTCCCACGGCCAGTCCGCTGCCGTTCAATGTGTGCACGAATTCGGGCTTGCCCTTGGCGCCCGCCGCGCGGTAGCGGATGTTGGCCCGCCGCGCCTGGAAGCTTTCGAAGTTCGAGCAGGAAGAAATCTCCCGGTAAAGCTGCTGGCCGGGAAGCCAAACCTCCA
The DNA here is from genome assembly GCA_003167305.1 of Acidobacteriaceae bacterium. Classification (GTDB taxonomy): domain Bacteria; phylum Acidobacteriota; class Terriglobia; order Terriglobales; family Acidobacteriaceae; genus Telmatobacter. The sequence goes on from PMTP01000127.1 coordinate 10,795, forward strand.
GATCAAATGTTTTGGCCGAGGAGAAGCCGGTGTCGCCGGTGCAGAGCAGAACGCGCCGATAGGGCAGGCCGAGCGTCTCTAAAATCTCCTCAGCGTTGCGAGTCAGTTTCTCGTGCTCAGCGTCGGAGTCTTCAGGCCGGGTGAACTTGACCATCTCGACTTTTTGAAACTGGTGCTGGCGGATGATGCCGCGCGTGTCCTTGCCCGCCGCTCCGGCCTCGGCGCGGAAGCAGGGTGTGTAAGCCGTCAGGCAGATCGGCAGCCGCGCCTCGTCCAGAATTTCATCGCGATAAAGGTTCGTAACCGGAACCTCGGCGGTGGGGATCAAATATAACTTCCGTTGGTAAAGGAGAGTACTCTTTGGCACAGTTAGCTGATACGTAGATTCCTTAGGTTTACAGAGTTGAACTTCAACATCCGAACCGATGACCCGCTTAACTACGAACATACCCTCGTGACCTGGAACGAAAACAAACTCTCCAGGGGAAAGGTTACGACTGATGTCCTGTTCAAGTCCAGAACCTTCAACCTTAAACAGGTCGTCCTCGAACTTAGGTAATTGTCCAGTCCCAAACATTGATTTTGAATTCACTAGGAAGGGCGGTAGGACTTCGGTGTAGCCGTGCTTCTCAGTGTGCATATCGAGCATGAAGCTGATCAGCGCCCGCTCCAGCCGCGCCCCTGCTCCCATGTAGACGGCAAAGCGCGCCCCACTCAGCTTGGCTGCCCGCTCCAGGTCGAGAATTCCCAGCGACTTACCCAGCTCCCAGTGCGGCTTCGCCTCGAAATCGAAGGCCGGTTTCTCGCCCCAGGTCTTCACTGTGAGATTGTCGGCCTCTGAAAGCCCAACCGGGACCTCATCGCGCGTGAGGTTAGGAATGCTGGCGAGCAAATCGCGAAATCCCAATTCGAGCGCGAGACTGACCATGCCCATTCCGTCGAGCTCTTCCTTGACTTTTCGGATATCCTCCATTTTGGACGATGCGTCCAGGCCAGTCCTCTTAAGGGCACCAACCTCTTGGCTCAGCTGATTCAGGCGGGCCTTCGCCTTCTCAGTGTTTGTGATCGCCTTGCGGCGGGCCTGGTCGAAAGTGAGAAAATCCCCCAGCAGCGCAGCCGGGTCCGCCCCGCGCGCGCGCAGTTTCTCTTCAACGAGTTCCAGATTTCCGCGAACAAATCCCAGATCGAGCATCGCTCTTCCAGTTTACTAGACTGTTTTGGACTTGAGCTTCTTCGCTACCTCGCCTGGTCCCGCTTCGATCTGGTCTTGCCAGCCGGGCAGCCGCTGGTCGCCGGTGATGAGGCGCGCCCCGCGGGTGAAGGTGAAATAGGTCCAGATCCAGGCGGCAAAGACCGAGAGCCGGTTGCGGAAGCCGATGAGGAAGAAGATGTGTACGATGAGCCAGGTGGCCCAAGCGGGAAAGCCGCTCATGTGGGCCTTGAAGGGCCATTCGACCTTGGCCACGGCGTCCATGCGCCCGATGGTGGCCATGTCGCCTTTGTCGAAGTAGCGGAATGCGGGGCGTGGCCGGCCAGCCAGATCGGCGGCCAGCATCCTGGCGACGTGGTCGCCCATTTGCATCGCAGGCTGGGCCACGCCAGGAACTTGATGGCCGTCCTGCTCGACGTGGGCCAGGTCGCCCAGCACGAAGACGTCGGGCAACCCCGGCGGATTGAGGCGCTCATCCACCAGGACCGAGCCGCGCCTGTCGAGCGGCGTGCCCAGCAGCCTGCCCAGCGGCGAAGCCTCAACGCCGGCGGCCCAGAGTGTAACAACGGCTTCTATCCGTTTGCCGGCCATCTCCACCCAGCCCGGCCCGATCCCGGTGACGTGGGTAAGGGTATGGACCTCGACGCCCAGCCTGCCCAGCGCGGCTTCGGCCTTTGCGGAGAGGTCTTCCGGATAGGCTCCGAGTACGCGCGGCGAGCCCTCCAGCAACAGAACCCTCGCCTTGGCCGGATCGATGTGCCGGAAGTCATGGCGCATGTATAGCTGAGCAATGTCGGAGATGGCCCCGGCCAGCTCGACGCCCGTGGGTCCGGCGCCGATGACGACGAAATTGAGCGGCGGGTGCCAGCCGTGCTCGACCATCTGGCGCTCGGCCAACTCGAAGGCCAGCAGCACACGGCGGCGAATCTCGGTGGCGTCCTCGATAGTCTTGAGTCCCGGCGCAAACGGCGCCCAGTCGTCGCGGCCAAAGTAGGAGTGAGTGGCCCCGGTGGCCAGCACCAGGTAGTCGTAAGGGAGTTGTGCGCCACTGACCAGCGCCACCCGCCGCGCCGCCGGGTCGATGCCCACCACTTCGTCCATCAGCACCTGGGTATTCTGCTGGCGGCGCAGGATGGTGCGGATGGGCTGGGCGATGTCGGCCGGCGAGAGCACAGCCAGCGCCACCTGGTAAAGCAACGGCTGGAAGGTGTAATGGTTGCGCCGATCTACCACGGTTATGTCCACCGGCAAACGGGCCAGTCCTTTGGCCGCGTGAAGGCCGGCAAAGCCTCCGCCGACGATCACCACGCGGGGATGTCGAGCCAGCGGTTGTTCGAGCGGTCTGGTCAATTCGCCCACGGTGTGCGCCTCTCTCTTATCAGATGCGTGAGGGAACGATAAGTGACAGGCTGCCGGGTTATGGTGCAATTGACTATGGATGCTGCTCGACAGCCAGGTTCACGCTGCCGGCATTGCCGGTGACGGCCAGGGCGAGCATGTTGGTGGCGACGCCGGGCAGCGACGCCGGAGTGAAAGTGACAGTGCCGTCGAGAGCCGAGGTGGCCGTGGCGGCCTGTGTGGCCAGCAGCGTGCCCATAACGCAAGGGCCATGCAGGCCGCAGGGCGGCGTCCAGGCATAAATTGCCTGATAGAGCGTAACCGCGCCGCCGGCCATCGGGTTGCCGTCCATGTCCAGCACGCGCAGAATCACTTGACTTGCGGTCCCGCTGACCGCCAGGCTCTGCACGCTCCCGGAGACGGCTTCGAGGGTCGCGTACTCCGGCCGCGCGCCGAAGGCGGTGTAAGTGATGCACTGACTGGTTCCGTTCAGGCAGGCCGTTGCGGTCGCCGTTTCCCCCTCGGTCAGCAGGCCCACGGTGAGCGCCTTGGCGGCGACGCCGCTGCTATTGGTGGTGATTGTACCGCTCTGGATGGTGATGCCGCTGCCGCTCGTCTGCCAAGCCACCGTCTGGCCGCTCGATGCAACGCCGATCTTCAGCGCCAGAGCCTGTGCCGTCCAGGTAACGGTGGCTCCCGCGGCCAGCGCGAGCATCGGCGAGAGCGAGGTCAGCGTCGGCGGCGTTCCGCCCACGAATTCGGTTTTCAGGCTGGAGCCATTGAGGAGCGCAGCCGTCACTGTCGACCAGGTTGCGCCGGATGCTGTCACGTTCATCGTGGCGCGGCCGTCGCCGGTGGCTGTTACTGTGCAAGTGCTCTGGCCGCATCCCAGCGTCGCCGTTCCGCTGGTCACGGTGTAGATCACCGAGACTCCGCCTGCCGGAGTCAGGTCAGAGCCCAGCGCGATTACCGAGAACGGCTCCGGCACGCCGATCGGCGCCGTGCCCATCGGCGCGGTCACCAGGGTGAGCGCGTCACTCGTACGCGCGTCGTAACTGACGCCGCCGGCGATGACGGTAGCCGCATCGTAGATGGGCAGGTCGTCCACCTCGACGTTCACCGAGCCGGTGATGCCGCTTCCGGCCGCTGGCGCGATGGCTGTAATTTCGTTGGGAGAGATGCTGGTGACTATGGCCTGCTGGCCATTCACCTGCACGGTGTCCGTGGGGCGAAAGCCCATGCCGTGAATCACAATCGGCCCGCCCGCGGCCGTCAGCCGCTGCGGAGAGACCGTGTCGGCATAGAGCACCCAGCCCTGGTAGGCGTAATCCGGCCGCCCGTCGCCGCGTTCATCGGCAACGCCCAGGCGCACCACGTCGTCTGCCGACGCGCTCACCTGCAGCCAGCTTTCGCCGGTAGCCAGGCCGTTCAGCCCGGCGCCGTAGCCCAACGCTGCCGTACCCAACGCGTCGAATGCGTCCCAGACGCCCAGCGCCGGCATCGCCTTCGCGTTCGTGGGCGCGCCGCTCTCATCCAGCGCCTCGGTCACCACGGTGAAGGAGCGTTCGCCGCGCACCGGGAAGCTGAACCAGTCGGTCTGGCCCACTTGGCTCAGCCGGCCGCTCCACATTCCGCTGGCCGCCAGGCTGCGCGGTGCGGCTTCGGTTCCGATAGCGTCGTCCGAACCGCCCGCGGCCGAGTCGGCAACATTGACAGTGAGCGTCTGCGCGCTGCCCGCAGCCATCGAAGAAACCGAGATCGCCGCCAGCGTGCCCGAAGGCTCCGGCGAGCCGTCCAGGTAGGGGCCGACCGAGTTGGTCAGAATGTACAACGGATTCACCGTCTCGAAGGTCACTTGATAGTTGGCCGTCGTTACCCCCGGCGGCAGCGGCATTCCGCTCAGGTCAAAGAAGCCCTGCAAGGACGCCTCATTCGATCCCCACATCGTCAGCAGGTTGCCGTTCAAATCTGTCCAGCCGGTCACAGGATTCCCGTGATTGCCGTTGAAGGAGGCGCCGGAGACAAAGCTGACCGTGTATTGGTAGAGCGGGTTGCCGTTCCCATCCAGCGGCCGCGCCACCACATTCACGCCCTGCATCCCCGTGCCGTTTCTGAAATTGATCGTTCCCTGGATGGAAACCGTGTGAGCCGCGGTAATTTGCTTGCCGGGAAAGCTGGCCAGGTTGCCGGCGGTGATGGGGTAGATGCGGTTCAGCGCGGCGATGTCGTCCCAGCGCAAAACCGCAGGGTTGGGAATGCAATCTCCGCCGGTATAGCTGCACAAGCCGCTGATCGGCTGCATCACCGGCCAGCCCAGCGTGCCGCCCGCCTCGCCGTTGGTCTGCGCGCCGGAGTTCACCTGCGCGGAATCGAGGCCAAGAATCTGCCCGAAGGCCCGCTCCAGCTCAAAGCTCATCATATCCAGCAGGCTGGCGCTGGTGGCGCACAGGCCGTTCAGCACGATGATACCGTGAGCAATCGTCGCAACCGGGTTGACGTTGTCCAGCCACACGTAGACGCCGTTGTTTTCGCAACTGTTCTGCTCGCTCACTCCCGCGCCGAAAAGGGCGTCGATCACCGAGCCGTCGGCGTCGAAGATCACGCCTAGCGGATTGCCTGTGGCTCCGGGAGTCACGTCGGCCGACTGGGTAATCTGGCCCAGTTGGCTGGTCTGCTCATTGGCCACCGTAAAGTTTGTACCGCTCACCACGATATTCGCGCCGCTAACGTTCTCATTCAACGCGCCCTTGTCGGTCAGCGTCACCCCGGCCGTGGGAATCGCGCTCCACAACGCCACCGCCGCGTCCACCATCGCCTTCGCCTGCTGGTTGGTGACCGAGCTGTTCAACGGCCCCTGATCGACGTAGTAGTTCACCTGCCCGTTGGCCCAGTGAATCGGCAGGCCCATTGCCGCCGGATTGAAGAAACTCACCCCGGCCACCTGCTTCGGCCCGCCGGCCAGCGCCGCCGCCGGCGTCATCAGGAGGACGTGAAGCCAGGTTGCCGTGCGTTGCGAGAGGACGAATCGTGAGTCGAACATGGAATGCGCTCCAGGCTGAAACTGCCGGCTCGCCTTAAAATTCTCTGATGCAATCGATGTGCGAACTCTATAGCGGCCACAGTTCATTCATCGGCGCAAAGTGATAAGACAAGAAATCTATAAGTAACAAGAGGTTCTCATTAGTTTTTGTTGTGTTATGACGCAAGCAGAGTCAAATCTTACGGATACTCATCTAACATAGGAAGAGGAGTGCCCTCTGCAACTCCTCTCGCAAGAGCTAAAATTAACACGGGGAACCCTATGACAGAGATTCGCTCCACCGTTATCCTCGGCTCCGGCTGCGCCGGACTCACTGCCGCCATCTACTCCGCCCGCGCCGGCCTCAACCCGCTGGTTCTGGAAGGCCATGAGCCCGGCGGCCAGCTTTCGATGACCACGCTGGTGGAGAACTTTCCCGGCTGGCCGGAGGGCATCCAGGGCCCTGAACTGATCGAAAACATGAAGAAGCAGGCCGCCCGCTTCGGCGCCACCTTCCAGCTTGCGCCTCTGGCTGCGGTGGATCTGAAGGAGAATCCCTTCCGGCTGCAAACCTCGGACGGCGAGATTCTGACACGCACGCTGATCGTCGCCTCGGGGGCCAGCGCGCGCTGGCTGGGGCTGCCGAGCGAACAGGCGCTGATCGGTCACGGCGTCTCCAGTTGCGCCACCTGCGACGGCTTCTTCTTCCGCGGCAAAGAGATTGCCGTGGTGGGCGGCGGCGATTCGGCGATGGAAGAGGCGCTCTTCCTCACCCGCTTTGCCTCCAAGGTCACGCTGCTCCATCGCCGCGAGGGTTTCCGCGCCTCCAAGATCATGCTCGACCGCGTCCAGGCTCATCCGCAGATCGTTCTCCGCCCCAACACCATTATCGAAGAGGTGCTGGGCGTCGATGAGAAGGAAGTCTGCGGCCTGCGCCTGCGCGATGTGGCCACCGGCGAGGTCACGACGCTCAACATCAGCGGCCTTTTTCTTGGCATCGGACATGAGCCCAATACGAAGGTTTTCGCCGGCCAGATCGATCTTGACGGCGACGGCTATATTCGCACGTCTGGAAACGTCCTGGTCACAAAGGAAGGCGTGCCGCTGGCGGGCGTCTTTGCCTGCGGCGACGTGCAGGACCGCCGCTATCGGCAAGCTATCACCGCCGCCGGCTCCGGCTGCATGGCCGCGCTCGAAGCGGAGAAGTTCCTCGATGAGCACGAGCATTGAGCAGTCTCAGAGATAATCTCGAACGGTTGGAAGAGGCGATCGCAGCCGCCTGCCACCGCGCCTCCCGCCCCCGCGCCGAAGTCGAACTGATGGCCGTCTCCAAGACCTATCCAGCGGCGACGATTGCCGAAGCCGCCGCGCTCGGGCTCACGCTCTTCGGCGAAAACCGCGTGCAGGAGTTTGCTGGTAAAGAGGCAGCACTTGACCCGCTGCGCACACGCGCCGCGAACCCCATTCGCGTCCATCTCATCGGCCATCTGCAATCGAATAAAGCTCAGCGCGCCGTGGAATTATTTGACGGGATTGACTCGCTGGACTCGCTGCGCCTGGCCGAGCGATTGAATGAAGCAGCGGGTAGGTTGGGCAAGAGTCTGCCGGTGTTGATCGAGGTCAAGCTAAGTTCAGAAGAAAGCAAGGCAGGAATTGCCCCCAACTCCGCCGAGGCCGCGGAACTGCTGGAGCGGCTGCCTTCGCTCTCTCATTTGGAACTGCGCGGGCTGATGACGATTGCTCCCTTTGGCGTCTCCGAGGCCGAAACCCGAGCCTGTTTCCGCAGCCTGCGCCAGTGGCGCGATCGCTGGGCCGCGAGTTATTCGAAGCTCTCGTTCGATGTGCTCTCGATGGGCATGAGCGGCGACTTCGATTTCGCTATCGAAGAGGGCGCAACCCGCATCCGCGTAGGCACGGCGCTCTTTGGAGCGCGCATAGCTCCGGAGGTGGACTGATGCTGCGCGCGACCGCATCCGGAGTTACCTTGGCCGTTCGTGCTCAGCCCGGCGCAAAGAAGACCGCCATTACCGGCGTCTACGGCGAAGGCCCGGCGGCGCAACTGAAGATCGCCGTCCATGCGCCGCCGCTGGAAGGCCGCGCCAACCAGGCGCTGATCGCCTTTCTTGCTGAGACTTTTGGTTTGCCTAAGAATGCCGTTGAGTTAGTTAGCGGAGAGTTATCGCGGAGCAAGGTAATAATGCTGCGCGGAGTTACAGCAGAAAAGGCAAAAAAAACGCTGGACGATTTGTTGCAGTAATGAAACTAGTTTTCCCATTGCCAGTCATAGAGAGAACTCGCAAATACGGAGGCATCTCCGGAGCAAGAAAATGTCAAGAGGGCGAAGGCGAGGCGCGCAAAAGGGGCAAAAATTGGTCTTTTTTGGCAAAAAGCAGCCACTTTATGGCCAAATAATGGGCAAATTCGGGGGTTTACAGTTAACAGTTAATTAACAGAAGGAATAGTGATCTGATTGAATCTATGCATGTTACAAGAAATTAAGGCGTTAAAACCGGCCTGAAACGCATAAGGGGGGTGGGGTCCACCTCGGCATGGAGCGGATTCGGAGCCAAATCACTCCCTTTTCCACAGTTTGCATTCAGCGCGTAACCGTTCGCCATCATTCCCTACTCCGATCTCCAACTATTATTGTGCGCCTGTTGAAGATAATACTCTGCAATCCGCCTGCGATTTTCTGGTTAGCGAAGAGAGGCCGTCAAGGAGGCCAGCGCCTCTTCCGGCTCAGGCCGCACGCGGAAATCCGCGTAAGCCTCGGCGAAGAGAACGCGCCCAGCGCGGTCAAGGACATAAGTCGCCGGCAGCGGCAGCTTCCAGCTCGACTCGCCGTTCACAAAGGGAATATTGATGAGAATGGACATATAGTACTCGCGCATATATTCGGGCACGGTGGTTGCCAGGCCGAACTTCTCGGCCAGTTCGCAGCCGGGGTCACAGAGCACGGGGAAGGGAAGCCCATGCTGGTCGGCCATGAAGTCGTTCTGCCGCTCGGTCTGCGGGCCGATGGCCACCATCAGCGCCCCGCGCTCGCGGATCGTGCCGTATAAGTCGCGCCATGCCTCTAACTCGGTGACGCAGTAAGGGCACCAGCGTCCGCGCAGAAACTTGATGACCAGAGGGCCCAGCGCGAGCATATCCTGAGAGCGCACCAGCCGCCCCGCTGCATCGTGCAACTCAAACTCCGGCGCCAGCGCGCCCACCGGCAAAATCCGCTCCTCGATCCCGGTAGCGAATAACTCCTCAACCGACCGCTCGCTGACAGCCAGCCGCTCCGCCTGCACAAGGTTCCGCGTATTCGCGGTAATCTCGTCGAGTTGGTCCTGGAGTGTGGTCACGACTACAACCGTCTTCCTTACCTTCCGAACCGCTGTTTCCCGCCCATGCCCATGGCGCCCAGGCCGCCGCGCATCATTTTTCCGGCCATGCCGCCTTTGCCCATCTGTTTGAACATTTTAGCCATTTGGGCGTATTGGCGGAGGAGATTGTTTACGTCTTGCACCTGCGTCCCGCTGCCCGCCGCGATGCGCTTGCGGCGCGTGCCACTGATGATCTCGTGGTTGCGGCGCTCTTTGGGGGTCATCGAGTTGATGATCGCCTCCAGTCGCACGAACTGCTTTTGGTCCACGTTCTTTGACGCTTGCTGTAACCCGGCAAATGGCCCCACCGAGGGCAGCATCTTCAAAATGCTCTCCATCGAGCCGAGCTTGCTGATCTGGCGCAACTGGTCGCGGAAGTCTTCGAGAGAGAAGCCGTCGCCGAGCAGAGCCTTCTTGGCAAACTCCTCGCCCTTCTTGCGGTCCATCGTCGATTCGGCCTTCTCGATCAGCGACATCATGTCGCCCATGCCCAGAATGCGGCCAACGATGCGGTCGGGATGGAACGGCTCGAAGGCGTCCGGCTTTTCGCCGGTGCCGATGAACTTGATGGGCTGGCCGGTGACGTGGCGAATCGACAGCGCTGCGCCGCCTCGCGCATCGCCGTCCATCTTGGTCAGAATGACGCCGGTGAGGCCGAGCCGGGTGTGAAAATCTGCGGCGGAGTTGACCGCGTCCTGGCCGGTCATCGCATCGGCGATAAACAAAATTTCGCTGGGGTTGAGCAGCTTCTTCAACTGCTCCATCTCGCCCATCAACTCTTCGTCGATGTGCAGGCGGCCGGCGGTGTCCACGATCAGCGTGTCGCAGCCCATGTTGCGCGCCTCGCGGCGGGCCTCCTGCGCGAGCCGGTCCACCAGCGCCGGACCGGCAGGTTCATTCTTCTGGTCGCCTTCATAGAGCTTGGCTTCGATGGACTTGGCGACGACTTTGAGCTGCTCGCGCGCCGCTGGGCGATAGACGTCCACCGAGACCAGCATGGGCCGATGCCCGCCCTTTTTGAGCCATGCGGCCAGCTTGCCCGATGTGGTGGTCTTGCCGGAGCCTTGCAGGCCGGCCATCAGGATGACCGAAGGCGGCTGCGAGGCGAACTTGAAACGCGCCGTGTCCTTGCCCAGCAGCGTGATCAGTTCGTCGCGGACGATTTTGATGACCTGCTCGGAGGGCGAGAGCGCGGTGAGCACTTCCGTGCCGACGGCCTTGACGCGAATCTGCTCGATCAGGTCGCGGACCACGTTGAGGTTGACGTCGGCTTCCAGCAGCGCCACGCGAATCTCGCGCAGGGCGTCGCTGATGTTCTCTTCGGTGAGCGTGCCCTGGCCGCGAAGGCTCTTGAAGGCGCGCTGGAGTTTGTCGGTAAGGTTTTCAAACATGGTCAACTCAAGTGTATCGCGCCACCTGCGGTGGGGCAGCCGCGCTGCGCGCCATGGGTTCGTGGTCTCCCAGGTCTGAAAATCCAGACCTGGGCCACCCAGCGATTTTCACATACAAATCCATCGCGCTACTACTGCGCCGCCGCCACAGGCTTCTTCGCCACCCGCGCCACGGGAAAATACCCGGTCCGTGTGCGGACGGTGAGCTTGCCCTGGCCCTTAGCCTCGGCGGTGACCTCGACGCGGCGGAAGCCTGGCTCGGTGGTCGGCTTGGTGGAGTGGTAGCCCAGCGTGTACTGGTTGCGAATGTCCCGCGCCACTTCGGCAGCGATCTGATCGACTTGCTCGATGCTCTTGGGAAAGAAGGCCATGCCGCCGGTCTCGGTGGAGAGCATCTCCAGCGCCCGGCGCGCGTGCTTCACCTCGGAGCGGCTCATCTCGTCGCCGAAGAGCAATCCAATCGTGTAGATGACCGGACAGGAGAGTTGCTGAACGCGGCGGATGGTCTGCTCCAGGTTGAGGGTCGAGGCATTGTCTTCGCCGTCGGTGATGAGGATGAGCACCTGCTTGGGGCGCTTGGCGTCGGCCACCAGCTTGTCGGCCGAGGCCACCACCGCATCGTAAAGCGCCGTCCCGCCTCGGGCTTCGATGTGCCCAAGGCCTTCGCGCAGCCTGCTCACGTCAGAGGTGAAATCCTGGTCGATGATAGCCTCGTCACTGAAGTTGACCACGAAGGCTTCATCCTGGGGGTTGGAGGCCTCGATCAGGTCGAGAGCGCTCTTGTTCACCGAGGGGCGCTTGCGGCTCATCGAGCCGGAGTTGTCCACCACCAGCGCAATCGAGACAGGGAGATCGGTGTGCTGGAAGCTGATGAGCGTCTGCCTGACGCCGTCTTCGAGGACCTGGAACTCTTCCTTCTTCAGGTTCGGGGCCAGCCGGTTGTGGTCGTCGAGCACGGTGCAATTGAGGGCCACCTCTTCGACGTCGGTGTGCAGAACGTAGCCCTCACCCTCCCTGCGCAGAGCCGGCGGCGGGGGCGGTTCGCCATCCGGCGAGCGCACCGGGTCGCGGTCCACAGTGAGCGACGGAGCCGGTGCCGGAATCTGGGCCGGCGGCGCGGTTTGCTGCGCAGGCAACGGGTGGACCGCTCCGGCAAGAAGCAGCGCGAGAAGCGCAAGACGGCAAAGGCGCATGGAAACGGGCTCAAGCATAGACAGTAAGTGGAGGCCATCCCGCTGGAGGATCGGCCCTTCACCTTCACTTTACGCCACTTGCCCGTGCCCGGTCAGATTCCACAGGCGGGCGCGGTTTTCACAGCCGCAGGAGTACAATCGACGCTAAGCGCATCGCGGCCCCGGAGTGAGCGATAGGAGGCTGCAGAGCGCAAATTCAACCCTTTGAACGTGGAGCAAGAGCTTCCCCATGGCACGCATTTATCCTTTTCGCGCATGGCGCTACAATCCTTCCGTTGTTCGTCTGGATGACGTGGTCACCCAGCCCTACGACAAAATCTCTCCGGCGATGCAGCAGGCCTATTACCAGCGCAGCCCGTTTAACCTGGTGCGCATCATCCTGGGGCTGCCGGAACTCTTCGACTCCGAGCGCGGCGAGAGCGTCTATACCCGCGCGGCGCGCGACTTCAGCGCCTGGCGCGAGCAGGGCATTCTGGCGCAGGAAAAAGACCCCTGCATCTTCGCCTATTCGCAACGATTCAAGGTTCCCGGAACCGAAATCGTCAAGGAACGGCGCGGTTTTATCGCCCTCGGCAAGCTGCATGAGTACTCCGAAAAGGTCGTCTTCCGCCACGAGCAGACGCTCAGCAAGCCCAAGGGTGACCGACTGAAGCTGCTCGAGGCCACGCACGCGCATTATGGCCAGATTTTCATGCTCTATTCCGACCCGGCCGGCAGCATCGAGAAGATTTTGTATGACGGCGCCGGTCCCGCCGACGCCGAGACTACCGACGACTACGGTGTGCTGCATCGGCTGTGGAAGGTCAGCGAGCCGAATGTCATCAACCTACTGACCACAGCCATGGCCGATAAGAAGCTGATCATTGCTGACGGCCACCATCGCTACGAAACCGCGCTGAACTATTCCAAAGAACACTCACCTGCCGCGCCCGCCAAGACCGAGTCCAGCACCAGCCAAGTGCTGCAGCCGGCTTACCCTGAGGCAGCGGTGATGATGACCTTCGTGAACATGGACTCCGGCGGACTGGTGATTCTACCCACCCACCGCGTGGTTCATAGCTTGACCAACTTCGACCCCGCCGACTTTGCGCGCGCTGCCGAAGAGTTTTTCACCGTCGAGGCAATGCGTACGGCGGAGGCTTCGGACTACATCGGCGCACTGACAAGCCAGAAAGGAACGGCGTTTGTCGCAATCACGCGCGCCGGGGCATTCTTGCTGCGCGCGAAGCCGGAGCCTGTAGCCGCAGCGCTGGCCCACCTGCCCGAGCGCCAGCGCCAGCTCGACTTGAGCTGCCTGCATTCCATCGTCCTCGACCGGCTCCTGGGCCTGGACGCGGAAAAGGTGCGCGAGCAGACTAATTTGCGCTATCTGCGCGACGCCACCGAGGCCGTCGAGCAGGTGCGCCGCGGAGAGGCTGATGTCGCCTTCCTGACGAATCCTGTTTTCATGGAGCAACTCAAGGAAGTGGCCTTTGCCGGCGACGTAATGCCGCAAAAATCCACTGACTTCTATCCCAAGCTGCTCAGCGGCTTGACGATTTATGCGCTGGACTAAGGATCTTCTGTATGAGTCGATGTTATGAAAGGGCACGACTTTAGTCGTGCCGTAAGGGTTGCATAATTAAAGCGGGCTTTAGCCCCGGAGGTAGCTTTTTGCCGGCAAGGCTGGAAATTCGGACTTTTCTCCATGCCTTTGACCGGGTATTCCTTGTTCGTCTTCTTTTTTGGGCGCTTCTTTCTTGCGTGGCCGCCGCGCAACCGGCCCCACCCGCTCCACAGGCTCGTTTTGTCGTGGTTCTCGACGCGGCCCACGGCGGCGACGACGCGGGCGGACGCCTTGCCAACAATCAGCTCGAAAAGTCCTTCACTCTCGCGCTCAGCGTGCGTCTGCGGTCGCTGCTCGGGGCGCGCGGCATTCAGGTGGTCACCACCCGCGAATCCGACGTGGGGGTCGAGCCGGAGAAGCGCGCGGAGATCGCCAACCACGCTCAAGCCCAGGCCTGCCTGAGCCTGCACGCATCCGAAAACGGCCTGGGCGTATATCTATTTGCCTCTTCACTCTCGCCCGCTCTCCACCCCAGCGACAAAGACCTGTCGCTGGGGACCCCGGTTCAGCCCACGCGCTTTGCCGCCTGGAAGACCGCGCAGACCGCCTGGGTGACGCGTTCGCTGGCGCTGGAAGGGGTGCTCCACTCCGCGCTGCAGCATGCTGGGATGAGCGTGACTCTGGGCCGCACTTCTCTGCCAGTCGTGGATAGCATGAGCTGCCCGGCCGTGGCTGTGGAGATTGCGCCGGAGATGGGTCCGGACAAGAAAGTCGCCGCCGGACTGGACGATCTCGACTACCAGGCCCGCGTTGCCGAGGCGCTGGCCGCGGCACTCGTGGAGTGGCGTTCGGAGGCTCATCAACCATGATTCCTCGCCACCAGAAGCTGCTCTTCGGCATTTTGCTGCTGGCCTCGCTGGTCATGGGCGTCACGCTGTGGCAGTTGCGCGAGCGCGCCCACAAGCGGCTGATCGCCGGCCAGGACTCGGCGCCCACCCGCGCCCCTGAAGTCGCGCCCGCCGAGCAGGCAACTCTGCTTGTAGCCAACGACAGCGACAGTTCCATGCGGACGCAGATTCACTCGCTGCCGCTGCCCGCCGATCCTGGCTCCCGCGCCCGCGCCGTGCTGGGCAAGCTGCTCGACCTGTATGCCGCTCCCGATGCCGCCCACCCCGTCCCCGGCGGCGGAAGCTCTGTGCTCCAGGTCTTTTTGCTGCCCGTTCCGGAGAGTGCAGCCAGCGCCGCCGCATCTGTCAAGCCGAAATCCGGCGACTCAAGTTCCGCTGAGTTCAGGGCCAATACGACCGGAGCTGCGCCGCGGGAGCAACCGCAAACCGGCCCGCAACTGGCGGTCGTCAACCTGACCGGCAGCTTTGCCGCCAGCCATCCTTCGGGGATCGAGGCCGAAACCCTCACCGTTCTCTCCATCTGCGGAACCCTGCACGCCAACCAGCCCCGCATCACGCAGGTGCGTTTTCTGGTGGACGGCCAGACCCGCGCCACTCTCGCCGGCCACGCCGACCTGACCCGCACCTACCTGGCCGGCGATGCTGTACCGGCCGAAGGGACGCAGCCATGAGCTACCCTGAATGGAAAACAGGAACGACCACTCCCACCATCGGCGTCTTCGATTCCGGCTTCGGCGGGCTCACCGTGCTGCGGGCGCTGGTAGCCCGGCTGCCCGGCGCGCGCTTTGCCTTCTTCGGTGACACGGCCCGCCTGCCCTACGGCTCCAAGTCTCGCCGCACCATCGCCCGCTACGCCGTCCAGTGCGCGCAATTTCTGGTTCGCGAGCAAGGCGCGGAGTTCCTGGTGATCGCCTGCAACACGGCCAGCGCGCTGGCTTTGGACGCCATACAGGATGCGGTTCCGGTTCCGGTGCTGGGCGTCATTGAACCGGGCGCGGATGCTGCCCGCGCCGCCTCGCGCACCGGCGACGTGCTGGTCATCGCCACCGGCGCCACCGTCGAGAGCCACGCCTACGCGGCCGCCTGCCGCGCACGGGGCATGCGCGCGCTGGAAAAGGCCTGTCCGCTGCTCGTCCCGCTGGTCGAGGAAGGATGGACGGGGCCTTTGGTCGCTGCCGGAGCCGACACTGAAGCTTCTGCGGTGCAAGCTGCGTCTGCCCCACCGCAAATAGCTGTTACCGCCGAGGTCATTCGCATCTATCTTGCGGAATTGACCACCGAAGCCGCCGCCCAGGGCATGAATCCCGACACACTGGTCCTCGGCTGCACGCACTACCCTCTGCTGCGCCCGCTGATTGAACGCGCCGTGCCCGCCGGAATGCACGTCATCGATTCCGCCGAGGCCGCCGCCGAGGCTGCCGCGCTCCTCTTCAACTTGCAAGACACAAAAAAACATTCGCCGACCGCGCAGGTCCAGATCCGCTGCTTTGCCACTGATTCCGTCGAGAAATTTGAGCGCCTCGGCTCCCGCTTTCTCAACCAGCCCACTGGCAAGGTCAAACTGGTCGATATGAGCGGCTGGGTAGACAATATCTTCTTTGTAGCTGATATTCTTTAAACCAGTAGGTTCTGCCTCCCCAAAACGCGGACCCTGGAGGAAAAAAGCAAGAATGATCAATCTGGCGGGTAAGACAGCCGTCGTTTTCGGGCTGGCCAACAAGCGTTCCATCGCCTGGGGCATCGCCCAAAAACTGCACGAGGCCGGCGCAACCCTGGCCATCTGCTACCAAAATGAGCGCATGAAGCTCGAGGCCCAGAGCCTCATCGACGAGTTGCCGGGGGCCAGCGGCTACCAGTGCGATGTCTCCAACGACGCCGAAATCGACGCCGTCTTCGTCACGTTCAAAGAGAAATTCGGCAAGCTCGATATTCTCGTCCATGCCATCGCCTACGCGCCCGCCGAGGAGCTGCGCGGCCAGTTCATAGACACCACGCGCGAAGGCTTCCGCATCGCCAACGACGTCAGCGTCTACTCGCTGATCGCCGTCACGCGCGGCGCGGCTCCGCTGATGACCGAGGGCGGCAGCATTATGACTTTGAGTTACTACGCCGCCGAAAAGGTTGTTCCTAACTACAACGTAATGGCTGTGGCCAAAGCTGGCCTCGAATCCACGGTCCGCTATCTCGCTTATAACCTCGGCTCAAAAAACATTCGCGTCAATGCTATCTCCGCCGGTCCTGTTAAAACTCTTGCCGCGCGCGGCGTAGGCGACCTCAGCGAGATGATGCGCTCCCACGCCAATCGCGCTCCGCTAGGCCGCAACATCGACCAATCGGAGGTGGGTGGCGCGGCGCTCTTCCTGGCCAGCGACTTATCCAGCGCCATCACCGGCGAGATTATGTATGTCGATTGCGGCTATAACATCATGGGATTCTGACAACCAAGGTGGGGCACCCGCTTTTGTTGTGGCACACTCTTTTCTATTCTTTCTACCGCGTCTCGCTCCGCGCCATCGCTTTTTCGGTCAGCACCTTGTGGGCGTGGTCTTCCAGGGCCTGCGCTTCGGGCAGGAAGGTGAGCGCCTTCTGGATCTCCGGGTCCCAGTCGGCGCGGGCGCGCAGCCCTTGCAACTGGCCAAATTGAATGGTGAAGATCTTGTCCTTGATGCTGATCTTCACCCAGTCCATCACCTCATTCAGATCGGCATCTGTCCAGGGAATATTCTGGCTGGTGAGGTACTTCTTGAACTCCGCCAGCACCGCCGCGTCCACCTGGAAGTTCCTGTCCACGGTGCGGTTGGCCAGATAAACCGGGGCGAAGTGAAAGAAGGCATCCTTGTAGAGCAGCGTCTCCTGGAAGTGGTTGCTCTTGGGGCTTTCGATCTTCTCGTCCGGCGTGATGCCGCCGCCGCCATAGACCGTCCGCCCGGCGTCGGTCAGCTTAACCTCGCGGCTGGCCGTATCGGCCGGCGCCGTGCCGCCGTGGCTGTAGTAGTCGAAGAGCGAAATGCCGGAGTAGTTGCGCTGGATCAGCCGCCCCGAGGGCGTGAAATAGTGATAGGTGGTCAGCGCCAGGCCGGTGTTCTCGCTCAGGTTATAGACCGTCTGCACCAGTCCTTTGCCAAAGGTGGTCTCGCCGACGATGAGGGCGCGGTCGTGGTCCTGCAAGGCGCCGCTGACGATCTCCGCCGCCGAAGCCGTCCCTCGGTTGACCAGCACCACGATGGGAAAGCTCTTGCCGCCGTTGCCGTGCGTCGCCGCATAGTTCCTGTCCGGAAAGGCGCGCCCACGCTGGCTGACGATGCCCTGCCCCTTGCTGAGCAGATGGTCGCAGACTTCGACTGCCTGATCGAGCAGCCCGCCGGGGTTGCCGCGCAGGTCAAAGATCAGCCCCTTCAGGTCGCCAAAGCCCTCGATGGCCTCGCCCACTTCGGCGGCCGTTGTCTCCTGGAACTGCGTCAGATGGATGTAGCCCACGCCTGGGCGAATCTCGTATGCCAGGTCCACCGAAGGGTGGGGAATCGAATCGCGGATTAGATCGAAGACCAGCGGATTGGCGTGGCCCTCGCGCAGAAATGTCGCCTGCACATGTGTGCCCTTGGGGCCTTTGAGCGCCTTGGCCACCATGTCCGACGAGGTCAGCCCGTCGGGAATCTTGCCGTCCACGCTGACGATCTTGCCGTCCACCGCGTAGATGACGTCGCCGGGGTGAATGCCGGCCCGGAACGACGGTGTGCCTTCGAAAGGATAGACGACATAGACTTTGCCGTTCTGCTGTTGGATGGTCATGCCCACGCCGTAGTAGCGGCCATGCTGCTCCTCGCGCATCTTGGCGTAGGCCTTGGGATCATAGAAGTTGGAGTGCGGGTCCAGCACCCGCAACATCCCCGGAATCGCCCCGTCGTATATGGCTGCGTCCGCCTTGTCGCCCTCAATTGGCTCGGCGTAATTCTGCTCCACCTGTGCGTACACATCGTAGAACGCCTTGAGGTTGTCGCGAACCTGGCCTTCGCCGGCCGCCGACTGCGCTCCCACCTTGCGCTGTAAAACGCTGCCGGCAAAGGCGCAGACAACAAAAAAGAGAACCACGGTGAACAGGGCGCGGCGAGCGCGGGGTGTCATAGGCAGAAACGACCTCCAGACTGCGGCGCGGCTCACGTTCGGAGATAGCCAGAGACAGCAGTCTTAGGGCTAAAGTATAGCACCTAGGCGTTTGACTCCCGGCGGAGCGTTCCGGTAGCCGCGACGGGGGGTGCAAACCTCAGCAACGGTTGGTTAAGATAGAACCATGACACTCAAGGGAAAGACCGTCTTCGTTACCGGAGCCTCGTCGGGGATTGGCGCTGCTACCGCTCTCGCCTTCGCCGCCGAGGGGGCGCGGCTGCTGCTCGCCGCTCGACGCGCGTACAAGCTGGCCACTGTAGCCGCTGAGGCATTGGCGAGGGGCGCTGAGGCCGTCCACACCATCAGCCTCGATGTGCGCGACCGCAAGGCCGTCGAGCAGGCCATTGGCGCGCTGCCCGCGGAGTGGGCGGAGATTGACGTTCTGGTCAACAACGCCGGTCTCAGCCGCGGCCTGGAGAAGCTCTACCTGGGCAAGGTCGAAGACTGGGAAGAGATGCTCGACACCAACGTCAAGGGGCTGCTCTATGTGACCCGCGCCGTGGTGCCGGGCATGGTGGAGCGGGGGCGCGGGCACGTGATCAACCTGGGGTCAACTGCCGGCGAAATGACCTATCCCGGCGGTGCTGTCTACTGCGCCAGCAAAGCCGCCGAGCGGGCCATCAACGACGGCCTGAGGCAGGACGTGCTGGGCACGCCGATCCGTGTGACCACAGTGGACCCCGGCATGGTGGAGACCGAGTTCAGCATTGTCCGCTTTCATGGCGACAGCGAACGCGCCGCCAATTTTTACAAGGGCATCAAGGCACTCACGCCGGAAGACGTGGCCGAGGTCATTGTCTGGGCCGCGAGCCGGCCTGCGCACGTGAACATTGCGCGGGTAATGCTGACCCCGGTGCAGCAGGCAAACTCCCTGCTGGTTCACCGGGAGTCTTAGCGGCGGGCGGGGAAAAGCCCATAAGCGGAGAAGAAAAAAGCCCGCCTGAAGCGGGCCAACCTAGGGCCTGTTCACACTACCCCGGTGGGCGGCGACGGGAGCCAATTTTTCTCAGATCGAGGAATGAGGAGTGACGGATATCGGGTGTATCCTAGCGACGATGGACGAAGAGCTGG
>PMTP01000125.1 GCA_003167305.1 Acidobacteriaceae bacterium
GGGATGTGACCGGTCCGTACCCGGGTGCGCATCTTCACCACCCAGGAGGAGCTGAACTTTGCCGGCCATCCCACGCTGGGCACAGCCAGCGTGCTCAAGCTCCATGCGCCGGAGACCGTGCGGGACGGCGCCGTCACGCTCCAGCTCAACGTAGGCGCGGTGCCGGTGCGGTTCACCGGCGAGGGCCTTTACGGCGAGATGACGCAGCGCGATCCGGAGTTTGGCGCGGAGCTGGACCCCCGTGAGGTGGCTCGGCTCACCGGGCTGGAGGTCGACGACCTGGACCCTGCCCTGCCGCCCCAGATTGTCTCTACAGGAACGGCCTTCGCGATTGTGGCGTTGCGCTCCGCCGAAGCTCTGGCCCGGCTCAGCGTGAGCCAGCCAGAGGCCGCGGCGTGGCTGCGGGCGCGCGGCGGGCGCTGGTTCTTCGTACTCGCCCCAACACTCGGCCAGGAGGACGGCCATGCGCCCCACTACCGCGCCCGGATGCAGTTCTACGGCGGCGAGGATCCGGCCACCGGCTCGGCGGCCGGCTGCGCCATCAGCTACCTGGTCCAGCGCGGCGCCGTCGCGCCCGGCGAACGCATCCACGTGCGCCAGGGTATCGAGATCGGCCGCCCCAGCGATCTCTACCTCAGCGCTCAACTCCAAAGTCAGACTGCGCAAATACACAACACACCCCTGCATTTCCAAAATGTGTCTGAGCAATTTAGATCAGCGAAGGTCACGGATGTGCGCGTGGCGGGCAGCACCGTTCATGTAGCATCTGGACGGCTTTTCCTGCCGGTTTGCACACGCTTTCAACAGGCATTCATCGTTACAAGTGATGATATGTGTTCAATCTAGCTCATTTCCTCACGTTACATTCGGTTTTGAAGGCAAAAGTTTCGCTTAAATTTCCCCCTTCCCATCGGCCTCTATTCGCCGTAGTCTTGGCTCTCGATGAAGCATTTTGACCGGCGGATCAGCCGGATTATATCCCTGGCATCATTCCATCATTGACCGGGGGCGAAGACAGCCGCCTGAGCATCGAAAACCGGTTGCCGCATTGCAGGCTCGCCGTGCCCGTCTGGCACAGCGAGCGGCGCGTGTGGCAATCCGGCAGCAAGATGCACCAGGATGAGCCGGCTCGCTTCCGGTCACCGGTTCGAAGATACATTCGCCAGCCCGCTACTTGAGCGGGCGAGGGTGATGTGTTCCCATGCGCACGAAAAAAATTGCACCAAGGAGTAATCCCCCTACCATGCGGCCCAAAAAGATCATTCTCTGTGTAGACGACAACGAACAAGAGCTTTCCGTACTTAAGTTCATGCTGGCCACCAACGGATACCGGGTGGTTTCGGCCAGCAACGGGCAGGAGGCCATCGGCATCTTTGCCGAGATTCCTGTGGATTTGGTGCTGGCCGACCACGGTATGCCGCAAATGAACGGCTGCCAGTTGGTGGAGCGGCTCAAGCAGATTGCCTCTCATGTGCCCATGATCGTGCTGGGCGACCCGCAGAGGATGGCGGGCGAGATGCACGCCGCCGATGCCCTGCTGGCCAAGAAGAACTGCTCGCCCCTGGAGCTGCTGGAGCGCATCAAGGTGATGAGCGCCCGCAAGCGCGGTCCCCGCAAGGGCTCGCAGCGGCTGGCTCCCATGATGGAGCTGGCGCGGGCGTCGTAAGAGCAGTGGACAGTGGTTAGTGGACAGTGAACAGTTCCGCCTCGGTTGCGTGAGCGGATTTGTCTTCATGGACAAATCGCGTGGCTTTCCGAAACTGCTGCCTATGATTTTTCTGACCACTGACCACTGCACTTGACTACGGCGCAAGCAGGTGGAATACTCGCCAACTGTATCCCTCTTCAGGAATTCTTTTGCCTGCGAGCGGGGGGTTGGCTTCTTATGGACCTGATTGTGCTTCGTCTTCTTTTTGTGGCTCTTCTTGCCGGGGTCTGCTTTTTCCTTCATCCATTAGGCATGACAGGATGGGTGAGTCCAGTTGTGGGCGCGGGCGCGGCCGGCGCGGTGATTGTCTTTGAGATGCGGGTGCGTGCGCTCAGCCTGAAACGGCTGATCGGCGCCGTCGTAGGCAGCATCCTCGGCATCCTGGGCGCGTCGCTGTTTTGCGTGGTGCTGCGTGGCGCTCTGGCTCCTGGAACCACCTCGTCCGTCATCCAGATCTTCGACCTGCTACTGATGACTTACGTAGGCCTGCTGGTGGGCGCCAGCAAGGGCGATCTGCTGAACCCGGCGGCGCTGGGCACCGTCTTCGCGGGCGAAAAGCTGACCCGCCGCAATGCCAAGGTCCTCGACACCAGTGTCATCATCGATGGCCGCATCGCCGACATTGCCGAGGCCGGCTTCATTGACGGAATGATGGTGGTGCCGGAGTTCGTGCTGAGGGAGTTGCAAACGGTGGCCGACTCCACTGATAGTTCCAAACGCCAGCGCGGCCGCCGCGGCCTGGACATGCTCCAGCGCATGCAATCCAATACCAGCATCCAGGTGCAGATCGTCCCCGACGACTTCCCCTCCATCCGCGAGGTGGACCTGAAGCTGCTCGAATTGGCCAAGAAGTGGGAGGCCAAGGTGGTCACTAACGACTTCAACCTGAACAAGGTGGCTCACCTGCACCACGTCGAGGTGCTGAACATCAACGACCTGGCCAACGCCCTTCGGCCGGTGGTGCTGCCCGGCGAAAAGATGCATGTACTCATCCTCAAGGAGGGCAAGGAGTTCAACCAGGGCGTCGGCTACCTGGACGACGGCACGATGGTGGTGGTCGATCACGCCCGCAAGGTGATCGGCAAGTCGGTCGAGATCACCGTCACCAGCGTGCTGCAAACCGCCAGCGGCAAGATGATCTTCGGCAAGATGGAGGAGACCGTCCCGGAGCGGTGAGGCGGAATGGCCGGTGGAGTGGACGCACTGAGGCTGATTTGGGACGCGGGATAGAAACGGCTGGAGATCCGTCCCAGGTCTCAAGATTGAGAGCCGGTGTACTTGGCGCCCACGCCCAGTCCGGGGAACAAAAAGAAGGCTGGTCAAGGTTCATGGCTCCCCAAGTCTCAAAAGCGAGACCTGGGCCACCCAGATTTATGGTTGTTAAGACCTGGGTCACCCGCTGCGTCTTCAGAGTACAGGAAGGCAGCCTTACAAGATGACTGAACAGCCCATCGTTTGCCCATGCCCCAAACAGGATTGTCCGCGGCATTGCGATTGCCTTGCCTGCCGCGAATTTCATTTGCATGCCAGTCATCCAAGACCACCGCGCTGCGAAAGAAAGCGTGGCTGGCTCAAGAAGCTTTTTGGCGCAGCATTACCGGCGGCAAAATAATCCTCGGCAATATGTTCGAAATGGAGGGCTGAACCATGCGGAAACTTGTCTTTCTTGCCGCACTGATTTCCATAACGATTCCAGTTGTGGCCGAGCCGCAAGTCGACGCATCCATACCAGCGCAGATAATTCCTGCAGCCGGCGCCGAGGCTCAAAAAACGGATAGCGCCAATTCGCGCGCGGTGCCTGCCTCAAAGAACAGCGAAAACAGTCCGTTGGCCTCTGGAGTCGTCCTTCGCACTACTGCGCGCCTGGTCGATGTAGGGGTCGTGGCTTACGACAAGAAGGGATATCCGGTCGTTGATCTGAATCCCGACGACTTTCAAATCTTCGACAACGGCCGCAAACAGCAACTGAAGTTCTTCTCTGCGTCTGGCCAGCCGCCGGATTACTCGAAAGCCACATCGAACCCGGATCAGACTCATCGCGATGGCCTTGGCGCGTCAGTTGGAGCGACTGACGCGAACAAGACGGAAGGAACCACTACCGTTCTTCTGATCGACTCCCAGAACCTGGCATGGGACGATTTATCTTACGCGCGTCAGGAGGTTCAGCGTTTCCTGGGGCATCTCCCCGAGAGCGATCGCGTCGGAATTTATGTCATGAAGGAAACGGGAATTCAAATTCTTGTCGAGCCAAGCGCCGATCACGCCCATGTAGCGGAAGTGTTTCGGAAGTGGCTGCCCGGCGCTCGGGAACTGGCTCGCGCGCAAGAGGAAGAACGCCGCATCCGGCAGCAGTTCGACACCGTCAGAAGCCAAAATGATTTGGCGCAGGTGAATGGGAACGCAACCTATGCGCAAGAGTTATATGCGCCCCTGGAAAGCGCCACTCAAAACACGGTGGATGTCCCTTCGCCGATGGCCACGGATATGCAATCGCGCAGCTTTGCCAGCAATCCGGAGCGCACGGCTTTATCCATTCTGGAAATTGCGGCGCGTCACCTGGAAACCATCCCTGGTCACAAGAATCTTGTGTGGATCGCGAGTGACAATGTACTCGCGGATTGGAACAACCATCCGGAGGTTACAGAGAAAGGATCCAAGGCTCTAGATCCGTTTGCCGTGAAAGTGCAGGAAACCCTGAATGATGCCCACGCGAGCATTTATCCTCTCGATGCTTCGCAACTCGAGGCAGGCAGCATAGGCGCCAATTTGGGCAACCGGAATGTGACGGCTGTGGGCTATTCGGAGCGTTCCGCTACGTTAGCGGACCAGGGCAACGGATTAAATCCCGGCCGGATCACAGCGCAAGTACAAGAGGATGTGCATCCGATCAAGGGAATATTCCGCGAGGTGTCCGAGGCAACCGGCGGGCGCACGCTGCGCCGCTCAAGTGATTTGGCTGCGGAACTCAATGGAGTCGTAGCCGACGGACGCGCTGCGTATATCCTCAGCTTTACGCCGGATACGCTGGCAGATGGAACCTATCACCAGTTACTCGTCAAACTTACGTTCCGAAATAACATTACATTGCGCTATCGCGCAACCTACTTCTACCGCCCTTAAAGCACTTTCCGAATTGGCATGGAGGGAGGCCGGGCTAGTGGCCCATCCTTGATCCGCTCAGATAGAATGGGTGCCCCATCCTTCCGCGTTTATTGGCGGGTGGCGTTATATGAATCTCGAAGAAGCGGCGGGTTGGAGTTCATGGTCTCCCAGGTCTCAATAGCGAGACCTGGGCCACCCATGTTTATGGTTGTTCAGACCTGGGGCACTGACAACTGATCACTGACAATAGTCCTTCACCCCACCACGCTGGCCGCCGCCGTCCATGGCCGCTGCTGGCTCTCGCCCACGCCGCGGTAGGTCAGCTTGCCCAGCCAGGTGTTCAGCCCCTCGGCCAGGCCCGCATCCTGACGAAGCGCCTCGCGCGCGCCCAGGTTGGCGATGCGCAGCAGATAGGGAAAGGTCGAGTTGGTCAGCGCCAGCGTCGAGGTGTGCGGCACCGCTCCGGGCATATTGGTGACGCAGTAATGCACCACGCCATCCACCACAAAACTCGGATTGGAGTGCGAGGTTGGCCTGGCCGTCTCCACGCAGCCGCCCTGGTCGATGGCCACGTCGACGATCACCGCGCCCTTCTTCATCTCGGCCACCATGGCTCGGGTCACGATCCGGGGCGCCGTTGCGCCGGGAATCAGCACGCCGCCGATCACCAGATCCGCCTCTTGCGTTACGTGGGCCAGGTTGTAGCTGTTCGAGGCCAGCGTGTAGACCCGCCCGCCGAAGATATCATCCAGCTCGCGCAGCCGATTCAGGTTCACATCCACGATTGTTACCTTGGCGCCAAAGCCCAGAGCGACCTTGGCCGCGTTGGTGCCCACCACGCCGCCGCCCAGGATGGTGACGTGAGCCGGCGGCACACCCGGCACGCCGCCCAGCAGAATCCCGCGCCCGCCGCGCTCTTTTTCCAGGTACGCAGCCCCCACCTGCACGCTCATGCGCCCCGCCACTTCGCTCATCGGAGTCAGCAGCGGCAGCGTGCCCCGGCGGTCGCGAACGGTCTCATAGGCGATGCCGATCACCTTCGCTTCCAGCAGCTTGTCGGTCAGCTCCTGGAGAGGCGCCAAGTGCAGATAAGTCAACAGCACCAGCCCCTCGCGGAAGTACGCGTACTCTTTCTCAATGGGCTCCTTGACCTTGACCACCGTCTCGGAGTTGCTCCAGACGGCTCCGGCCTCGCCCACAATCTCCGCGCCAGCGCTCTGGTACTCGGCATCTGGAAAGCCGGATTGCGCGCCGGCCTGGGTCTCCACCAGTACGGTATGCCCAGCCTCGCAAAGCGCCTTCACGCCCGCCGGGGTCACGCCTACCCGTGCTTCACTGTCCTTGATCTCCTTGGGAACGCCGATCTTCATTGCTGTTCCTCCTGTGCGGCTACAGCCAGTTGGATGCAGGCCGGGGAAGACCGGCTTCGGCTAACTAGGAAAAAACTCGATGCGCCTGGCCGCAAACTGTGCTTCAATGTTCTTGGCCCCAAAAAATGGGATTGCGGACAACCAGTAAAAGGGGATGACTGATGATAGATGAGGATCCGAGATTTCCCAACCGCAAGAAACGTGAGCCGGATCCGTTGCCTCTCAGCAATCAGCTCGCGAACGCGAGTCATCAAGATCCCCATAGCGAGATCGCAGAAGACGAAAAGCTACCTGTCAGCTTCTACCGTGTGATTGAATCGGATCCGGAGACTCCCGCCGAAAAGATCGCCGCACCGGTGCTGCCCCCTCCCATCGCCGCGCCCGCGGACGAGGCCCGCGAAACTCCCGCCGGTGAAACTCTCCTCTCCCGGCTG
>PMTP01000155.1 GCA_003167305.1 Acidobacteriaceae bacterium
GTAATCGCTTCGTCCGTCTGGCCCTTTTCGCCCAGGGCTTGCCCCAGGTAATTGCTGAATTCCGCGCTCTTCGGTGCAAGTTCGACTGCCTTGCGCAGGTGCGGAATGGCCTCGTCCGGATGGTCCTTGGACAGCAGCGCATGGCCCAGGTTGCCCTCCGCGGAGGCGTAGGCTGGGTCCAATTCGACCGCCTTGCTGAAATCCGCAATGGCTTCGTCGAAGTTGCCCTGCATGGCCAGCGTCTGGCCGAAGTTGTTGTAGGCGTGGGCGTATTTTGGATCGCTCTCGATGGCCTGGCGATAGTGCTGCATGGCCTCGTCGAGGCGACCCTGAGAGGCCAGTGCGTAGCCCAGGTTGTTGTGCGCCTCGGCATACTCGGGATTGATGGCGATGGCGTCCTGGAGCTGCTCGATGGCTTCGGGCAGGCGGTGTTCTTCCAGCAGCGCGCGGCCGAGATTGTTGCGCGCCTCGGCATAGTCCGGATTGTCGTCCAGCGCCTGGCGGTAATGATCGATGGCTTCATTGGAACGGCCCGCGCCGGCCAGCGCGATGGCCAGATTGTTGTGCGCCTCAGGGTAATGGGGCTTGATCAGGACGGCCTTCTGAAGCTGGGCGATGGCGTCTGTGGTCTTGCCCGCGCGGGCCAGCGTCTGGCCGTAGTTGTTGCGGGCGCGGGCGTCCTCCGGACTCATCGCGATGGCTTTGGCCCACTCCGGCAGCGCGGCGCCAAGCTGGCCCTTCTTGGCCAGCTCCGCGGCCACATCGTATTGCTTGTAAAAGTCCACCGCCGGCGTGGCGATATGTTCGATGCCGCTGGGGTCCATGTTGACGAACTCGGGAATGTTCACAGCGCGATTGGCTGCGGTGGAGTTCTCAATCAGGATGGCGGGAGTGTCATTGCCCTCGGCGTCGATATGCGTGAGGAACATCTGCGTGTAGGGCGAGAGGCTCTTCGAGGAAAAGACCAGCCAGCGTCCGTTGGGCGAGAAGCTGTGCCAGGAGTTCATCAGCGCCGTGTTGCAGGTCATCCGCCGGGCCTCGCCGCCGGCGGCTGGAACGATGTAGAGCTGGCTGTCGGGGCGCATCAACTGGCCGTTGTGGGCCTGGACGAAGACCATCCACTTGCCGTCCGGCGAGATCTTGGCGAAGCTATTGCTCATGCCGTTCTGCGAAGCGCCGGCGATGGGTTCGGGCTTGCCTCCCAGGCCGTGATTGAAGGGGATTCGATAGAGGTCGTACTGAATCGGAACCTCCGTGGGGTCGTTGGCGTAGGCCGCCAGCTTACCGTCGGCGCGGAATGGCTCCCTGGCCTCGGCGCGCGCAAAGACAAGGTATTTTCCATCAGGGCTCCAGACGGCGCTGGCCTGCACAAAACGGGGATCGTCAGCGCCCGGCAGCGGCTGAAATTTTTTGGTCTCGCGGTCATACCAGGCCAGGATGCCGCGCGTCGGATAGAAGACCTGCAGGAAGCGGTAGTCCTTGAAGTTGGCTACGTAGTAAAACGACGAGCTTTTGCTTCCCGGCGGCCGGATGGTGGTGACCACATAACGGCCATCGGGCGAGACCTGGGACATGAAGCCGACGCGGACCGGGCTGCCCGATTCCGTGGGGAATGAGGACCAGGAGATCACGTCCTGATTGCGAATCGTCATCTGCTTATTGACCGGAACCAGCGTGTACATACCCTTGTCGTTCTGCGGACCGTCCAGATCGAGGCCCAGGGTCTTGCCGTTGGCGGCGAAAGAGTGGCAGTTGGCGCAGGAGTGCAGGTCGGTCATCACGATATGGCTTCCGGTCTCCGCCACATTGCGCATGCGCCACTCGATCAGCGGGATCGCGCTGGAGGCGAGAGGTTTGATGAATCCCTTTTCCGTCTCCGAGGGCATCAGCGGCACATCGCGATAGAAGATCGGAGCGCCGACCGGGTCGGTCGAAATGCTCAGCTTCATGCTGCCGCTGGAGACCGGAGCCGCGCCAGTCGCAAAGCCGCGGACGGTGATGGTGGCTGCCGAGGAGACCGCGTGCTGCCGGATCGCGCCCCAGGTGGCGGTGTCGGGTTTGAAGGTGTGCGCGGCGGCCTGCTCGGGAGTCAGCTCCGGCGGCTTGTTGGTGTCGGCAACGGCGCGCGGGTCGATTGCGCCGATGCGCATCAGCTCGCCCTTCGACGAGACAAGGAGGGGCGCGGCGCCGTCCGCAAAGGAGACTTCAATCTGCCAGGAGTCCGCGTTGGGCGCGGTGTCGCGCCACTGGAAGGTGGGAGGAGCCATGTCGGGCGGGAAGACCGAGCCGTCGAGAGGATAGTCGATGGCGATGCGAGCCGGCTCGTTCTGCGCACTCACACCGCGAATGCCCCGTCCCGCAAGAAGGCCGGCCGCGAGAAGAATGGCCGCCGTTGTAAATACAAAGATATTCCTGTTCATCCCGTAGACTCCCGACCCCACTTTGCCGGCTCTCCCGCGCCGCGTCCAGCAAGGGGATGCTGGCGTTCGCTCATGGGCGCTTGCACGGCGATTTTGATTCCCGTTGGATGTGCCTTCCGCTTTCCCGCTCCGCGTCAGTATACTACCGGCCGCCTTTCCTTTGCGTCCTTTGCCCTCCCCGCTCTCCCGTTGGTTAGACTTGAAGGTAGACCATTCCGGGAGCCGCCTTGCACACTCCGACAGAAGAACGCATTATTCGTACGGCAAAGAACATTTACGGCAGCCTGCGCCTGCCCGGCGACAAATCCATCAGCCACCGCTACGGAATGCTGGCCGCCTTTGCCGAGGGCACGTCGCGCTTTACGAATTTTTCCACTGGGGCTGATTGTGCCTCGACCCTCGCCTGCATGGAGGCGCTGGGCGCGAAGGTGCGCCGCCTGGAAGACGGCTCGGTGGAAGTGACCGGCGTGGGCGGACGCGTGACGCCGTGCGACGCGCCGCTCGACTGCGGCAACTCCGGCTCGACGATGCGCATGATCAGCGGCCTGCTGTCGCCGCAGGAGGGATGCTTCACGCTGGTGGGCGACGACTCGCTCTCGCGCCGGCCGATGGAGCGGATTCGCAAGCCGCTTGAAGCGATGGGCGCGCGCCTCATGCTCACCGAGGGCCATGCGCCGTTGACCATCGAAGGCTGCGCGTTGCACGCCATCGACTACACCACCCCCGTCCCCAGCGCGCAGGTGAAGACCTGCATTCTGCTGGCCGGATTGCAGACGGCGGGTACAACCACGGTGCGCGAGGCGGTGCGCACCCGCGACCACAGCGAGCTGGCCTTGCGGGCCTTCGGCGCAACGGTCGAGCGCTCACTGGATTCGGTGTCGATACAGGGGCCGCAGAAGCTGCGCGCCATCGACGCTGCCGTTCCCGGCGACATTTCTTCGGCGGCATTCTTTCTCTGCGCGGCGGCTTTGTTTCCCGGCTCCAGCCTCGTGCTAGACGCACTGGGCCTGAACCCTACGCGCGCCGCGCTGCTGGACGTGCTGACGGCTCTCGGCGCGCGCATCTCTGTTCTGAATCTCGAGGAGAAGAACGCCGAGCTGGTGGGCACTGTGCAGGTAACAGCGCCGCCGGAGGGGCTTGGATCGACCTCCATCAGCGGCGCGCTGGCCGCGCAACTGATCGACGAGCTGCCCGCGCTGGCCGCGATTGGCCCCTTCACCAGCGGCGGCATCCGCATTCGCGACGCGCGTGAATTGCGCGTAAAAGAATCAGACCGGATCGCGCTGGTCGTCAGGAATCTGCGCGCGATGGGCGCCGAGGTTGAGGAGTTCGAGGACGGCCTGGACGTGCCCGGCGGACAAACGCTGCACGGCGCGACGATTGACTCCGGCGGCGACCACCGCATCGCCATGGCCTTCAGTGTGGCCGCGTTGCGCGCCGAGGGGGAAACGCGGATTCAAGGCGCGGAATCGGTCGCCATCAGCTTTCCTGAGTTCTTCAGTTTGCTGGATCTGGTGGCGGAGCGCTGAGCATTTGCAGAATCGTCTCTTCGATCAGGCGGCAGGCTTCGGGAAGCGCGGCAGACACTGCGGCGCTGAAGGCTTCGCCAAACTCGATTGAGCCTGCGCCGATGGTCAGTAATTGCGGATTGCTCGGCAGGGAATGGTAGAGTTCGTTGGCCAGTGCTAGCAGCTCCGCCGCGTTCTGATGATGGGTGTTGATTCCCTGCCCCGGGGCGGCTGGCTCCACGGGCTTCAGATGGAGTGATCCGGGGGCCGTATCGAGAGAGCAATCGATAAATAGAACCGATTGAGCGCGAGCAACATCTTCGGCCAATTCGGGAGTCCATTGATGGTCGGCGATGACGCGCACGCCAAGCTGGTCTGCGAAGCGCTGCTCGGCCCACTCGGCAAGCCAAAGCCCGACGCCGTCATCCCCGCGCATTGTGTTGCCGCAGGCGAGAATGAGGCATCGGGCTTGGGTCGAACTCATGGTTTCAGTTTAGCGGATGAGCTGGTCCACGACCTCGCCGTCCGCATTCACCATCGTCATCACCAGCGGCATCTGGCCGAAGGCGTGGGTCGAGCAGCTCAAGCACGGATCGAAGGCGCGGATCACGGCCTCGACGCGGTTGAGAGCTCCCGGGGTGAACTTGCCGTCCTTGACATAAGCTCTTGCGGACTGCAGAACGCCGCGGTTCATCGCGTTGTTGTTGTGGCCGGTGGCAACGACCAGGTTAGCCCAGGTGATCTTGCCGTTCTCGTCCACCTTGTAGTGGTGATTCAGCGTGCCGCGCGGAGCCTCGATCTGGCCTCCGCCTTCAAGCCGGTTGACTCCGGCGGTGGCGCGCACGTGCTTGTCGAGGATGAGCGGATCGGTGAGGATGCGTTCGATATTCTCGACGCCGTAGAGGGCCTCGACCAGCCGCGCATGATGATAGTGGAAGGAGCTCTCGATGGGCCCTTTAGCTAACTGCTTGAACTCGGCCAGCTCCTTGTCTGCCTGTGGCGTTCCCATGCTCTTGACGATGTTCAGCCGCGGCAGCGGGCCCACGCGATAGCTGCCTTGTGGATAGCCGAGCGGCTTGTAGTAGACGAACTTGGTGTAGCTGTAGTTCTCAACCGCCTCGCCGATCACTTCGGTGAAGCGGCTGGCGGTCATGCCATCCTCGATGATCGCGCCCGTGGGATCGATCAGCCGCAGCGCGCCGTCGGTGAACTCGATGGACTCGTCCTCGTTGATCAGGCCCAGGTAATTCGACGGGAAGTTGGCGAAGACCTCGATCTCCTGGCTGAAGCTGTCCGCGATCTGCTTGTAGGCGGTCAGCGCCAGCTTGACGTTGGCGTAGGCCTCGGGCAGCATGGCCAGAATCTCGTCGCGGTGAGCGGCGCTGAGCGCCTCGGTGACGCCGCCCGGTACAACCCAGCCGGTATGAATGCGCTTGGTGCCCAGCAGCTCGATGATGTGCTGGCCGAAGCGGCGCAGGCCGATGCCCGCCAGACCCAGGTCGGGACGCGCGGCCGCAACGCCGAAGATGTTGCGCTTGACGGGATCCGACTCCATGCCCAGCAGCAGATCAGGAGACGAAAGATGGAAGAAGCTCAGCGCGTGCGACTGCACCATCTGGGCCATATTCAACATACGCCGCAGTTGCGCGGCGGTATGCGGAATGCGCACCGCCATAATCGCCTCGCAGGCCTTGGCCGAGGCCAGCAGGTGCGAGACCGGGCAGATGCCGCAGATGCGCGCCATCAGGCTGGGCATCTCGTAAAACGGCCGGCCTTCAGAGAACTTCTCAAAGCCGCGCACCTGGGTGACGTGGAAGTGCGCGTCCTCGACCTGGCCCTGGCTGTCGAGCATGATGGTGATCTTGCCGTGGCCTTCAAGGCGGGTTACTGGATCGATGGTGATGGTCTGGGTCATGACTCAAGCTCCAAAACGGGTAAGGGCTGAAATATCCAGCGGCGCGCCGGTGACCAGCGCGGTCAACGCGGTGTAAAAGGTATCGGCCGAGGGCGGGCAGCCGGGCAAAAAGACATCGACATTCACGAATTCGTGAATGGGTCGGACGATCTTGAGCAGTTTGGGCACCACCACGCAGGGAATCTGCTGCTGCGCGCTGGCATTCTCGATGTACGCACGGTCGAGGATCTTCTCGGGTCCTATGGGATTGCGCATCGAGGGCACGTTGCCGGCCACGGCGCAATCGCCCATTGCGATCAGCATTTTAGAGTGGGCGCGTACCTTCTTGATCTTCGCTTCGTCGTCCACCGAGGCTATGGCGCCCTCGACCAGGGCGATGTCCACCTCGTCGGGGAAGACCTTTGCGTCCACGATGGGACTGTAGACGATGTCGATCAACTCCGCCAGCTTGAGGAGCCGCTCGTCCATGTCGAGAAAAGACATATGACAGCCGGAACAGCCGTCCAGCCACACTGTTGCCACTTTCAGTTTGCTCATCGCGCTTCCCTCATGAGATTCAGGTAAGGCAGAAAATCCGGATACTTGGGGTGATCGGAGCCGATCTTGCTCTTGTCGAAGAGTGCTCCGGTGGGACAGCACTGCACGCACTTTCCGCAGCGGGTGCAAGCAGAGCTTCCCCAATCATCATGCAGATCGGTGATGACGATGGAGTCGATGCCGCGGCCCATCACATCCCAGATGTGCGCGCCTTCAATCTCCGCGCAGGCCCGCACGCAGCGCATGCACAGGATGCAGCGGTTGTGGTCTGCGGTGAAGCGTTCATGCGAGGCATCCACGGTCAGCGCGGGGTTGCGATAGGGCAGGCTGATGTGGGTCAGGCCCAGTTCCTGCGCCAGCGCCTGCAACTCGCAGTGGCCGTTGGAAACGCACACCGCGCAGATGTGATTGCGCTCGGCGAAGAGCAACTCCAGAATGACGAGGCGATGCTTCTTCAGCCGTTCGGAGTTGGTGACGACCTCCATGCCTTCATGGATGTTGGCGACGCAGGCGGGCAGCAGCTTGTTGCTGCCCTTG
Organism: Acidobacteriaceae bacterium; assembly: GCA_003167305.1. Lineage (GTDB taxonomy): Bacteria > Acidobacteriota > Terriglobia > Terriglobales > Acidobacteriaceae > Telmatobacter. The sequence goes on from PMTP01000155.1 coordinate 6,918, forward strand.
ATCTCCACCAGGCAGAGGCGGCAGGCGCCGACATTGCTCAGGCCCTCGAGATGGCAGAGGGTGGGAATGTTGATCTCGTTCTCCCGCGCCACTTCCAGAATGGTCTGGCCGGCGCGCGCGCTCAACTCCTGGCCGTCGATGATGAGAGTTTTGACGCCCATGCTTTCGCTCATGCCAACACCTCCGCGGAAACAGCAACGGGCGCTTCAATGTTACAGACGCCGGCCGGACAGCGCTTATGCACAATGTGCTCGATGTACTCGTTGCGGAAATACTTGATTGTGCTCAGCACCGGATTGGGCGCTGTCATGCCCAGTCCGCAGAGGCTGGTTTCCTTGATGGTCTCGCACAGGCTGATCAGCAGGTCCAGATCGTCCATGGTTCCCTTGCCATCGCAGATGCGCGTCAGCAGCGTGAACATCTGCGCCGTGCCCGCGCGGCAGGGAATGCACTTGCCGCAGGATTCCGTCATGCAGAACTCGACGAAGAACTTGGCAACGTTCACCATGCAGGAGGTGTCGTCCATGACAATCATGCCGCCCGAGCCCATGATGGAGCCGACCGCCATCAGCGCATCGTAGCTGACGCCCAGGTCCAGCATCTCGGCGGGAATGCAGCCGCCGGAAGGTCCGCCGGTCTGCACCGCCTTGAAGGTGTGTCCACCCGGCACGCCGCCGCCGATCACCTCGATAATCTCCCGCAGCTTGATGCCCATCGGCACTTCTACCAGGCCGGTGTTGGCGATCTTGCCGGTCAGCGCGAAGACCTTGGTGCCCTTGCTCCGCTCCGAGCCCATGTTGGCGAACCACTTGCCGCCGTTGCGCACGATGGGCGCGATGTTGGCGTAGGTCTCGACGTTGTTGAGCAGCGTCGGCTTGCCGAAGAGGCCACTGACCGCCGGATACGGAGGCCGCGTCCGCGGTGTGCCGCGCCGGCCCTCGACCGAGGCCAGCAGCGCCGTCTCTTCGCCGCAGACAAAGGCGCCGGCGCCGAGGCGAATCTCCACGTCGAAGTTGAAGGGCGTATTGCAGATTCCGTTGCCCAGCAATCCCCGCCGCCGCGCCTCGCGGATCGCGGTCGTCAGCCGGGAGACGGCCACCGGGTACTCCGCCCGGACATAGATGAAGCCTTTGCTTGCGCCCACCGCGTAGGCGGCGATGGCCATGCCTTCAATGACGCGATGCGGATCGCCTTCCATCACGCTGCGATCCATGAACGCGCCGGGGTCGCCCTCGTCGCCGTTGCAGACCACGTACTTCAACTCGCCCGAGGCCTTGGCCACCGTTCCCCACTTCAGCCCGGTGGGATAGCCACCGCCGCCACGCCCCCTGAGGCCGCTTTCCGTGATGCGATGAATCACGCCGTTGGGCGTCATCTCGGTCAGCGCGGTCAGCAGAGCCTTGTAACCGTCGCGGCCAATGTAGTCGTCGATCTTCTCCGGATCGATGTACCCGGCATTCTCCAGCACCACCCGCACCTGCCGGTCAAAGTGATCGTTCAGGTCGCATTGCAGTTCAGGGACGGGCGGGCCGCCCAGGCTGGCCACAATGGCATCGGCATTGTCGGCCTTCACATGGTGATAAAGGTGCTCCTCGGGGTCCACGCGCACTAGCGGACCGCTGGAACACGGGCCCATGCAGCCGGTGCGGCGCACCAAGACATTCTTGTCCGATGCTCCGGCGGCCTTCTCCAGCGCCTCCCGCAAACGGTCCGCGCCCTGGCTCATGCATGCCAGGTCCATGCAGACATTCACTTCAAAATCGAATTTATCGTTCTCCTGGCAGACNNCACCACCGGCGCGCGGCTGCACGCGCCCACGCAGCGAGCCGTCATCAGGCTGATCTGGCCGTCTGAAGTGGTCTGCCCACGGGCAACCCCCAGGCGCTTTTCCGCCGCGGCGATCAGCTTGTCGGAGCCCTTGATGTAGCAGGCCGTGCCGGCGCAAATGGTCATAGTGTGCTTGCCCGGCGGCTTGAGGCTGAAGTAGTGGTAAAACGTCACCACCCCGTAGGCCTGGCTCAGCGGCACGCGCAGCGAGAGGGCTACAAAGCGAATTGAGTCGTCATCCAGGTAGCCAAAGGCGGATTGCACCGTGTGCAGCGTTTCAATCAGCGCATGACGGGCAAAGCCATTCTTGCGCATGGTGCCGTTCACGATCTTCCATCGTTTATCGTCGCTGGGCAGCGGCGGCGGTGTGAATACAGGCACAAATCCTCCCGTTCACGGAACAGAACGCACAGCGAGCTGCCGCGTCCGGCTCTGTGTCTATCTATCTTTTACGGCTCCGGGCCGGTTTGAATCGGTGACCACGGTCACTTGCAGTGGGAACCCATTTCATCTGGCGACACGGGGAACGGATCGTACCGGTTTGGGAAAGAAGATTGGCCGTCTCCCCCAGCAATGGAAGATGGCCGCGGAGGGCGTACAAATCGTCCAGGATCGGCTCAGCTTAATGGGCTGGATTGAGTTGAATCTGGTAGTCGCGATAATCGATGGTGACCACGGTCTGACCAAGAAGAAAGCTATCCGACACGGCACGTGCCTGGGTGGCCATGCCAAAGCCGTTTACATTGGCGTACGACCGCATCACCTGCGCGGGTCCGGTAAAGATGGATGGACTTTGGGTTGCGCTTCCCTCAAGGCGAACAATCGAACCATCCCTGACGTCCACCCACAAAGTTCCTTCGATCATATTGGTGGCCTTCCGGCGCGGGGTGATAGCCAGGGCAAGGCAATCCCGCCCATCCAGGCGCTGAATGCCGCCGGGCTTGAGCTGCATCTCGTAGTTTGCCGACGTCAGCCAGGAAGCTTCGCGGTTGCCGGGCAGATTGAGTGTTTTCTCCTGATCGAGAACCGTTTTCAGCACGTGATTCCGGATGAATTCCGAACCGCTTTGCGAAAGAATGGTGTAATTCTTGCCAGTCTCCTTGCGGTACTCTGTTTTAACCGTCATCTCCGCCACTGGATGGGTTTCGTCGTGGTTTCTGTAGACGGCGTAGTGTTCAGTGACAGTGTAAGCCGCAATGCCATCAATCCGCGCTTT
>PMTP01000156.1 GCA_003167305.1 Acidobacteriaceae bacterium
TTGTCCCTCAGAAAGCTGATCACGTGATCGGCCTGAACGACGCCGACCATGCGGCTCTGCGCGTCCACCACGGCCAGGGCGTGGAGGTTGTACTTGTCGAAGAACTCGGCCAACTCATTCTGATGCATGCCGATGGGACAGGAGAGGACGCGCGCTTCGGCCAGCAGAGAGAGGCGCGTCTCCGGCTGCGCCATCACCAGCCGGGCCAGCGGAACGGCTCCGCGCAGCACGCGCTTCTCATCGAGCAGGTAGACTTCGGTGACGCTCTCCGGGTCGCCGTCAAAGCCGCGCAGAGCCTCGACTGCCTGGGCCACGGTCGCGTCCTTGCCGAGGGAGACGAAGTCGGTGGTCATGCAGCCGGCGGCTGAGTCCTCGTCGAATTCGAGCAGATCCGAGACCTCCTGCCGTTCCTCCGGCTCCATCTCTTCGAGGATGGCGTCCGACTGCTCCTCGGAGAGCTCGGCCAGCAGGTCGGCGGCTGCGCCGGGGTCCATTTCCTCGACGATGTCGGCAATTCTTTCTTCGCCCAGCTTTTCCAGCAGCGCCTTTTGCAGTTTGGGCTCAACCTCTTCCAGGGTCTCGGCGGCCACCTCTTCGTCGAGCGATGTGAAGATGACCTCGCGTTCTGCGGGGGCCAGGTCTTCCAGAATATCGGCCAGATCGGAGGGATGCATCTCCCCCAGGCGCTCATACTCGATGCGCAGCTTGACGCGGCGCGCCGGATCGACCTCGATGACGTCGACAAACTCCCAGGGAATGCAGCGGGCTGTGAACTTGCGCGAAAGTTTCTCCAGAGTGGCGCGCGGCAGCAGGCCCTTGAAGACGCGGCGAAAGGCGCCCCGCATCCCCACCTCGACCTCACAGACGCGCAGCAGGTGCGTCGCGCCCTGGCCCATCCACTCCAGATCCACGTCGTTCACGCGCACCACCTTGCGGCCGTGAATGTCGATGATCTGGCGGTCGATCAGGTCCTGCTGCAGGTAGAGGTAGTTGCCCTGATCCTCTAGGGGAACCAGCGCGCCGGCCGAGCGCAGTTCGAGTGTGCCGGCAGGGGTCTCCATCACCTGGTGCGAGGGCACAATGCACAGCCCGGCGCGGGTTTTCAGCACCAGGCCGGCCACCTTGCCCGCATCCTCGCCGGTGGCCACGGCAATGTCCTTGAGCCGCCCGCGCAGATGACCCTGGGCGTCGGTGACCGGAGTGCCGAGCAGCGCCGTCAGGCTGATGCGGGTTGTGGTGCGGGGACTCATGAGGTGAGTGTATCGCTTTGGGGGCGGGCTGCGCCCCTGTTTAGCATCCCCAAAAAATGAGAGTCAAATGAATGCCAGCTTTGGAATCGGTGGGATATACTCTGTGGGAGTTACGAGGAGCCTGAAAGATGCGCTCATTNNTTGTATTTGCCTGTTCTCCGCTTGCCACAGGAAGGATGCAGGATATGAATTTCGCGCCGCTGCCGCGAAGGGCGACCTGGCAAAGGTCCAGGCATTGCTCAAAGGCCATCCCGAGCTTGTTTATAGCAAGAACAAGTCAGGAGCAACGGCGCTGCACTGGGCGGCTTTATACGGTCATAAGGATGTAGCCGAGTTGCTGCTCGCCAACAAAGCCAATGTGAACGCCAATAATGACGAGGGTGTGACACCTTTGTATTGGGCGACATTCAATGATCATAAGGACATGGCGGAGTTGCTGCTGAGCAATGGAGCTAACGTCAATGCCAAGGCCCATAACAGCTCGATGTTTTTGCATTGGGTACTGGGATGGCTTCTGCACAAACATTCTGATGTCAATCCCAAGACCGAGAGGGGATGGACGCCATTGCATATAGCGGCCGATAAGGGCTATAACGACATAACGGAGTTGCTTCTAGCCAAAGATGCCGATGTCAATGCCGGGAACGACTACGGCTACACACCTTTGAACACAGCAGCTTATAAAGGCCACAAGAATGTGACAGAGTTGCTACTGGCCAAAGGATCTGAGGTCAATGCCAGGAATGACTTTGGCGATACGCCTTTGAACACAGCGGCTCACTACGACCACAAAGACGTGGCGGAGTTGCTATTGGCCTACAAGGCCGACGTCAATGCCAGGAACAACAGGGGCTACACACCTTTGAATACGGCGGCATACTACGGCTACAAGGACGTGGCAGAGTTGCTACTGGCTAATGGAGCCAACGTCGATGCCATGAACAGTCTGTGCATTTCGCCTCTACACTCGGCGACAGTGAGGGGACACAAGGATGTTGCCGATCTGCTCCGAGAGCATGGCGGTCACGATATTGGGTCACAATTTTGCGCTCGGGAATGGAATTTTCCATAGGTGATCGTTCTCCCGGGCGACACTCGTCTCGATCCTCAGTTCGCAACTATCCGCTCTCTCCGGGCTAAAGCCCGGCTCATTTTGCGGCATTTACGGCACGGCTGAAGCCGTGCCCTTACACAAAGAGGCGGGGAGCGGCGCATGCTCTATCGCGCGCTCCTTGACAGAGTTCCTTGTCAGCGGTGAAACTGCCTTTTAGGCTGCCGCGCGCGGCGGACGAAATGCTTCCGGGTGAGTTCCGGAGAGGACGGAGACCAGGCCGGTGAGCGAAGCGAAGGCAGGGCGGCTGAGTCTGACGCTGAAATCGACGATGGAGAGTGTCGACGAGATTGAGGCGGCGGCGGAAAAACTGGCGGCCGAGTCCGGTCTGGACGAGAACGAGCGCTTCCACATGGCCATGGCGGCGCGCGAGGCTGCCGTGAACGCCGTTCTGCACGGCAATGAATACGACCCCGCTAAGCTGGTCTTCGCCAGCTTTGAGAACACTGGCGCGGCACTGGTGATGACCATCGCTGATCAGGGCAACGGGCTTAACCCGGATTCCGTTCCCGACCCGCTGGCTCCCGAAAACCTGCTGCGCGGCTCGGGGCGGGGCATCTTCCTCATCCGATCCTTCATGGATGAGGTACACTTTCGACAACTGCATCCCGGAACCGAGTTGACGCTGGTCAAACTTCTGGCGCCGGCTGGCAAAAATTCATGAAGCGCCGCAGTCTGGGCACTTTGGCAACCGAAGAATGTTATTCTGATTGCACCACAAGGAGGAGTTTCCATGGCACTGACAATTGCATCCCGTGAAGTGAACGGCGTAACTGTTCTGGACCTTAGCGGGCGAATCACCTTGGGCGAGGGCAGTGTGCAGTTGCGCGATGCCATTCGCGGACTGATCAGCAAGGGACAAAAGAACATCCTGCTGAACCTGGCGGAGGTGAACTACATCGATAGCTCCGGGCTGGGCGAGCTGGTGAGCGCCTTTACCACAGCCAAGAATCAGCAGGCCGAAGTCAAGCTGCTCAAACTGACCAAGAAGGTTCACGATCTGCTGCAGTTGACCAAGCTGTACACCGTCTTCGACATCAAGGACGACGAGGCCGAGGCCATCGCCTCCTTCTCGTAAACGTGGCCGGAGCAGCGCTCCCGTCTTCAACCTCTCTGAAAAGGCCATCCCGCGGGATGGCCTTTTTGCGTCTGCGCCGCCTCACGCCAGCGCGGAGACCGGCTGCAGAATGCGGACCACCGGTGTAGCAGCCAGCAGGGACGCCGGAACGGCGTCGGCCGCCGGCTGCGGGTGGGCATGAGCGCCGCAGGTGAGCCGGTGGACAAAGTGGTAGGGCGGCCAGGGGCCGGAGAGCTGCATCTGGTACTCCCGCATTGCGGCTGAGCTGGTGGAGTACTTGCTCAGGTAACGCTCCACGCCCTTGCGGTCGATCAGGTGCGCGACGTCCAGCAGCATCTTGCCACTCTCGGTCAACCGGCAACTGACTTCTTCGTCCAGGGGCAGGAAGAGCCGGTGCATCTGGAAGCTGACTGCGCGGGCGCGGGTCTGGCGCTCCCGCTGGCGGCCGGCGTTCTCGCGCAGGCTGGTGAAATACTCCCGGCTCAGTCCATCCGCGGAGAGGTTCTTGTTGGGAGTGTGGGCACAGCACTCTACCAGAACTTTCAGGTGCATCTCGGTCTTGCCGCGCAGCTTGTCGATGTGGTCGAGGAACTGGCGGTGGTTCGAGCGGATCGACCGGCGCAGGCTCTCGTCATCGTTGAAGACGGTGCCGAAGCGGAAGGGCAGCACCGTGGAGTGCTGAAAGCAGTCGGCAATCACACGCGCGTGATCCACGCCGCATTTCTGGTCGAGGGCTTCCTGGGGGTTGTGCTCGCTGACAATGACAACAAGGTCGTTGGCGGGATAAACAAAAACCTGGTTGCCGCTGACTCCGAGGACCGATTCCATCGGGGTGGGTTTGCGATGACGGGCCGATTCAGGAAATGCTTGTTTTTCACCGATGCAGTAGGCATACCATGCCATGACGAGACTCTCCGTCCGAGCGCGCCGTAAAGCGCCGCTTGTTGGTGAAGCTCAGTGAACGTAGGAATAAATGCATAGCAAGCAACTCCGGGCGTTCAGAGCCGACCCGGGTGGACTAAGAAAAATGGTAGTCCTCCGCAAATACGACTGGCAATATCTCAGGATGCGAGATGGGGATAGAAAGCAAGACTCGTCAAATCCTGCTTTATATAAGTAAAAAACATATTGATAGCATGAATACCTGTTCATTATTGTGCATACAGACCCATTTGGACCATCAAATACAACGGCACACAGCGCGCCGCCCGAATCGCTCCGCGTTTACCAGTCCGTCAGCGTTCCGTCCAGTTTGCGGTTGATGGGCAGATAGGCTCTCTGGTACGGATACCTGGCTGCCTGCGCCTCGTCCAGTTCCACGCCCAGTCCCGGCGCATCTCCCGGCGTCATCAGCCCGTCCTTGAAGATGTACTGATGCGGAAAGACCTGGTCGGTCTCCTCGCAGTGCTGCATCAGCTCCTGAATGCCGAAGTTATGGATCGCCGTATCAAAGTGCAGCGCCGCGGCCATCGTCACCGGCGACAAATCCGTCGCTCCATGAAAGCCGGTGCGCACATGATAAAGCGCGGCAAAGTCGGCCACCTTCTTCAGGTGCGTAAACCCTCCGCCATGCGCCAGCGTCATGCGCAGATAGTCGATCCATTGGTTGCGGATCAGATCATGCGC
>PMTP01000050.1 GCA_003167305.1 Acidobacteriaceae bacterium
ACCGGTAAGCGCGGCTGCCCTTTGGCGAGGGAGGCCGGCAGAAGCTGTCTGAAACAATTATACCTTTCGCGGGCCGCGATCAAGCGGCTCGGCGGGTTTCGACCGGCTGTTGGGCGGTGGCCTCGTAGGTCAAAGCGTAGCCGGGACTGGAGGTTTGGAAGCGGGCCAAGACTTCATTAGCCGTGTCCTGTAGCCGTGTATTCGGCTTGTGCAGCTTGCGGGTTGCCTTGCTTGCCAGTTGGCACAACTGGTAACGATTGGAGACATGAGAAAGAGCCCCAAAAACTAAATCAGAACGCATTGCGAATTTCTCCTTCAAAAAAATTGGCCCCGGCCGGAAGACAGACTGGCCCCGCCGTTACCGCAGGGTAGCCAACGCAACGCGGGCTGCCCCAAATTCCCTCTCCTAAAGGTTTAGACGCACGAGGTGAACGTACAGTTCAAAATCCTGACGCACTCTCACAGATAATGGAACAGGCATCCGCCGTATCAGAGATACAGATTGCCGCCTTGGGAACCATCCACCCTGCATTCCCGATCCGGCAGAAATCAAAACGCACCGGGGCATCAACCAATGAGCCTCAGCTCAAATCTGATGCGGAAAACAACAGGAAAGCGCTCACAAACGCTCTGGACTATCTGCCCTTTATGGATGGCAAACATCAATATATACAGAGTTGGCTTCGAGGTCAATAGTTTTTTTTACGCCCAGTAGCTGCGGTCGAGCGCGCGATACTGGATGGCCTCAGCCAGGTGGGAGACGGTGAGGTGCTCGGCGCCTTCCAGATCCGCAATCGTGCGGGCGACCTTGAGGATGCGGTCGTGGGCGCGTGCGGTCAGCCCCTGCTGCTGCATGGCGCGCTCCAGCAGGCGCTCGGCGTCGGCGCCCAGCTCGCAGTGGACGCGAATCTGACGGGTGGTCATCTGCGCATTGGAGTAGATTTTGTCGCCGAATTTGCGGAATCGCTGCCGCTGGCGCTCGCGGGCGGCCAGCACTCGGCTCCTGATCTCAGCCGAGCCTTCCGCCGCCGCCCCGCCGCGCAGCTCCTTGTATTGCACCGCCGGAACTTCGATGTGAATGTCGATGCGGTCGAGCAACGGGCCGGAGATTTTGGCGATATAACGTTGAATCAGCGGTGGGGTGCACTGGCACTCGCGCGACTTGTCGTTGAAAAAGCCACAGGGGCAGGGGTTCATCGCCGCCGCCAGCATGAAACGCGCCGGGAAGCTGAGCGACATGGAGGCGCGGGCGATGGTCACCATGTGGTCTTCGAGGGGCTGGCGCAGCACTTCGAGGACGTTGCGGGGAAACTCCGGCAGCTCATCGAGAAACAAGAGCCCATTGTGGGCCAGCGAGACCTCGCCGGGGCGTGGAATGATGCCGCCGCCGATCAGCCCGGCGTCGCTGATGGTGTGATGCGGCGAGCGGAAGGGACGCTGGGTAACCAGGCCGGCTGCGGCATCCAGCACGCCGGCGACGGAGTGAATCTTGGTGGTNNCGCTTGGCCGTCTGCTGCCCGCGCACATCCTTGAAATCGACATTGAAATGCTGGAGTTCGCCTAAAAGAGCCTCCGTCGAGACGCGGTAAGGCTCTCTCTGAATGACGCCCACGACCATGGTGTTGAGCAACTCCAGCACGTCGAGCAGCGAACTGGCCGGATAGACGTTAACGCCCTCGACGACCGCGGCTTCGGCGGCGTTGGCTGCCGGGAGAATCAGGTTGGCGATGCCCTTTTCGCGGGCCATGATGGCTACCGGCAGCATACCCGGCACAGCGCGCACGCTGCCGTCCAGGCCCAGTTCGCCCACCAGCAGGAAGCGGCTCAGGTCGTTGGTGTGCAGCGCGCCATACGCGCCCAGAATGCCGACGGCAATGGGCAGATCGAAGCCCGATCCTTCCTTCTTCAGGTCGGCCGGCGCCAGATTGATGGTGATGTGCGTGGGCGGAATCAGGTAGCCGGAGTTCTTGATGGCCGCGCGGACGCGGTCGCGGCTCTCGCGCACCGCAGCGTCAGGCAGGCCCACGGTGTGGAAGACGTCCTTCTCCGCAACCACGCCGCTATAGTCCACCTCGACATCGATGAGGTTGGCGTCGATTCCGTAAACTGCCGCGCTGTGAGCCTTGAAGAGCATGGAGGAGGTTCGCAGCGAGTGTAGCAGATGAGAGGGACCAGAGAACAGGGAATCCACATCGGAATTGTTGTATTTCAGCCTCATCGTTTGACTTCCCAACCCCGCTTTGCTCAGATAAACTTTCTGGTGTTCGGTGAATCGGGAAGAGCAGGAACGAAAATGAAGATTTTGATTTTGGGTTCGGGAGGCCGGGAGCACGCGCTGGCCTGGGCGGTCAAGCGCAGCCAACGGGTGAGCGAGGTGGTCTGCGCCCCCGGCAACGGCGGCATCGCGGAGATTGCGCGCTGCCTTCCGGTGGATTTGAAGGACGTGGCCGCGATGGTTCGCCTGGTCGAGGCCGAGCAGCCCGCCCTGACCATCGTGGGACCGGAGGTTCCGCTCTCACTGGGTATTGTGGATGCGCTTCAAGAGCGCGGCCTGCGGGTCTTCGGGCCGACGCGGGCGGCGGCGATGCTGGAGTCCAGCAAGGGCTTCGCCAAGCG
>PMTP01000184.1 GCA_003167305.1 Acidobacteriaceae bacterium
TTGCTACAGCTGCGGCATGGGCGCCCGATCCCAAGAATCCGCCGCTTTATCTTGATCTGCCGACGAAGGACGGTGTTCCGGTGCCGGAGATACAGGCAAAATTCACGGCTAATGCGCCACTGGTCTTCGTCGATCAGTACATCGGAAATCTCAAGCAGTATCGCGCGATCGCCATGGATGTGGGAGATCAGGACGGCTTGCGCATCGATGCCGGCAAGCTGCATGATATTTTCGACAAGTATGGAATCGCGAACAGCTTTGAAATCTATCCGGGCACGCACACCAGCGCCGTGGCTGACCGCTTTCAGAATCACGTGATGCCGTTTTTCAGCAAGAATCTCTGTTTTCAGGCGAGCTGCAAGTAGGCAGTTCGAGCAAGGAGTATCGCCATGATGGATCGTTCGCGCCGCAACTTCCTCAAGACTTCTGCCGGGGCTGCCGGGCTGTGCTTGATCGGTCCCTCGGCAGCTGTTCATGCCTTGGCTGCCGCCGAGCCCGAGCATCCCGCGGGCAGGCTCGTGCCCTTCCCGCTCGCCTCGGTCCGTCTCGCCCCCGGCATCTTCCGGGAGCAGGCTGAGATCAACTCCGGCTACCTCGACTCGCTCGCGGTCGACCGGCTGCTTCATTCCTTCCGCATCACGGCCGGCATTGCCTCCAGCGCCACACCGTACAAAGGTTGGGAGGATCCCACCTGCGAGCTGCGCGGCCATTTCACCGGCGGGCACTTTCTGTCAGCCGTCGCGCTGGCTTCGGCTGCATCCGGGAACGAAGAATTGAAGTCACGTGGAGACCAACTGGTGGCTGGCCTTGCCCAATGCCAGAAAAAGATCGGCACAGGATATTTGAGCGCCTTTCCTACAGGGCTGTTCGAGCATCTAGCCGAAGGCAAGCCCGCCTGGGCGCCTTTCTACACGTACCACAAGATCATGGCCGGTCTGCTGGATATGTATGTGCTGACCGGCAACACAGATGCCCTTGAGGTCTGCGAAGGCATGGCGAAGTGGGCGGGAGCGGATTTCTGGGGGATCGGCGTAATCAGCACCGATCAGCGCCAGCGGATGTTGCGCACCGAGTACGGCGGCATGAATGAGGTGCTCGTCAATCTTGCGGCCGTCACCAAAAAAGACCGTTATCTCGACGCCGCTCACCTCTTCGAGCAGCCCGGCTTCCTCGATCCGCTGGCCGAGCGCCGCGATGAGCTGCAGGGCCTGCATGCAAACACGCACGTCCCCAATATCATCGGTGCGGCCCGTATGTATGAGGTCACCGGCGACCGCCGCTACCGGCAGATCGCCGAATACTTCCTCGAGGAAGTGCTCACCGCGCGCAGCTACGCCATCGGCAACACCAGCCTCGACGAGCATTGGAAGACTGCGCCGGGAAAACTGGGAGGAACGCTGGGCTGGACCAACGCCGAGTGCTGCGTGGCCTACAACCTGATGAAGCTGGAGAGGCTGGTCTTTGGATGGACCGCCGACGCGCGCTGGATGGATGCATACGAGCGCGCTCTCTTCAATTGCAGGCTGGGTACACAGAACGCACAAGGCCTGAAGCAGTACTTCTTCCCGCTCGCCGCCGGCTACTGGCGCGCCTACCACTCGCCGGAAGAGTCGTTCTGGTGCTGCACCGGAACCGGCGTTGAGGAGTTCGCCAAGTTCACGGACACAATCTTCTTCCATCGCGGCGGTGACGTTTATGTGAACCAGTTCATCGCGGCGACGCTCGACTGGAAAGACGAAGGCCTCGTCATCGAGCAGGCCACGCAATTCCCTCAAGAGCAAGGCACAACGCTCAAGATCAAATCCTCGCGCCCCGCTGCCCGCACCATCCATGTGCGCATTCCCGGCTGGACAACGGAAGAGGCCGCGGTCAAAATCAACGGCCGGCCGTTGGAGGCTGTTGCCGATCCGGGATCGTATCTTGCGATACGGAGAGTCTGGCAGGACGGCGACACGATCAGCGTCAGCCTTCCGATGCAACTGCGCCAGGAGCCGCTGCCGGGCGACGACTCCGTCACTGCCGCGCTCTACGGCCCGCTCGTACTTGCCGCCGATCTCGGCGCAGGCCCTACGGACACGCCCAACAGAGTGATCCACAGCGGCGAGACAGTTCCCAAGAATCTGCCCGCTGCGTCTCCGTTACCGAAGGCCGCCGCCCCGCCGGATGCAAAGACGAAGCAGTGGATTCAGCTTGAATCAGCGCCGGAACTGCGCTTCACCGCGGCCGGAGAAGGCGCGAAACTTCCGATGATGCCCATGTACCGGATCGCCGATCAGCGCTACTCGGTGTACTGGCAGATGCAAAGCCCGAAGAAGCAGAGCTAACGCATTTTCGGAAATTATGTAGACCGAAAGTATATTGGCATACCACCCTTTCCGCAGAAAAAAGCGGAAAGGATGGGGCACGGAAGTCTACAGGAAAAGCGAAAATGCTCTGGAAGCTCGCATAAGCGTGCGCATTCAGCGGATGTGCGCCGCACAATCAGGGAAGCGGTTACCTCTCCGTCACTGCTCCATCAGGCCTTCGGCGCGGAGGCCTCTGCGGCATTTCGTTCCAGATCCTTCTCCCGGAGGCTCTCGTCAAGCCCTATGGCGAAGACCTGGAGACAATTCCGGCCACGCTCCTTGGCGCGATAGAGGGCGGCATCCGCGTTCCTGAGAAAGGCATCCCCATCAAACTTATCCGCGGCAGCTGCGCAAACTCCGACGCTGGTGGAAACCGGTATCTCACGTCCTTCAAATGGAATGGGAACCGCCAAAGATTCCACGATTGTTGCAGCAATCCTCTCAGCCGCTTGTGGATCGGCCAGATCGGGAAGCAACACGACGAACTCGTCCCCACCCAATCTGGCGACTGTATCCACTTTGCGAACGACCCCCAAGAGGCGGGTCGCCGTAACCCGCAAGACCTCATCACCGGCCTGGTGGCCATACGTATCGTTGATCTTCTTGAACCTGTCCAGATCCACCATGAGGACCGCCAGCCCAGTGCGCCGCCTCTTGGCTCCATCCAATGCGACATTCAGCCGGTCGTGCAGCAGCAGACGGGTCGCCAGTCCGGTCAAGGCATCGTGCAAAGCCATATGGCGGAATAATCCCTCGCTCTCGCGGAGCAGCTTTGCTTGCTGCTCGATGCGCCTTCTGAGGATGATGACCCAGCCCAGGACGCAGAGCGTAGCGGTGAGTACCAGACCGAGCACGATCAGGGCATGGGCCGGCGTCCACCAGGAGGGACGTTCCAGAATGGTTACGTCGGCCGGAGAGCGCATGAGGATACGGAAGGATTTGGTCACGGCCACGCCTGCGCGCACATTGCTCTGGACATCAACGATACGGACCGAGCAGATGCCGGTGACGCGCAGCCTGCTCCCGACCTTCCATACGCTGGCTTCGGACCCCACGAGGCTCTTGGGCAGAATCGCGGGGAAGAGGGCGTCGCCGGAGGAGAGCTGAAGGATGGCGTCGGAAGAGGTCAGGTCGTAGCCGATCAGCCGGCCGTCGATCTGGATCAGTTCGGAGCTTAATCCCCCGTCCAGAATCTTGCCGGCGGTCGCCGGCCGGGGCGCCACCGGGCGGTTGGTCCCGGCGATTTGGAAGACCGCATCGGAGATGACCGGAGCGTTATCAACAGTCACCACGAATCCGGCCATGTCGACCAGATCGCCCACGGCGACGGGAGTAGCCTGGGTTGTCTGCGCGCAGATCCCACGCGTCGCGTCGCGAATGCAGAGCATGGAACCGGGCCATTGCAGCGTTACATTTCCGCGCAGGTGGACGCGATGCATGGGAGTGGAGAAATGCTCCCGGCTCAATAACCCGTTGATGGGGATGGTAGGGCTCGCAAAGGGATCGCTGGGCGCGGGTTCGACCACTTCCAGGGCGGAGAGATTCGGCGACTGCAGATGGACGCCGATCATCTGGCCGTCGGTATTCATCGTGGGGGCGGCGTTGGCATGAATTTTGACCTGGGCGTCGACCAGGTTGGAGTACTTTGCGCCCGGGTTCCTGATCACGAGTACGGGGATGGGCCCATCCGGCAGCTCCAGGTTCAGCACCACGAAGTGGGGATATTCGGTGATGCGATGGACAGAGCCCTCGACCTCTACCCACTGGGCGTCGTAGGCTCCGGTCTTGAGGAGGGCAAGGCTGACGCGCGGCGGATTCGGGGGGAAAGGTGCGCGACCGAGAATGCGAAACTGCGGGTTGTCAACGATGGGACCGAAGCCTCCCGGTTTGGTGACACCCCGCACGTCCACCAACGCGCCGGCGAAGAGCGGCGCCGCCAGCTTGGAAGTCTGACTGATAAAGACGCTGCCGGTGGCATCGTGAATGAAGATGGCGGCAAGCCCGGTGCCGAAGTCGGGATCGAAGTAGGTGATGACCCCGCGCAGATGGACAGGGAGGGTGCGCATCGCCTCCTTGTTGCTGAGGCTGTGAGCCTGGAGTGCCGTGGTGATCGCAGGGATTGTTTTTTCCGAAGGCGAAAGTGTAACCGATTGCGCCTGGCTTGCAGACGAGAGGCAAAAAGAAAGCAGTACCGCAGTGAGAGCGGCCCAGCGAAGAGGCAGCGCGCACTCCAGCCCTGGCCGCGCGCAGGCCGAAACCTGCTCTTTCCCCCGGCGTTGTGCCTTGTCCGAATCCCGGTCGTGCTGACCGTAGCAAACCCTATCGGTGACTGAAATCTCGTACACCAAAGTGCAAAGCCTTTCTCTCTGTAGACTGTCCCATATTACAGAGGAACCCCGAGTAGCTTATCGACCGAACTGAAGCAAGTTTACAACTCTAGGTTGCATAACCTGGCCAGCGGCAAATCCGTCAGCGAAGAGGCCACTCCGTGAAAGCGTTGAAGGTTGAGATGCAGTTCATAGCGCGCGGGTTGCAGCGTGGCAAGAGCCGGCCGAGGCGCGCCCTCCGGAATCACCAGCTTCTGCGGCTCGCGGCAGGGGCGACCGGCCGGCCTCACTGACACGTGAAGTTATGTGCGTCGTTCGGGTCTCCATGCCCCGAGTATTGGGCGTGTTTTGGATACGCGCACAGCGGCCGGCTTCGGCCCGGAAATGCCTTTCCCGTGGCGATCACGGACTCCGGCGTAGTCCCTTTCTCAACCCAGTTCACCACGGTTCCGAGCATATCGAATTGGTCAAGCGCCGGCCCTCCTCCGCAGTGGCGCATGCCCGGCACCAGAAACATCCGGCTCCACTCGGCCACCTTCTCCGCGCCGCCGTTCGTCGCGGCAAGGGATTGATAGTACCCGAGCGTATCCAGCGGCGAGAACCATGGATCGCTGTCTCCATGGAAGAAGAGCAGCTTGCCGCCTCTCGCGGAAAACGTCGTCAGATTGGTTGATGCCGGCTCGACCAGCGGATCGGAGGCGTGCAGAGTCTCTTTGTCGACATCGATCTCCGTGGCGGTTGGATAGGAACCAAAGATGCCGCGGGCGCCGAGGGCGAGCAACCCCGGAATCATTCCGGTCTCCGCGATGCCGGCGTCATACAAAAACCCTGGGTACACCTGCGTGCCATAGGAGTTCTTTGGTCCCGCAAAAGCCTTCTTGATGGCCGCAACCTTCTCCGGCGCAATGCAGCCATCGCTCTGGCCACTCTTGCAAGCCAGCACCGCGGGATCGAAGTCGCAGCCCATCGGGTCAGAGATCATTCCGTCGGCCACTCCGTCCTTTGCGTCGCAGCGCTTCATTAGCGCATCCATGAAGAGCTTGCGATCGGCCTCGGTGAGGAACTTGTCCGTGAGCGGCTTTCCGGTTGCGTCTTTGGGCGCCGCCTGGTTGTACGCCACCGGAATCCAGTGGTTGATGGCGTAATCGGAGAGCCCCGTGCGCATCGCCGGATCGCCGGAGACGATGCCGTTAAAAACCGTGGGATAGCGCTGCGACAGAATCATGCCTTCGCGTCCGCCCGTCGAACAGCCGACAAAGTAGGAATATGCCGCGGGCTTCGCGTAGTACTGAGCGATAATCCTCTTCGCCACGCCCGCCACTTCGGCATTGGCGAGAAACGCGAAGTCGAGATACGCCTGCTGATCGCGCATGAATGAAAAATCAAACGGACCCGTCTTCGACTTGTGTCCCGTATCGGTGCTGGCCACCGCGAATCCGCGGACAAGCGCAGGTTTGTCGCCGGAGAACGAGCCTCCCAGCGGGTAGGAGACAACGCCGTTGCCGCCGCCGCCGCCCTGCATCATGAAGTCGCCGTTCCATGCCGCCGCTTCGGGCAGAGCCAGCGCGAAACCGATTCCAAACTCCTCGCCGCCCGCGCCTTTGCGCCGGTTGATCACGCCATCCACGCGGCAGTGGGCAGGCAATGGGCCGATGGACGGAGAGCCGGGAAACGCGGGCGGAAGAGTGGTGCCAGCCGGAATCATGGCCGCCTTCGTGATCTCGACACCTTCAATTTTCAGGTTGCCCAGATCAGCACACGAGTTTGCCGCCTGCGCCCCGGCAACACCGGAAGCACAGATGGCTGCCATCAACAGAAGCGGGAGCTTGAAGCGAATCATAAGAGACCTTCTTTCTCACAGGGTACGGTTAATGGATCATGGGCATTGCGCGCATCCCAGGGCTTATCTCGGATCGATGCTTCGCGCTCCGGACTCCGTCCCACCATCCGCGAACGGTCCCGGCATTCTGTCACCGGTCACCGGCCGGCCGAAGAAGTCCGTGTCGATCCCCTTGTAGGCAGGGGCGCGTTTCACATCGCCCTTCACGCTCAGCGTCAGTTCCAGCTTGTCCGGGTCCAGAGCCGCCGTAATCTCCGCCATGGCTCCGTTCATGTCCCAGCCGTGCTCTTCGCGCCACGATTCCAGGTTGTGCCATTCCGCCGGCTCGGGAAACTTCACGCGCAGATACGGGGCGCCCCCGAACGGCGATGCTGCCGCCGGATATACGTTGCCATCGGCCTCGTTGCGTGCGTTGTTGAACTCAATCGCCGAGCGGCCAATCTTGAAGAAGACGTTATCATGCACCATCAGATTGTGCACATCGTTGGTGTGACCGCCGACCGGCCTGGGCCCGTTGATGCCCGAGACTGTGTCGACGCACACCTCGGTGCAATCGAGAAACAGATTGTAGGCAACAATCACGTTGTTGGTGTCGCGAATGAGGATGCCGCCGGATAGGTGATCGAAGATGTTGTTGTCGATCTCGTTCAGCGCATTGCTGCCTTCAATGTGAATGGCATGGGGATTGACATCGCCCGGAATATCGGCGAAGAGATTGCCGGTGATGCGCACGTTGGCGTTGCCGATGTCGAGCCAAATGCCGTTGGCGTGCCGGATATGCCGGACCACGTTGTTGCGGAAGAGAAGATTGCGCGCATTATGCATCTTGGTCCCGCCGGACTCCGACATCATCGCCGCATCCTGCCAGCCGATCCACTCGAAGAGATTCTTTTCTACCAGCGTCGATTGCGGACCGCCAGTTCCCCCCAGGCCCTCGATTCCGCAGTAGCGGAAAGTGTTGCCGCGTATCACGTCGAAGCCTACCGGCTGCGGCGGCCGCGAGGCGCCCCAGTCCTCGTTGCCAATGTCGAGACCGACGCTGTTGGCCCACTCGAAGGTATTGTCTTCAAAGATGAAGTGATTGCCGCGGTTGACGGAGACCATCCCGCGCTGCGGCACCGGAAAGCCGTTGCCCGCATATTGGAATGTAATGCCCTTCACGCGGATATACGACTGGTAGCGCTGCGCCGGAGAAAAAATCTGCTCTTGCGTTGTGATTTCAATAACGTGCTTGGCGGGATCATCGTCATTGGCCAGGCGAATGTGCAGAGTCATGCCGTTGGTTTCGATCCACACCTTGCCGGCTTCCGGTGAGAACTCCTTGAACAGAGGTTTCCAGTGCACCTCGGTGAAGTAATTCATCGACCGCGGCGACGGCCCGGCCAGCTCCATTGAGGTCTCCACCGGCTCCAGCGGCTTGCCGTCCACAAAGACCAGCCCGCGCCGCCGGAAGTAGGTCGCCATATTGTCCTCGGCATATCGGAGCCACATATGATTGCCGAGTACGTTGTCCACTTCGAAGGGGTTGTAGCCATTGGGGAAGAGCGCCGGATCCAGGCGCAGCTCCCACGCCTTGACCGGCTTCTTCGTATCCGGATCGAAGCCAAAAATCCAGCCCTCGCTGGGCTTCCAGTCCTTCACCACTGCCGCGCCTTTCACCACCACCTTCGCGCTCGGCGCGGCTTCGTAGCTGATCATGGCCTCGGGGCCCGTTCCGCCGCGCGCCGGCCGGACGCACTCGCGGTAGACGCCCTCGGCAATGACGACGCGCTCGCCCGGCTGCAACACCTGGGCCGCCGCGTTAATCGTGCGGAAGGGGCGCTCCTTGCTGCCCGGCCCTTTGTCATCGGCGTTCTTCGCTTGCCCATCCACGTAGTAGGTCTTCGAGAAGTGAAGCGCCTTCTCCCAGACCGGAAACTCCGTTCCGTTCGGAAGCATCGAATTCGACGCAAGCGCTGCCCCAGTCGCGAGCAACAAGATGAGAATAGGAGAAAAAGCGTTTTTCATCCTGTAATTACCTTCCTTCCGAAGCCGGTTTAAGGAACATGTTTCGGCTCAGGTTTTGAGTCGCGTCAATAGTGTAACGCTCTTTTTCTGCATATCGAGGGAGCGGACTTCGAAGAAGTGGCCGGCATTCCTGGCAACTCGCCGGTAATCGTCCGCAAACACGATGCAAAATGGCCGGTGGCGCGGCAGGCGCGCATCACTGATTTGTTGGAGCGTGTTTACCCCGCTGTCAACAGGGCAGACCACACGCTTACACTTCATCGTCCGCGCTGCACCGGATCTTCCCGGCGCTCAACAGCGAGCCGGCATTGCAACCGTTATGCATTTGCCGGTAAACTGGAGGAAGGCTGGCGAGTATCGGGCACTCTGCGAGCCTTGATGACAGAAAGCAGTGAAAACGCGGAGAGGTGGCAGAGCCCGGTTGAATGCACCTGACTCGAAATCAGACGTACTCGCAAGGGTACCGGGGGTTCGAATCCCTCCCTCTCCGCCATATAAACTCAATGAAATCAATCAAGTAAGTTCATATACCTAGCCAGAATACTGTCTGAAGCGGCCCTTTCACTCTGTGGAAAAGTGGCACTTTAAGGCACCATATCGCACCATATACCAAACAAAAGTAGCACCAGAAGTGACACCACACCACTCCTTCCGTACTACTAACTTTTTGAAGCGCGTATCCTGTTGAATATGGCCTTCTCTGTGAAGCAATTAATCAGCTCGGTTCAGGTTCTTCCGGTCACCGGATGTTGGGAATTCAGGGGATCTCGAAACGCCGACGGGTACGGCCGGATGTACTCCGGCGACAAGGAGCTAAAGGCCCACCGGGCTTTCTATGAGGCCTGTGAGGGGCCGGTCCCGGCTGGCATGTTCCTACAGCATAACCTTCCGGCTGGCCAGTGTATCGGACACGCCTGCTGCAATCCCGACCATCAGCGAGTCAGCAACTCGCCCAAGGCCGCCCCGCCCGTCCAGGTAAAGGCTGCTCCTCCAGTGCAATTCAAGACGTGTCCAAAAGGCCATCCGATGACCCCAGAGAACACCGTGACCGAACAGCGCAATGGCCACCCCAAGGCCCGGTGCCGAACGTGTCGGCAAGAATCCTGGCGGAAGAACTCAGCCCGAAGGTCGGCAATGGGACTCCACTCCTGAGCGCAACACGGTCTACTGACCCGCATCGAGGAGGCTCAAGTTCCGGACAGCACCATCCGGGAATCGCCAAATTTCTGGATACTGCGGCGTTTTACCATTACCTATCTGCTTGAATACCTGTTTGTTATTGATTTCTTGGTTTCCCTCGGCTATAGTTTCCTCGGTTATTGTTGGCATTGCGGTTCTTATCGGGCAAAACGCCTTTTTGAAACTTTCACGGCATGGAAAAGATGTTGGTTTATAGGTTTGTGACCGGCGGCCACAATACGAGAATATTTATAGTTGATGCCGGGATTGAAGTTTCGCCCTGTCGTTCAAACGCGTTCATCCAAACGCTCAGTGCCCGTCCGAGTGCAGATCGACTTTGCCGCGGAACTTGCCGTAAACAAAGACGACGTAGCCGATGGCCAGCAGCATTCCGAAGCCCCACCAGATCAGGCCGACAGCGAGAGTATGCGGGCCGGAGATGGCGCGGGTTAAGGTGATGTCGCGGTCCGCCCCGGTGGTAGCTGGCAGTAGCGTGGGATACAGCCCCCAGCAGGCTCCAACCAGCATGAAGAACAGGTAAAGGCACGAAGACAGGAACGCCTTCACCGGCTGTGCCTTGCGATTGAAGAGCCAGATGCCGCCGAGCGACGCTACAACGCCGATGGGAACGATGAATGTTGCCGGGTAGTTGAAGTAATTGTTCAGGCTGACCGGGCGCACGGCGATGGTGGCAGCGAGACTGACCGCAGTGAGTGCGATCAGCACAAGCCAGAGTGGGGTGACGATACAGCGGGCGCGGTCTTCCAGTTCGCCAGAGGTTTTGATGGTGAGCCAGAGAGCGCCGTGGAGTGTGAGAGCAACGAGCGCCAGCAGACCGCCGATGACTGTGTACCAGTCGAGAATGCCGGGGTGAAGTCCGGGCTGCCAGTTGGTCCACAGAGGCAGAAAGAAGTAGCCATCGGCCTGGAGCGGAACGCCGCGCAGGACGTTGGCCAAAGCGGCGCCGAAGAAGATCGTCAGGAGGGCGCTCGATAAGCCGAAGACGCCGTCCAGCAGCGCGCGCCAGACGCCGACTTCGATGTGGTTGCGCAACTCGATGCTTATGCCGCGGAGGATCAGCAGCCAGAGCACGATCATGAGCGGCAGATAGAAGCCGCTGAAGGCAGAGGCGTAGAGCAGCGGAAATGCGAAATAGAGAGTGCCTCCGCCAGCCAGCAGCCAGACCTCATTGCCATCCCAAACCGGGCCGATGCTGGCAAGTGTTGTGCGACGCTCAGTTTCATTACGGACCAGAAACAGGTGAAGCACACCTATGCCGAGATCGAAGCCATCGAGCACCACATAGCCAACGATCATTACAGCAACCATCCAGAACCAGATAAAACCCATCATGACCAAGCTCCAATTTTTCTCTCTTCAATGGCGGATGAAAACATCAATCGGCATGAACCGCATCGGCAGCGATGGCCTCAGGCCCGTTGCTGATTTCGCGATAAATCAGAACGGTAAAGAGAATGCCCAGCAACAGGTACAGCCCCATAAAGCCAAGCAAGGTGAACAGTCCGTTGCTGGCGGAGACGGTATTCGAGTAGCCTTCGCTGGTGCGCATCAGGCCATAGATGAGCCAGGGCTGACGGCCCAGTTCGGCTGTCATCCAGCCCGCGGTATTGGCGATGTAAGGCAGTGGAAAGCTGAGCAGCAGCGCCCACAGCGCCCAGCGCGCTGTGTAAAGCCGCCTGCGCCAGAGCAAAAATGCGGAGACGATCATCAGCAGCGCAAACCAGGTTCCGAGGCCGGCCATGATGTGGTAGGCGTAAAAGAGCAGTGGTAGGGCGG
>PMTP01000017.1 GCA_003167305.1 Acidobacteriaceae bacterium
GTCGAGTCGATTGCGATTCCCATGCGGCGGGAGATTGCGCCGCTGGCGGATCTTGTCTCACTGGCGCGCCTGTGGTGGCTGCTCTACCGTCTCAAGCCGGAGATGACGGAGTTCAGCACGCCCAAGGCCGGGCTGCTGGGCTCCATTGCCGCCCTGCTCTGCGGAGTTCCGACGCGGGTCTATTGCCTGCGCGGGCTCAAGCTGGAAACCTGCACGGGAGTCAAGCGCCGCATTCTTCTGGCCACGGAGAGAGTGGCCTCCGCCTGTTCTCATGCCGTGCTGTGCAACAGCGACAGCCTGCGCAGCGAGGCGCTCGCTTTGGGCGTGGCGCCGGAGAGCAAGCTGCGCCTGCTGGGCAGCGGCAGCAGCAACGGCGTCGATGTGGAGCGCTTCCAGCCGGGGCCATGCAACCTGCGCGTCCGGCTGGGTCTTCCGCTCCAAGCGCATGTTATAGGTTTTGTGGGGCGATTGACCCGCGACAAGGGGCTGCCGGAGCTGGTGGAAGCTTTCGACGCCATCCTGGCCGCGAAGCCGGAGTCGCATCTGCTGCTGGTGGGCTGGTTTGACGCCGCCGAAGATGCGCTCGGAGATGATCTGCGCTCCCGCATCCTGAACAACCCGCGGATTCACATGACCGGGTTTGTCGCCGACACGGCGCCCTATTACCGTGTGATGGACGTGATGGTCCTGCCGACCTGGCGGGAAGGTTTTCCCAACGTCGTTCTGGAGGCCGCGGCCACCGGGATTCCCGTGGTGACCACCTTGTGCACCGGCTCCCGCGATGCCGTGGTGCCGGAGGTGACCGGGCTGCTGATCCCCCCAGGCTATCCGGTAGCCATCAGCGAGGCCGTGCTGCAACTGCTGCACAGCCCGAAACGCCGCTGCCGCATGGGCCTGGCAGCCCGCGCATGGGTTCTCGACCACTATGTCAATGGGCGCGTCCTGGGCCTGACGGTGGGCTACTACCAGAGTCTGCTGGAGCGGAATCTGACGAGGGATTCGAGGGTCGGGCCGGTTTCCGCCGATTCCGCGCTCAATCCGATCTGAGGAATGTTTCAGGGCTGTGTCGGAAGCTCGACAGCATTCCCTGGCTCGCCGCTCTCCGCCGGAGGCGCTTGCAGCGTATGAGCGCCTGCCTCGGCCGCGCGCAGCACATCGCCGGGAACAATTCCCAGAACCAGTGTGGCCGCAACCGCAAGCAGCAGGGCCGCGCCCACGGCAATGCCGACTCGCGGCGCAAAAGCGGCGACGTTCTCGCCGGACGGTCGCTGCGCCGCGGCCAGAGCCAGGCGCAGATAATACGCGGCGGCCAGGCCCGAATTCAGCAGGCCGATGATGACCAGCCAGATCGCTCCACCGCTGATCGCGGTTGAAAATGTGGTCAGTTTGCCGAAGAATCCGCCGGTGAAGGGAATGCCGACCAGCGAAGCCAGAAAGAAAATCAGCAGGCTTCCGAGCAGCGGTGAGCGGTAGATGAGTCCGCGAAAATTGTCGATCTGCGGCAGTTTCTCGTCGTAGCCGCTGGCCAGCGTCACCACCGCAAAGACGCCCACGTTCATTGCCGCGTAGGCCGCGATGTAGAAACAGGCGGCCATGACGCCGTCGTTGCCCAGGCCCGCGAAGGCGGCAAGCAGGTAGCCGGCGTGGGCGATGGACGAATAGGCCAGCATACGCTTCACGTTCGTTTGGCGCAGGGCGGCCAGGTTGCCCACGGTCATCGAGAGCACGGCCACCACCCACAGCAGCGGCGACCAGACCTGGCGCAGCGTGGGCAGCATCTCATAAACCACGCGCAGCAGCAGCGCGAAGGCAGCGGCCTTGGGCGCGGTGGAGATCAGCGCCACCACCGGCGAGGGCGCGCCTTCGTAGACGTCCGGCGTCCACACGTGGAAGGGCGCGGCGGAGACCTTGAAGAGAATTCCTACCAGCATCAACCCCAGTCCGGCCAGGATCAGCGAGTGATTCGGCGCGGTGGGGGCAAGGCGGGCGATCTCGTAAATCTCGGTTGTGCCGGTGGCGCCGAAGATCAGCGCGATGCCGTAGAGCAAAAAGGCAGTGGCGAAGGAGCCGAGCAGAAAATACTTGATCGCCGCTTCGGGGCCGCGGGCGGTGTTCTTGCGGTAACCAACCAGAACATAGGTCGCGATGGAGGAGATTTCCAGCGCGATGAAGACCAGCAGCAGCTCGACCGCGCCGGTGAGCAGGCACATTCCCACAGCGCCGAAGACGATGAGCGCGTAGAACTCGCCCTGATGATGGCTGTCTTCGGGGAGCGTGTCCAGCGAGAGCAGCAGCGCCACCAGCACGAGGCCGCAGATCAGCACATGGAAGAAGACCGTGAAGGCGCTGGTCTCGACGGTGCCGGAGAAGCCTGTGCCCATTGGCAGGGAAATCTGCCATAGGCTGGCCCACAGCGCGAAGGTGGTTCCGAATGCGGCCACCCAGCCCAGCGGACGGCGCGCCCAGCGAAGGGGCAGGGAAGCGTCGAGCAGCATGACCAGCACGCCGGTCAGCGTGAGGATGATTTCGGGAAGGATGCGATAAATATCAGGAACAGGATTCATCGCTGGCCCTCCTCCATCGACTCACATTTCGCAGCAAGTTCAGGTGTAGCAACAAGCTGAGGTGCCTCATACATAGCCGCCGCGCAACCTCCTTGCAGGAAGACGGGATATTGCGTCGTCACTGCTTGTCGTGGTCGTGGCGGGGGATGCACGCCGGTTTGTATGGTTGACAGCCAGAGCATCGGCGCTAAACCCATCACCAGCATCAGCGCGGCCAGAGGCCACAGGATGGCCAGCTGACCAACATGCAGGTCGTCAGGGGGCTTCGATGTGGCCAGCTTGCTCTCCGGCCCGAAGAAGAGCCGCTGGACTAGCCAAAGCATATAGGCCGCGCCCAGAATCACGCCCAGCGTGGCGACGATGGCCCAGCCTTTGCTGACGCCTGTGAAGGTGCCGAGAAGAATCATGAATTCGCCAACAAAGCCGCCCAGCATCGGCAGGCCGATCATCGCGAGAGAGGCGAAGACGAAGAACGTGGCAGTGCGCGGCAGCTTCGCGGCTAGGCCGCCGTATGTATTGATCTCGCTGGTGCGGTAGCGGTCATAGAGCAGGCCCAGCAGCAGGAAGAGCGCGCCGTCCACCACGCCGTGATTGAGAATCTGATAGACCGCGCCCTCCCAGCCGGTGAGCGAGAGGCCGTAGATGCCCAGCGTGATCAGGCTCAGATGGCTCAGCGCGGCAAAGGCCATCAGCCGCCAGAAGTCGCGCTGCACGAGAGCTAAACACGCGCCGTAGAGAATGCCGACGACCGCGAGGCCCACCAGCACGGGCGCAACGATGCGCGCCTGCGCGGGGAAGAGGCCGATGTGGAAGCGCAGCATTGAGTAAAGACCCAGCTTGCCGGCGACGACCATCGCGAGTGCAACCGGCGCTTCACTGAAGGTGTCGGCGAGCCAGCCATGCAGCGGGAAGACTGGAACTTTGACGGAAAAGGCAAAGAGAAACGTTAGGGCCACCCACCACAACGCTCCGGCGGGTAGCGCTCCGCTTGCAATCCAAAGCTGGAGCGTCGCAAAGTCGAAGCTGCCGGTCTTGGCATAGAGCCAGAGAATTGCAACGAGCAAGGGCGCGGAGGGGATGAAGGTAAAGAGGAAGAACTTGAGCGCGGCTCTGGGTCCGTCCTTGCGGCCGTACATCGCGATAAGGATCGCCATGGGAACCAGCGACAGCTCCCAGAAGCCGTAGTAGAGGATCAGATCGAGCGAGAGAAAGACGCCCAGCATCGCCGTCTGCTGAACGAGGAAGAGCGCGAAGAAAACTTTGCGGCGCTCGCGGATGATGTTCCAACTGGCGACTACGCCGATGGGAGCGAGCAGGCCGACGAGTACTACTAGCCAAAGGCTCAGCCCGTCCACGCCCAGATGGTAGAAGATTGCGGGCTTCTCGATCCACTGGAGATTGACGACAAAATGGAAGCCGGTTTGCGTTTTATCGAAGTGCGCGGGCAGGTGAAGCGTCAGGCCGAAGGTGGCGAGCGTGGTGAACAGCGCAATCCAGTTGGGCAGCTTGGCGCGGTCGGGGACGAGCAGGACCAGCAGCGCTCCGGCCAGCGGAAGCAGCAGGATCAACGTGAGAATCGAGTTGTTGATTTCGTTCATTCTCTCAATGCCCCGCCACGCCAAGGTGAATTGCCGCAAGGTAAGCCAGCACCGTTGTCCACGGAACCAGCAGGAAGAGCAGCACCGCCGCCGCGCCCGCGGCCAGCCACGCCGCATAGGAGCGCAGATTGCCCGATTGCCAGCGTTGTAGGAGCGCTCCCGCAAAGGTTGCAATGCCGCCAAGCAGCCAAGCCGCGCCGCCCAAAATGCCCACGTCCACAACCCACTCCAGAAAGACTTTGGAGAAGCCTAGCAGCGGCTTGACCACTGTCGCGCCATAGAACTCGTCGACAAAATACTTGTTGGCCAGCAGCTTGTAACCGGTCGGCATGGCAGTGGCCCATTGCGCCGGACGCGCCGGCTTGCGCCGGTAGAACTTGTCGGCGATCAGCCAGCCTTCCAACGCAACAAGAACGGCCACGATGCTCAGGACGGTCTCCAACGAAAGAGAGTACTGCGTATAAGGAATAAGGAGACGCCAACTGCTTGCTTCTGTGGCTCTCGCGCCGAGGACGGGGGCGAGGAATTCGCTGAAGCCGTAGAGCCAGATCCAGCCGCCGCAGATGGAAAGAGCGGCGAGAATCAGCAGCGGCCCTCGCATCGACCACGGACTTTCATGGGGGTGAACTTCCGGGCTGCGCGATGTGCCCATGAAGGCCAGATACCACAGGCGGAACATATAGAACGCGGTTAGCAACGCTGTTATAAGTCCGACAGAATAGAGAATCTTGCCGTTGGTCCCCTGGTTAAACGCCGCATACAGGATTGCGTCCTTGGAAAAGAATCCGGCGAAGGGNNGGCAGCTTCCGCCACAGGCCGCCCATCTTGCGCAGGTCCTGCTCGCCGCCGATCGCGTGAATCACCGAGCCCGCCGCGAGGAAGAGCAGCGCCTTGAAGAAGGCGTGGGTCATCAGATGGAAGATTGCCGCCGAGTAAGCCGCGACGCCACAGCCGAGAAACATATAGCCGAGCTGCGAGATCGTCGAATAGGCCAGCACGCGCTTGATGTCGTTCTGGACAAGTGCAATGGTGGCCGCGAAGATGGCCGTGGCCGCGCCGACCGTGGCCACAACGCCGAGCGCGAAGGGCGAATGGTCGAAGAGAACGTGGGTGCGGGCGACCATGTAGACGCCGGCCGTAACCATGGTGGCAGCGTGGATCAGCGCGGAGACCGGTGTGGGGCCTTCCATCGCGTCGGGCAGCCAGATGTAGAGCGGCAACTGCGCGCTCTTGCCCGCCGCGCCCATCATCAGGCAGAGCGCAATGACGGTAACCACGCCGCCCTGCCAGCCAGGGTCTTGTCCGAGCTTGGTAGCAATTTCCGTAAAGGTCAACGTGCCGAAGTTTGCGACGAGCAGAAACATTGCGATGAGAAAGCCGACGTCGCCGATGCGGTTGACGATGAAGGCCTTCTTGCCCGCGTCCGCCGCCGACTTTTTCTGGAAGTAGAAGCCGATCAGCAGATACGAGGCGAGGCCGACGCCCTCCCAGCCGATAAACATGGCCAGAGCATTGCCGGCCAGCACTAGCACGGTCATGAAGAAGAGGAAGAGATTCAAGTACGAGAAGTAGCGCGCGTAGCCTTTGTCGTCGTTCATGTAGCCGACGGAGTAGACGTGAATCAGGAAGCCTACGCCGGTGACGACTAAGAGCATGACGAGCGAAAGCTGATCGAGGACAAAGCTGAAGTCCACGTGCAGCGCGGCGATGTTGATCCAGGGCAGCGGGCAGGTTTCGATGTAGGGAAGGGAACTGGTTTCCGTGCCGATTCTGAAGAAGCCCTGCGCCGCGTTGAGCACCAAGCCTAAGGCCGCCAACGGAGCCAACAACGCGACCGTCGTCACAATCCACTTATGCAGCCGTCGTCCGAGGATTCCATTGATGAGGAATCCAGCGAAGGGAAGCAGCGGAATCAGCCAAAGGTGGAGGTCTTGGTTCATAGTTTCATCCGGTCGATGCGGTCGACGGCCAGGGTTGCGCGGGCGCGAAAGACGGCAATGATAATGGCCAGTCCCACGGCAGCCTCCGCCGCGGCCACCATCATTACAAAGAAGACGAAGATCTGNNGGTAATCAGATTGCGCTTGATGAGAAAGCCGACAACGCCGAGCGAAAACAAGACGGCGCTCAAGAGCAGATACCAGGAGAGCGGGACTTCCTGCGAAAGGAATGCATTCATTTTTCGCCCGTCCTTTCTCGATTCTCGTGGGGGTCTGGGTCTCTGGCATCGTGGCCGGCCAGCGCCACCGCGCCCAGAATCGCGATGAGAATCAACACCGAGGTGACCTCGAAGGGCAGCAGCAGCTTGGTGAAGAGCACCGCGCTCAACTCTTCCGTCGAAGTGATGCCGTCGCTCAACCGCGCCACGCCCAGGCCCTGTGTGTGCAGAATCACCGTGGCGATGATGGCGAGAATCGCGACGACCGCGGGAAGGCCCACGCTGAGCGCCGCGTGGCTGCCCAGCGTTCGCTCCTCACGCGATGCGTTCAGCAGCATGATGACGAAGGTGAAGAGCACCATGATGGCGCCGGCGTAGACGATGACTTGCGCGGCGGCCAGGAACTCCGCGCCCAGCAGCAGATAAAGCACGGCCAGCGAGACCATCACCACAATCAGCGACAAGGCGCTGTTGATGGGATGCGACTGGAGGAGGAGGTTGATCGCTCCAGCCAGGCAGAATCCCGCAAAGACGAGAAACAAAATCAGGTGCATCGAATCACCGGTACGCAAGCCAAAGGCTGGTCGCCACAATGTTCAGGATCGCGAGCGGCATCAGCCAGCGCCAGCCGAAGTTCATGAGTTGGTCATAGCGGAAGCGCGGCAATGTCCCACGCACCCACACATACAAAAAGAGGAAAGCAAAAACCTTGAGCACAAACCAGAAGAGAGAAAGCCCTGCATCGAAAAAGACATTCTCGAAGGGCGGAATCAGGTCGCCGAAGGGGCTGGTCCAGCCGCCAAAAAACAGCAGAGTGGCCACGCAACCCACCGTAATCATGTTGGCATACTCGGCCATGAAGAACATGGCGAACTTCATCGAGCTGTACTCGGTGTGATAGCCGCCGGTCA
>PMTP01000103.1:0-2966 GCA_003167305.1 Acidobacteriaceae bacterium
TAGAGGAAGCGGAGCCAGCGCAGGCCGTCGATTTGAGCGAGCGCGTCGAGGAGCTGCGCGAGGCCGTCCTTGAGGCCCAGGTCTTCGCCGTAGCAGGTGGTGTCCTGGCCGATGAGGGTGATCTCCCGGACGCCGCGGGCAACGAGCTGCCGCGCCTCGGCGACAACGGATTCGAATCTCCGCGACCGGAATTTTCCGCGCAGGTTGGGAATGACGCAGAAGGAGCAGGGGTGGTCGCAGCCCTCGGCGATCTTGATGTAGGCCGAGGATTTTGGCGTCGTAAGGAAGCGGGGAGTGGTTTCGTCGTAGAGGTAGGTGGGCAGAAGGTGGGTTGCGCCCTGCCAGTCGTCGCGGCGGAAGCGGCCTTGCTGCTCGCGATGATCACCTTCTGGGCGGGAACCGTGATCGTGTTTGTGGGTTGCGGCGCGGGATTCGACGCCGGGGCGAACCTCTACCGAGCCGCTGCCGCTGAGAATGTTAAAGGGCGAGGGCGCGGCGATGGGCGCGAGGCCGGCGGCTTCGAGGATCGCCTCCAGTTCGCCGGTGCCGACGACCGCGTCCACTTCGGGGATGCTCTTGCGGATTTCGTCGCGGTAGCGCTCGACGAGACAGCCGGCGACGATGAGCTTTTTTGCCCGGCCGGAGCTCTTGTGCCGCGCCATCTCTAGAATCGTGTCCACCGACTCCTGCTTGGCCGTGTCGATGAAGGAGCAGGTGTTGACGATGAGGATTTCGGCCTCTTCGGGATGGGCGGTCAGCCGCGCGCCGGCGCGGTCCAGCAGGCCCATCATCACCTCGGAGTCGACGAGATTTTTCGGGCAGCCCAGGGAGATGAAGCCCACGGTGGGGGGCGCGGGTGGGGAGGTTTTGGTCACATATTCATTGTACCGGGGATCAACTTCGGCTGCCGCGCAGAGCTGTGCGGCTTGCCGCAGAGATATTTCTTGATCCGGCGCGCCGAGTCGAAGCGGGCAGGCGTAGCCTGTTTCTAGTAGTCGCAGGGATTTCAGATTGGAGCTATGACCTGATGAAGACACTTTTGGCAACGACGGCGGCGTTTATTCTCTGCTCTGCGGCGGGCGCGCAAACGCAGCCGCAGGTGATTCCACTTTGGAGCCAGGGCGCTCCCGGATTCGAGAGCCGCAAAGATATTCCAGAAGAGGCGCGGGATTATTGGGTCCGCCGGATCAACAACCCCACGATCACCGTCTTCCTGCCGCCCAGGGAAAAGGCGACCGGAGCGGCCGTCGTGGTGGCGCCCGGCGGCGGCTTTCACGAGCTAGTCTATGTGAACGAGGGCGTGCATGCGGCCGAGTTCTTCAACAGCATCGGGGTGGCGGCCTTTGTGCTGAAGTATCGCCTGCCGGGCGAAAAGGATTCTCCCTATACGATGGACAATGTGCGCCAAGATGCCTATCGCGCGTTGCGGCTGGTGCGCAGCCGCGCGGCGGAGTGGCAGATCGATCCACATCGCGTGGGGATGATGGGATTCTCCGCCGGTGGCGCGCTGGTTTCGCTGGTGGCCTATGCGCCGGGCAACGGCGACCCCTCCGCGCCCGACCCCATCGACCGGCTGAACGGCAAGCCGGACTTCCAGATCCTGGTCTTTCCCGGTGGCCCCGAGCCGCAGACGATCGCCGCCGATGCGCCGCCTTCCTTCCTGATTGTGGCCAACGACGATGAGTACGGCTGCGACAAGGTGACGCTGGGCATCTTCGAGAAGCTGCGCGCTGCCGGTGTGCGCACCGAGGCCGTCTTCCTCTCCCAGGGCAAGCACGCCTTCAACATGAACGAGCGCCCCAACCTTCTCACCGTGATGCACTGGCCGCAGCAATTGGCCGACTGGATGCACGACAGCGGCTACCTGACGCCGGCGGGGGCAATGGCAGGGAAATAGGGCGGCGGCTACTATTGCGCCGGGAGCGCCCGGCCGCAATGGGTAAAATCAAGAGCATGACACTCACAGCCCAGGAGCGCGCGCGGCGCATCAAAATCATTCTCTTCGACGTGGATGGAGTACTGACCAACGGCGGTATCTGGATCATTCCTGTTCCGGTGGCCGGGCCGGACGGGGCCATCACCACCAAAATGGTTGAGGCCAAGGGCTACAGCGCGCACGATGGCGCGGGCATGACGCTGGCGCGGCTGGGCGGCATGAAGGTCGGCATCATTACCAAGCGCATCAGCGAGACGGTGGCCCTGCGCGCGCGCGACCTTAAGCTCGAATTCGTCTACCAGGGCGAGGCTTTCAAGATGCGCCCGGTGCGCGAGATCATGCAGCGGGAGGGCGTCACCCTCGACGAGATCGCCTTCGTGGGTGACGATGTGATCGACCTCGCGGTGATGCGCCAGTGCGGATTCGCGGTGGCCGTGGCCAATGCGCGGGAGCAAGTCAAAGCAGAAGCCCATTACGTGACTCCGCACCGGGGCGGCGAGGGCGCGGGGCGCGACGCGATTGAGTTTATCCTCGAAGCCAAGGGGCTGCTGGAGAAGTGCATCGAGGCATCCATCGACGAAAGCAATCCACTTCCGCCCTCGATGGACATCGGCAAGGGCGGGGATTTGGCCGACTTGAATCCAGGCTCTTCGCAGGATGGACAAACAAAGTGATGACCTGGGACGTAGTGATCGTCACGGCCTCTTCGGCGCGCCAGGCGGGGCTCTACCGCGATGAGATCGAGCGGCGGCGGCTCTCCGGGATGCTGCCGGAGGAGACCGAGTTCCTGGTGGTGCCCGATCCGGACGACCGCAGAGTGGGCAGCGGCGGAGCGACGATTCACGCGCTGGGCGTTCTGGGCAAAGACCGGGAGTGGTGGGGCTGCCATCGAGTTCTGCTGGT
Organism: Acidobacteriaceae bacterium; assembly: GCA_003167305.1. GTDB lineage: Bacteria > Acidobacteriota > Terriglobia > Terriglobales > Acidobacteriaceae > Telmatobacter. The sequence goes on from PMTP01000103.1 coordinate 2,840, forward strand.
TCACTCAGGCGGCGATTCACGCCGGCTGCCGCAGTACTCGCCGGGGGGCAAGCTCTTTGGCGTGCTGCCTTCGCGCACGCATCCGCGCGGGACAACGACGGTCTTTGACGAGACGCTGGCGCTCTCG
>PMTP01000103.1:2989-16394 GCA_003167305.1 Acidobacteriaceae bacterium
AGGTTTATACCTTTCTGCAAAAGCCCACGTCGGCGGAGGTGAAGGCCGCGGGTGGAATGCTGGAGGATGGACGGGTTGCTGTCGATATTGGCTTGCTGCGCTTTGACGCCGATCTGACGGCGGCGCTGACGGGTTTGGCGAGATTCAGAAGGCTGCCGGCGGTTGATCTTTATGATGAAATCACGCGCGGGCTGACGGGCCAATGGAAGCCGAAGAGCGGCGCGGGAACCTTCTGGAAAAAGCTGGAGAGAATTCTGCGCAGCCCGGAGCGGCCGGCGGCGTTTCACTGCGCGGTGGTGGAGGGCGAGTTTATTCATGCGGGGACGACGCGCAACTTCCGCCGGCTGGCGGCGGCTTCGGGCGGAGTGCTGGATAGCGTGATCGGCGGCGCGTGCAAGGCGGGTCATGAGGCCGTGATTCTGGAATGCGACCTGGAGGGGGATGTGCACGCCGGCCGCGGCGCCATCCTGCATGGACTGACGGGGTTGAGCGGGGCGGTGGAGGTTCCCGAAGAGACCGTGGTTCATCAGTTGCCAGTGGAAGCGGACGGCAGCAACGGCTGGGTGATTCGCGTCTATGGGGTAGAGGACGATGCCAAGCAGGCGCTGGAGAACGCCACATGGTTCAACCGTCCGATTCTGGAAACGCTTGCTCTGTTGGGGTTGACGAGCGAAGAGGTTTGGGGCGCGGAGGAAGCGCCCACGCTGTGGAACGCCCGGCTGTTTCCGGTGGCGACGCCGGACGAGGCCTGGGCCTGCGCGCGGTGGATGATGGGTTACGCGAGCGGGTACGGAGTTGCCCAGTGGCGCTCGGCGCGGCGGCTCTCGCTGGCGGAGAGCGCGCAGTGCGCCGATGGGAAGGCTCTGGCCGAGGCGCGCAACCGCCGTTTGCAGGGAATTTGGCAGGAGACGGCCGTGGAGTTGGCGGAGTCAGGCACGGACCTGCGGCCGCTGCTGGCCAACTTGCCCGGATTGGCGCCGGCCGCCGCCGCGGGACGATTGCTGAGAGCGCGCGCCAACGAGTTGCGCAAGGGGCGCGCGGAGGAGCTGACTCATGCGGCCAGCCTGCTGATGCAGGCCCAGCGCTTGCTGGAGCGCGCGGGCTTTGAGCAGGAGGCAGGGTTGGCGCGGGCCGAGGCCTTCACCTGCATTCAGGATGCGGTGCGCAAAGGGACAGCCGGGGATGCGAAGGCCATGCCGTCTGCCTGGCGCTTCGAGCGGGTTCACGTATCAGCGCCGCCGCGCATCGACCTGGGCGGAGGCTGGAGCGACACGCCGCCCTTCTGCTTCGACTGGGGCGGCACGGTGCTCAACTGCGCGCTGGAGATCGAAGGCGCTTTTCCGATTGAAACGGAGATCCGGCGTATCGACGAGCCGGTGATCCGCTGCCTCGCCGACGGTCTTGGAGCGATGGCCGAATATCGCAACTCTGAAGAGCTGCTGGAGCCGTGCGGGCCGGGGAGCGTCTTTTCGATTCCGCGCGCCGCGCTGGGACTGCATGGCCTTCCGGTGAAGGGGCAGCCGCTGCATAAGACTCTTGCGGAGCTGGGCGGGGGGCTGGAGATTCACTGCCGTGTGGGGTTGCCGATCGGCTCGGGGCTGGGGACGAGCAGCATTCTGGCCGCCACGGTGATCCGCGCGCTGGCGGTGATCTCGGGGCGCGAAGTGGGCGATCATGCTCTCTCGCAGGCGGTGATGCAACTGGAGCAGCGCATGACCACCGGCGGCGGCTGGCAGGATCAGGCGGGCGGCATCTTTCCCGGCGCAAAGCTGCTTATTACCGGGCCCGGCTTGCGGCAGCGGATTCGCGTGCAGCCGGTGCAGTGGAGCGACGCGCGCCGAGCCGAGTTCTGCCAGCACATGGTGCTTTACAATACCGGCATTCAGAGGGTCGCCAAGGATTTGTTGCGCCAGGTGGTCTCGCGTTATCTGGCGCGGGAGACGGCAACGATTCAGGTGTTGCACAGCATCAAGACGCTGGCGGTGGAGATGTCGTACGCAATGGCCGAGGGCGATTGGAAGCATCTGGGCGAGTTGCTGGACCGGCACTGGCAACTGAATCAGGTGCTCGATCCGCATACTACCAATGCGCCGATCCATGCGATTCTCGAACGCGCCCGGCCGTTTATTTACGGCGCCAAGCTGGCCGGTGCGGGCGGGGGCGGATTTCTGATGCTGCTGGCACGCACCAAGGAGGCGGCTGGGGCGTTGCGCGCCGCGCTTTCGCACGAGGCTGGCGCCGTGGTGCCGTACCGGATTGCCGAGGAGGGGTTGCGGGTGCAAACCTATGGAGACTGAGCGAAAACGCGCGGTGGTGCTGCTGAGCGGGGGGCTGGACTCAGCCACGGTGCTGGCGATTGCCCGCAGCGAGGGCTATGAGCTGCACGCGCTCTCCTTCTCTTATGGCCAGCGGCACATTGTTGAACTCGATGCGGCTCGGCGTGTCACTGCTGCAATCGGCGTGGCCGACCATCGCATTGCGAAGATCGACTTGCGGGTCTTCGGCGGCTCGGCGCTGACGGGAGATTTCGCGGTTCCCAAAGGGCGCGGCACGGAGGAGATGAGCCACGGCATTCCGATCACCTATGTTCCGGCGCGCAATACAATCTTTCTCTCCTTTGCGCTGGCGTGGGCCGAGGTGCTCGCTTCGAGCGACATTTTTATCGGTGTGAATGCGCTGGATTATTCGGGCTACCCGGATTGCCGTCCGGAGTTCATTGTGGCCTTCGAGAAGATGGCCAATCTCGCGACCAAGGCCGGGGTCGAAGGCCGTCAGGCGCTTCGGGTTCATACCCCACTGATCGCGCTCACCAAGGCGGAGATCATCCGCAGGGGAATCGAGTTGGGCGTGGATTACGGGCTGACCAGCAGTTGCTATGACCCATCGGCCTCTGGCGAGCCTTGCGGGGAATGCGATTCGTGCCTGCTGCGACGCAAGGGTTTCCGGGAGAATGGGATCGAGGATCCGGTGGAGTACGGAAAATCCGGATTTTAGCTGTCAGCTATCAGCTCTCAGCTTTTCAGATTCTTTACGCCAATTTGACGCCCCAACCCTTGCACGAAGAGTTAGAAGTAAAAGCTAATAGCTGATAGCTGAAAGCTGGTTCGTATGAGCTACGCGGTCAAGGAAATCTTTTATACGCTGCAGGGCGAGGGAGCGCAGGCGGGGCGCGCGGCGGTCTTCTGCCGCTTTGCCGGCTGCAACCTGTGGTCGGGGCGGGAGAGCGACCGGGCGGCGGCGATCTGCCGGTTTTGTGACACTGAGTTTGTGGGCGTGTATGGGCCGGGCGGCGGCAGGTTTGACTCCGCTGATCCGCTGGCCGCTGCCATCGAGCGCGCATGGCCGGCAAACTCCGCACTGGGCAAGCGTTTCGTCGTCTGCACCGGCGGCGAACCGCTGCTGCAATTGGATGGGAAGCTGATCGCCGCGCTGCACAAGTGTAATTTTGAGATAGCCGTTGAAACCAACGGAACGATTCCCGCGCCGGACGGCGTGAACTGGCTCTGCGTCAGCCCCAAAGCCGGAGCCGAACTTGTACAGCACAGCGGTGATGAGTTGAAGCTGGTCTATCCTCAACAGGGCGTTGAAGTTGCTGAATTCGAATTGCTGGCTTTCCGGCATTTTTTCTTGCAGCCGATGGACGGGCCTGATCGCGAGGCCAATACCGCGCTTGCCCTGCGCTATTGCCTGGAGCATCCGCAGTGGCGATTGAGCCTGCAAACCCACAAGATTCTCGGCATTCCATAGCTTCGGCGAGCTTCGTTTTGGGCTCCCGGCAGGAAAATGCCGCAATCTGCCACGCCGCGGAAGCCCAATGGCAATTAGAATCGTCTTTATAGTAGGCAGAGTTGCTCCCACCGGCTGCCTGCATTGCCTCCCGGCTTTCGGACTTGGAAGTTCTTCGCCAGACGGTCCGGCTGAAGAGGCATGGAATCCCCAGGATGATGACAAAAAAACTACGTTTGCTGCCCCTCGGTCTCGTCTTTGCCACCGCCATCGCATTCGTGCTGCCGGCCAGGCTCTCCCACGCCCAGACCACCCCCGCTCCGATCGCTCCGGGAAGCGCTGCTCCGGCTATGCCGGAAACTGCCGCTCCCGCGCAGAGCAGCCCTGCCAAGACGCCTTCTGCCAGCCCGATCAAGATTGATGCGGTGAAGGCGGACGAAGCGGCCAAGGCCTCCGGCTCCGCCGCGCCGCTGCCGGAGCGCGCCCAGGCGTATTATCACGCGGCGCTGGCCAGTAGTTACGAAGAAAAGGCCGTCAGCGAGGGCCGCCAGGAGTTCATTACGCGGGCCATCGAGGAGTACAAGCTGGCGCTGAACGCCGACCCCGCTTCGCCACAGTTGAACCTTGCGCTGGCCGATTTGTACTTCCGCACCGGCCACGCTCGCGAGGCCGAAAACACAGTGCGGGAGCTGCTGAAGAGCGCGCCTGACAATGTTGACGCGCACAAGCTGCTGGGGCGCGTCTATCTGCGCACGCTGAGCGAAGGGCAAAACGCCGCGTCGCCGGCCTCGCCCGCAAGCAACGTGCTGGACCGGGCGATTGCCGAGTTCGAAAAGATCGTCGCGCTGGAGCCCCGGAGCGTGGATGAGCGCATGGTACTGGGCCAGCTTTATACCGTCAAGCACGACGCGAAGAAGGCCGAAGAGCAGTTCAAGACAGCGAAAGCGATTGAACCCGACTCGGAGGAGGTGGTGCTGAATCTGGCCCGCCTGTATGCCGAGAGCGGCGACTATGATCATGCCGCCAAGGAGATTGAGTCGGTTGCGGTCGCCGACCGGACGGCCAAGATGGAGGCTGCGCTGGGCGCGGCCTACGATCAACTGAAGCGGCCGAAGGAAGCCATCGCGGCCTATCAGCGCGCCATCGACATGGAGCCGGGCGACCTGCGCACTCTGGATGCGCTGGCCCAGGCGCTGCTCAGCGACAACCAGCTCGACGAGGCGCTCAAGCAATACCGGGAGCTGGCCGCGGAGGACCCGGAGAACTCCAGCGCCTTGGATCACATCGGCGAGATTCAACGCCGCCAGGGAAAGTATGAGGATGCGCTGGCCACCATTCGCAAGGCGCGCAAGATGAAGCCGGAGGATCTGGAAGCCGGCTACAACGAGGGTCTGCTGCTGGATGTGCTGGGCCGTTACGATGAGGCCGCCTTGACCTACGAGAAGATGGTAGACGAGACCTCGCACGCCAACGGCGCCTACAAAGAGGATGAAAAAAGCAATCGCGCCATCTTCCTGGAGCGGCTGGGAATGGTCTACCACGAGCAGAACAAGACGGCCGAGGCCATTGCCACCTACCAGAAACTCATCGACATGGGCGGCGAATCGGCGGTGCGCGGCTACCAGTACCAGGTGGACACATGGCGCGACGCCCGGCAGTTTGACAAGGCGGTCGAAGTGGCGCGCAAGGCGGTCGAGGTCAACCCCAAAGATCGCGACCTGAAGCTGATGCTGGCCGGGGAGCTTGGTGACCTGGGCAAGACCGAGGAAGGGCTGGCGATGGCCAAGGGGCTGCTGGCCAACACCGACGACGACCGCCCGGTCTGGCTGGCGCTGGGCCAGATGTGCGTGCGCGCGCACCGCTGGAAGGAGGCCGAGGAGGCCTTCGACAAGGCCGAGGCTTTGACGACAAAGACAGACGAGAAAAAAGCAAAGGAGGAGCGCACCACTCTGCTCTTCATGCGGGGCGAATGGGCGGAGCGGCAGAAGCACTACGAGCCGGCCGAGCAGTTCTTCCGCCAGGCGCTGGAGCTGGACCCGGAGAGCGCGATGACGCTGAATTATCTGGGCTACATGATGGCCGACAAGGGCAGGCAGTTGCCCGAGGCTCTCAAAATGATCCGCAAAGCCGTTGAGCTGGAGCCGATGAACGGCGCCTTCCTGGATTCGCTGGGCTGGGTGTACTTCAAGATGGGCGAGAACGAGCTGGCCGAGGAGAACCTGCGCCGGGCCGTCGAGCGCGATTCCAGCGACCCCACGGTCCACGACCACATGGGCGAGCTCTACGCCAAGACCGGGCGCATCCGCCTGGCCGCCCAGCAGTGGGAGATTTCGCTGGCGCAGTCTGCCAAGTCGGCCGCGGCTGATGTCGATCCGGCGGAAGTGGCCAAGGTGCAGAAGAAGCTGGAATCGGCGCGCGTGAAGCTGGCCAAAGAGGAGAGCGCCGTCGGTCCGGTCAAGCCGGAGTGAAGGGATTAGGGACTGAGGGACTAGGGACTCTGGGCCTAGGGAATAGACGACGGCGAGTGATCCAGGATTGGAGATTCAGAGGTGAAAACGGCGGCCTTTTCTTACCGAAAAGGCCGCCATTCTATTGGTCTCGTGATGCAAATCGCATCGGGTTACCGGGAGCGGGTCAGTTTCTGGGTTGTCCGGCCCTGGCCTGATACCCGGATTGCTGGGCGGCGGCAAGATGGAGGGGAATCTCAAGAGTTCCGGCCTTGCGGGCCGTCCAGTCGTAGACTCCTGCTTCAAGGTAGAGAGCGGCACTGGGCAGGTCGATCTCCAGATGGGCCGGGATGCCGGTTCGTTGCATAGACGCGAATTGCTCTGCGCTAAGTTGGAGGGCCATCGTCCCGCCCGCCCAGTTAAGCGCCGCACCGTTGCCATCATAGGCGAGCAGCTCAATCTGAATCTTGCCGGTGTGCTTGCCGCCGGCGGCATCGATCAGTTCGATGTCCGAGGGGCGAAGGTTGAAGTCGACGCGATAGCGAGTGAGCGGCCCGGCGAGCTTGGTATTTCCGCCGGCGGGCTTGTCTCCGGGCACCGGCTGTTGGGCGGCCGGTACAACGCGCGCGCTGAAGACAATCTGCGAAGATCCGGGCGCGCCGCGGACCAGCAGCGGATGCAGCGGGTCGGAGTCCGAGTTGGGTTCTGGCGCGGCATGGTCGTCGGCGAAGTAGCCGCGCCTGTAGGCCAGATCGTAGCTGCCTTGGGTCAAGCGCACTTCGATGCGCCGGTAGCCGCCGTCCATCTTGCTGTTGGCGGGAGTGTAGGCCAGGGTGTAATAGTGAGCTCCGTCGTCGATGGCCTTGGAGAGCGCGCCGGCCAGGTCATTGGTGTTCGTGAAAGCCTTGCCGCCGGTGTCGCTGGCCAGCCTGATCGCGGCATCCGTCGTTATAGCGTGCATTTCGGCTTCCAAGGCTAAGGTGTGCACTGAGGGACCGTTATATGCGGAAGCCTGGGAGGCTTGGTCGCCCTGCTGCCCTTCAGCGTTGACCGGATAGACGGCGATTTTGGAGAGCGTCAGTAGATTGGCTGTCTCTTGGGCGATGGGATCCGGACTCTGGAAGCCGGGAAGATGCTCCTTCCCCATCGAGCCGTAAAAGATCAGGCCCGAGACCGGGAAGGAGCTGGAGAACCAGATCAGATTCTTGCGCCCGTGGATGCCGACCAGGTAGCGGGCCAGAAACTCCAGCCCCGTCAGCGTCATCGTCACGCGCTCGCCGGCCTGATTGCTGGCGATGGCTGTCTGTCCAGCTGCGGGGCCTCCGCCGGAGCGCGAGTAGCCGGTGCCGTTTCGCCCTTGACTGCCTCCCATCATGACGGCGTGCATATCGGCTTGATCCTGGTCATCGGCGTCGTCCTGGCGGCTGCGCGAGGTGTCGGTCTTCTCCGAAATGTCTCCATTCTTTTTATCGTTCAGAGCCGCGATCAGCAATGCGCTATCCGACGTAAAGCCCTGGATCATTCGCAGCCTGGCGCCCATCACAAAGATGGCGATCTTAGTTCCCGGCTTCATCTTCTGGAGAAAGTCAAGAATCTGCTGATGGACGTGTACCTGATCCTGCAAGGGCGTATTCAGCTTGTCGATCAGCACCACATTAACCGAATTCACCACCGGCGTGGCGGGCAGATTGGTGTAGAGATTCGTCGCCAGCTCGGGCGCTTCACTCACCGGAGCGGGAGTGGCCGTGTGCTCCTCAAAGAAGTCAACAGCCTGCGGCTTGCCATCTTCCAGTACCTCAAAGAGCTGTCTGCCCAGGCCTGTGACCGGAGCCTGTTTCTTGTCGGTCACCACCACATCGAGTTCCACGGCGCGGGCATTGGCCTTCAGTGTGAGAATCTGCTCCTGCGGAGCAACTTGCGCCGGCACGGGTTGCGGCGCTGAGACAGGCGCCGGCGTGGATGCTGAAGCAACTTCGGCAGGCGCAGCCGGAGCTACAGTTGGCGCAGGCGCGGGAGGCGCGGTCAACGCCGCCGATGCGGGCTGCAACATCGATGCATCCGGCGGCGCTGCCGGCGAATTGCCGGGCAGATTTCCGCCATCACCGCTGAGGATGCGCGACTCGGCTCCCAGGCGGTGATATTGCTCGAAGGCTACATCATTCAAATATGTCTTTATCGGATCGTGATCGAGGATGGAATGCGCGCCGGTGGTCGAATGCGCATAGCGCATCAACGACAAAGCGACGCTGCGCTCAGGGCAGATAAAGCTCTTGCCCCCGATCTCGATGGAGCCGTACTCGACCATGACGGCCGCGCGGGTGAGCGTCTCGCTCAGTGGAAGTTCCGCATCGGCGGTCATGCGCAGAATCTCGCCTGTCGCCGGATCGACAGCAATCTCCCCTTGGTAGCCGGTCTTTTCACGCGAGATTTCCGGCGTATCGTTTATGCTCTGTTGTTTACAGCAGTACTGCACCCAGTAATGCGATTTCGGATCTGGCACCGAATAGCCAAAGACAGCCACAGGCCCGCTTGCTCCCTGTTCCCAGTGGCTCCACGCCAGCTTGCTCTGCGCCGCGTCCAGCAGCACCGTGCTCAGGATCGGCCCGAACTCGCCCCAGGAAACCAGCCCCAGCTCCCCGCCGCTCCAGCCGCTCTTTCCGGAGCCAGTATCGATCATCTCCTGGCCATCCCGGTAAACCACGCTCTTGCTGGATTTGGCGATAAAATGCAATGGCAGGTAACCTACGAAAGCGATTTGCGGACGGTCTTCAAAACGGGTCGTCTCGCGCGTGGCGAAGAAATTCGGTAGCTCATGAACACTCCTGGTCGCATAGCGCACGACCAAAGACATGATATGGCGCTGTACGGCCGGATCGGGCGCGGCTGTGGTGGGAATCTCCGCCGCCGGAAGATTCAGGAACTCAGCCGTGTCACCCAGGACGTTCAGCGCCTGCTGCGCTTTCTCGCCCGGCAACCCGGCCTTTAGACGCGCAAACCGGCTCGCGCTCAGCCGTTCCGTCAACTCCAGCCCGGAAAGCTGCTCCGCCAACTTGGCATCCGGAGCGCCGTGGGCCGCGGTAAGCATTTGCTCCAGTTCCGCAACCGTCACCTTGGTTGCCGCTCCCGCTGGAACCGTCATCGCCGCCAGCACCAGTAAAAACATCCATCGCCGCATTCAGTGCCTTCCCGCGCCATTCCGGATGCTTGCCTCCATCCATGGACGCTTCCGCCTGTAAATCCCTCTGCGAATGCACAGCCCACATTGAAATGAAAAAAACCGGAGCGTGCGCCATTCATACAGAAGACGCGAGCCCCGGCTTTTCATTACAATCTATGATCGCAAAGAAAGATCGGTCTGAACGCGGCCAGACAAACGCTACTTGGCTTGTTCGGCGGCGGCGGCGATGTAATAGTCCACGTTGGTCTTGTCCACCAGCGAGGTGCCTGTATCGACGAAGGCCGGGTAGGAGGCAAAGGCGTCGGCGCTGTAGTCCTTGGAGATCTGCTTGGGCGGCGCGTGATAGACCTCGTCGAGCGCCTTCAGTCCAAAGTAAGCCATGGTGAAGGGCTTCTGCACGACCGTCGAATCGATATTCCCGGCCTTGATCGCATCCAGCGTATTGGGCTCCACGTCCCAAGCCATCACCAGCCGGTCGGGGACGCTGGAGCGCTTGAGCGCGTCGGTCACCGCCTTGGCCGAGGACGATTCCAGGCTGATAAAGGCATCCACCTTCTTGTCGCCGGTCAACGCCATCGCCTCCTGCGTCCAATCGAAGGCTTTGCTCGTTTCACCTTTGATGTCCACCACATCCACGATATGAATCTCGGGCCGAGTGGCAAAGACGTCCTTGAAGCCCTGGAGCCGCTCCTCGGTATTGGCCTGATGGGCAAAGGTGAAGAAGACGACATTGCCGCGGCCACCCAGTTTCTCGAGGACGCGCTGTCCGCCCAGCCTTCCGGCCTCCAGATTGTTGGTCCCGATAAAGTAGAGTCTGCGGCTTCCCGGCGCATCCGAGTCGATGGTGATGACCGGAATCCCGGCGTTGACGGCCGCGTCAATCTCCGGCTGCAGCAGAGTAACATCGGCTACCGAGATCAGAATCCCGGACGGTTTGGCCGCGATCGCATCATGGAGGGCGGCCAGCTCGGCCTGCGGATCATGGCCGTTCGGCCCGGCCACCCTGGCAGTCACCTTGAACTCCGCCGCGGCCTTGTTGAATCCCGCGGCAGCTGTCTGCCAGTAGGGCAGAGCCATGTCCGACGCAATCAGGTAAAAGACCTCACTGGTCGAGTGCCTGGCGCAGCCCGACGTGGAAATAATGGCCAACGCCAGCACGGCCAATGCAACGCTCTTACTCGCTTTCATTCTTGCCTCCGGGTTGAATCGTGAAGTGCTCACGGGGCGCGCGGGATTTTGCACCCGTGACTGTCCCATTTTAATTAATCCGGTTGGATAATACGCCTGAAAAGCAGGCAGTGTCCATCACCTTTTGAGCACTTTATCACTCGCTGGAGGCGTTTTGCCGCCGGGAAAGCCGCTATCTGCTGCGAGAGATTCCCGATTGCGGTATAACCGGAGAGGGAGTGCAAAATGCGGAGCAGAAACCCCGGAGATGACCGATGACGGACGCGGAGACCCAATCGCCCTTCGCGCTGCCCGTTGGGATTGCCGTCCGCGCTGACGGCGAGCTGAGCCGCCGCGCGCACGCCGAGCCGCCGCACCCCTACCGCTCGGCCTTTGCCCGCGACGGCGCCCGCGTTTTGCACGCGCGCGCCTTTCGCCGCCTGGCCGGCAAGACGCAAGTCTTCGCGCGACTGGCTGGCGACTCCCCTTCGGACCACTTTCGCAGCCGGCTCACCCATACTTTGGAAGTGACGCAGATCGCCCGCACACTGACGCGCGCGCTAGGGCTGAATGAGGAGCTGGCCGAGGCGCTGGCGCTGGCGCACGACATCGGCCATCCGCCCTTTGGCCACGCCGGCGAAAAGGCACTGGATGAGTGCCTGCGCGGCTTTGGCCTGGGCTTCGACCATAATCTGCACGCGCTACGCATCGTGAGCTGGTTCGAGGAGCGCTACGCCGGCTTTCGCGGGCTGAATCTGACGCTGGGCGTCCGCGAAGGGATCGTCAAGCACTCCCGCGACTACTCCGCCGAGAGCCACCCGGAACTGGCCGAGTACTTCCTCGACCAGTTTCCGCCGCTGGAAGCGCAACTGATCGATCTGGCCGACGAGATCGCCTACACGACCGCCGATCTGGACGACGGCCTGGACTCGGGCATTCTGAATTTAGCCCAAGTGCGCGAGGGCGTGGCGCTCTTCCGCGGCTTTCACGACGCCGTGCTGGCTGAGTATCCGGGCGCGCCGGAGAGGCTGGGCGCGTACGAGGCTCTCAAGCGCGTGCTCAATGCACTGGTCACCGATCTGCTGGAAGAAGTGCGCAGGCAGACGGCCGCGCGGGGGGCTGAAACGCTGGAGGAGATTCGCCGCGCGCCGCATCGCGTAGCGGCGCTCAGCCCGGAGATGGAAGCCGCGCGCGCCGCCACCAAGGAGTTTTTGCACGCCAGTCTTTATAACTCGCCGGTGATGGAGGAGGCGCACGCCCATGCTGTCGAGGTGGTGCGGGAATTGTTTGCCGCGCTGATGGACGACCCCGGCCTGATGCCCGGCGATGACCAGGCGCTGATTCCCACCGAAGGCCTGGCGCGCACGGTGGCCGACTACATCGCCGGCATGACCGACAGCTACATCGAGCAGGCATGGCGGAGATGCGGCGGACGGTGAATGGAAAACAGGGAACAGGGAGTAGGGAATAGGTCGAGCGCCGCCGCTCTGGCTTGGCGCCGGCGGCGCGTGATCCGCTAGAGTGAAGTCAGCATTATGAGCGAGTCTCGATCCATTGATCTTCACGAGCGCACGGTTGCTGAGGCGATCCGGGAGTTTGTGTGTTTCTACAATAACTGCGTGCGGAGCGGCTACCGGGGACGCCTGGAGGTGATCCACGGTTATGGTAAGTCGGGATGCGGTGGGGTGATCCGGGAGGAACTGCGCAAGTATCTGAAGGCTCACGAGGATACCTTCGGTGAGTTCTTAGCCGGAGAGAGCCTGCGCAACCCAGGCGTCACTATTCTCTATCCCAAGGAAACCCTGGCGGCGCTGCCGCATGGTATGGGAGGCGGATACTCGTCCATTCGGCGCTAGAGCATGTGATGACTTATTTCACCGGCAGAAATTCGATTCGCGCCATATCGGCCACTTCCTTGAAGTCGTAGTCGGCGGTCACCAGCAGGTGATCGGTTGAGTCCATCGCCAGCTCAATTGCGAAGGCGTTCGCATAGGCAAGCTTTCTATCCTCTTTGATTTCAGCGGCGCGCACTGCGCGTTCCGCTGTGGCGGGAATGACGCGGATGTCGAACTGCAGCAGACTTTGCAGAACTCTCATCTGTTCCTGCACACCGAAGCGCCTGCGCTGAATTCCCGCTATCTCCCCCCATTGCAGCGCTGAAAGTTGAACTTCCGCCTCACCAAGCAGAGCCAGCCGGATGATTTCTTCAACGCGATCAGCGCCCGCTTCGCCGTCGATATGGCGAAGCACTGCCGAGGAATCGAGGACAAAAACGGTCATTCTGCCTTCCTACCAGCTGTCTTTGGCAAAATCTCTCTCTCTCGATCCCGCCGCCGCTCCTCCAGCAACATATCGCATCCCGACGGCCCACCTGCGGTCGATCCGCGCAACTCTTTGAATAACCGCAGCTTGGCCGCAAGAGTCTGGGGAGCCAAAACCAGCTTCTCGCCTTCGATTTGAATGGCAATGCGCGTGCCGGGTTCGATGCCAAGAGCTTCGCGGATGGGCGCGGGAATCACCATCTGGCCCTTGCTGCTGACAGTTGTGAAGAGTTGTTCCATGGGTTACATTTTATCACAAGTAAGACAAACATAATAGGTAAGATTAATAATTAATGTATGATCATGATGAATAAATCTTACTTTAGCAGCAATTCCCGGAGATTTCCTTTGTGCCTTCGGGAAATCCAGGTAACCGACGGCGACAATGACTGGCGTGCCAGAGCCAACCAGCCGGTTGTACTCTTGTAGATGTGAAAACTTCCCTGATGAAGACCTGGTTATGGCGGGCTGTGGCAGCACTGGCGCTGAGCGAAGCGTTGCGGGCTGCGGAAAAAGGCCCGTATTCGATGAGAATCCCCAAAAGGCATACCTCAGGGGCTAAAGCC
>PMTP01000197.1 GCA_003167305.1 Acidobacteriaceae bacterium
AAATGAAAGATGCTCGCGGCCAGTGCTGCATCGGCCTTGCCGCGACCGAAGACATCGACAAAATGTTCGACGGTTCCCGCGCCGCCCGAAGCAATCACCGGAATGCCGACGGCCTCGCTGACCGCGGCGGTCAGTTCACAATCGAAGCCAGTCCTCATTCCGTCGGAGTTCATCGAGGTCAGCAGGATCTCGCCCGCGCCACGCTCTTCCGCCTCGCGCGCCCACTCGACCACGCGGCGGCCGGCCAGCTTGCGTCCGCCCTGCACATAAACCTGCGCGTCGCGCACCGGATCGGTAGCCTCGGGGTCGCGCCGCGCGTCAATTGCGACGACGACGGCCTGCGCGCCGAAGCTGCGCCCAATATCGTCGATGAGCTGCGGATTCTTCAGCGCGGCGGAGTTCACGCTGACCTTGTCCGCGCCCGCCTCGAAGACTTGCGCCGCATCATCAGCCGTGCGAATGCCGCCGCCGACGCAAAAGGGAACGAACAACTCACGCGCGGTACGGCGCACCGTGTCGAGCAGCGTCTGCCGCCCCTCGTGCGTCGCGGTAATGTCGAGCAGCACAATCTCGTCCGCGCCTTCGCGGGCATGACGCGCCGCCTGTGTAGCCGGATCGCCCGCATCGATCAGATCGACGAACTGCACGCCCTTTACGACGCGCCCGTCATGCACGTCCAGGCAGGCGATGATGCGCTTGGTTATCATTCAACTTCCTTCCACCTGAGAAAATTGCCTAGAATCTTCAGCCCGGCTGCGCCGGACTTCTCCGGATGAAATTGCACGCCCATCACGTTGCCGCGCTCTACCGCTGCCGCGAACGGCTCGATATAGTACGTGACAGCCGCGGTGTCGGCTGTGACGGGGGCTTTGTAGGAGTGCGTGAAATAGACGTATTCGCCCGGTTCAACGCCCACAAGAAGCCGCGAATCCTTCCGCACTTCCAAAGAATTCCATCCAACATGCGGAACTTTTTCCGGGCTTTCAGAAAAATGTTCGCAAGATTCAGCGAAATGTCTAAGCCCCGGCTGCGCGGGCGCTTCGCTCGATCCCGTGTAGAGCCACTGCATTCCTACGCAAATTCCAAGAAAGGGAACGCCGCGCGCAATCGCCGCGCGTATCGCGCCGGTTAGTCCCGTCGCGTCCAGCCGCTCGGTAGCCGCAAAGTGGCCCACACCGGGCAGCACGATACGCTCTGCTGATTCTACAAGCGCAAGATCGCCGTCCGTCACGACCGTCTCCGCGCCCAGGTGGCGCAGCGCCTTAAGCACCGAAGTGAGATTGCCCGCCTTGTAATCGATCACCGTTACGCGCATCACAATAGTCCTTTGGTAGAAGGCAGCATCTCGCCCAGTTGTTTGTCGCGCGAACAGGCTACGCGCAAGGCGCGCGCGAAGGCCTTGAAGATGGCTTCGATCTTGTGGTGATTCGAGCGGCCGTACATCGTCTTCACGTGAACATTGGCGCGAGCGCCGCGCGCGAAGCCCTCAAAGAAATCCGTTACCAACTCGGTTTGCAGATCGCCCACCAGCCGAACGCGCACCTTGGTTTCAACGGCGAATGCCGCGCGCCCGCTCAGATCAACAGCCGCAATGGCGAGAGTTTCGTCCATGGGCATGAGGAAGTAACCGGCGCGCAGAATGCCGCGCTTGTCGCCGAGGGCGCGGTCGAAGGCTTCGCCGAGCGCGATGCCCACATCTTCGACGGTGTGGTGCTGGTCCACGTCGAGGTCACCGTCGCACTTGAGTTCGAGATCGAATGCGCCGTGGCGGGTGAACAGCTCCAGCATGTGATCGAAGAAGCGAATGCCTGTAGAGATTTTGTAATGGCCGCCGCCTTCAATCGTCAGCTTGATCGCAATGCGCGTCTCCGCGGTATTGCGCTCGACGATGGCGGTGCGCGGGGCTGTGGGTTCCTTTGTCATCTGTCTGCTCCTGGTTCCAACGTGACCTCTCGAAATCTCGACTTCGATCAAGTTCTTCGCAGCACCCCTACGGGGTGCGGTTGCCGGTTATATCCTGCAACCCAGGATTTCATCCTGGGCTATTCTCGTACCGCCCCTCCGGGGCGTGTTAAAGTACCCGCAGTTTCAACGGCAATTCTCCAGCCGCTGCTTCTGGGCGTGTTGAGGTGCCTGCAATTCCAACGTAGATAGTGTTTCGTTGAGAGCCACGGCAGCCTGGCGCATCTGCTCTCTGGTTCCGATGGTGATGCGCACGCGGCCATCGCAGCCGGGATCGCTGGAGCGGTCGCGCACCAGCACACCCGCTTCGCTCATGAGGAGTGTGAACTCCTTGTGAAGCGCGCCAATTTCTACCAGGACAAAGTTAGCGCGGCTGGGCCAGCGGCGCACGCCGGCTTCGTCGAGCGCGGCCTCGAACTCCGCGCGCGCGGCCAGCACTTCGCCGACGTACCAGTCGAGATAGGCTGCATCTTCGAGCGCGGGCGGCAGGCAGGCCAGCGCCAGCGAGTTCACGCTGTACGGCGAGAGTACGCGCTTGACCCAGCGCATCAGTTCCACGGGGCCGGCCAGCAATCCGAGGCGCAATCCGGCAAGGCCGTAGGCTTTGGAGAAGGTGCGCGCGACGATGAGATTGGGAACCACACCGATCAAATCTGCAACCGTTTCGCCGTGAAAGTGGAAGTATGCTTCATCGACCAGCAGCACCGCGTGCGGCGCGCGCGTGGCGATTTCGAGCAACTGCGCGCGCGTGGTCGCGGATCCGGAAGGGCTGTTGGGATTGGCGATGGCGATGATCTTGGTGCGCGGCGAGATAGCCGCGAGCAGGCGCTCGAAGGGAAACTGCAAGTCGTCCGCGGCCTGCACCGCAACCGCTCGCGCATCCGTCGCCGACGCGTAAATCTCGTACATCGTATAGGTGGGCACGGGCAATAGCAATTCGTCGCCCACTTCGAGGAAGGCTTCAAAGAGCACGTGAATGGCCTCGTCCACGCCGTTGGTGAGCGCGACCTGAGCTGGTGCGAGGCCGAGATGCGCGGCGACGATGGCCTCGACCGGCGCGCGCTCGGGATAGCGCGTGAGGCTGCCCGCGCTGATGCTGCCCAGCGCCTCGCGCACCTTGGGCGAACAGGCTACCGTGTTCTCGTTGAAGTCCAGGCGCAGCGTGTCGCGGTTGCCCAGCGGAGGGTGATACTCCCTCATCGCCTGCACGCGCGCGCGCGGCGCGGGATAGATTGCTTTGACGGATTCAGCCACGAGTCCTCCTCTTCTCAATTCGCGCGCGAATCGCTTCGGCGTGACCGATGAGACCTTCAGCCTCAGCCAGTAATGCAGCTGGCGGGCCTAGAGAGCGGATTCCATTTGCAGTGTACTCTTGCACGGTGATGAGCTTGACGAAGTCATTGACGCTCAGGCCGCCGCGCACCCGCGCCATGCCGCCGGTGGGCAGCGTGTGATTGGGGCCGGAGATGTAGTCGCCCATCGGCTGCGCGCTCCAGCGGCCCACAAAGACCGACCCCGCATTTTGCACCCAATCGAGATCGCTCGCGGCATCAACAGTAAGATGCTCAGGCGCGAGGCGATTGGTAATCTCGCGCGCTTCATTCACGTTCGCCGCTAGGATGACCAGCCCGTTCTTACCCAGCGCTTCACGAGCAACAGCGTTGTTGCGGCTGCGTACTTTGGCCTCGGCGATAACCGCTTTTGCCTGTTCCTCACGCGTGGTGATGAAGATGGCCAGNNAGCATATCGATGGCGCAATCGAAAGCCACCAGCCGCTTGGCGGCAGTGACATAGAGATTGCCAGGACCAACGATCTTGTCCACGCGCTTGATGGTTGCAGTTCCGTAAGCCAGCGCGGCCACTGCGTGCGCGCCGCCGAGGCGATAGAACTCCGTAATTCCCAACAAATGCGCGGCGGCGAGAGTCTCCGGCGCGGGCTTGGGCGAGACCACCGCGATGCGCTCGACGCCCGCCACCTGCGCGGGAATCGCGGTCATCAGCAGCGTGGAAGGCAGCGGATGGCGGCCGCTGGGCACATAGCAACCCACCGAGCCAAGCGGACGAACAAGCTGGCCGGTGATGAGGCCGGCGATGGGTGATTCGCTCCAGGATGCGGGCAGTTGAGCAATAGCAAAGGTGCGAATCTGATCAGCTGCGATCGTGAGAGCCTTACGCATCGCGGGAGCGAGGCCGTCCCATGCAGCAGCCATCTCATCGGGTGTAATACGGAGACTAACTGCATCTGTCAGGCCGTCGAATTGCGTGGCATAGCGCAGCAGAGCGCGGTCGCCCTGTTTGCGCACATCATTCACGATGCGCTTTACCGCGGGCAGCACGGCGTCGAACGCCGCACCGCCACGATCTTCGAGTGCGGCGAGGATTTCCGCTGTATGCTGTGCGGCTCGGCCTTTGGTCCGGATCAGTTTCATTGTTAGTCTCCGGTTCTTGCACATTCTGAGATTGTGAAATACAAAGCCAATGAAGTATCTTGTCTCCCACCCTTCGCAAAAAGCGCGAAGGGTGGGGCACCCAAACTTCATGAGCGGCAAAGAATACTTAGAGCACAACCTTGTTGAGCGGATATTCGACGATGCCCGTTGCCCTGGCTGCTTTCAGCCGTGGAATCACGTCGCGGGCCACGCGCTCTTCGACGATGGTNNGCATCAAGGTCGCCGCGCTTGACATTGAGCATCAGGCCCACCTGCGATTGCGCATCGATTGCGCCGCGCAGCATGAGCGCGATTTGATCGAGCTTCTCGCGCTTCCATGGATCGGCGAGCGTCGCTTTGCCGGCGATCAGATGTGTCTCGCTCTCCATGATCGTGTCGATGATCTTGAGGTGGTTGGCCTTCAGCGAACTGCCGGTCTCGGTCACTTCGACGATGGCGTCGGCCAGCATGGGCGGCTTCACTTCCGTTGCGCCCCAACTGAACTCGACTTTGACGTTGACGCCCTTGGCGGCGAAGTAGCGCTTGCTGACTTCGACTAACTCGGTCGCCACGATCTTACCTTCCAGGTCTTCGGCTTTTTCAAAGCCGCTGCCTTCGGGAACGGCCAGCACCCAGCGCACCTTGCGGCGGCTCTGCTTGGCATATGTAAGCGTTGTAACGCTTGTAACTTCAAGGCCGCTCTCAACCACCCAGTCGATGCCGGTCAGCCCGGCGTCGAGAACGCCGTGATCGACATAGCGGGCCATCTCCTGCGCGCGAATCAACATGCACTCGATCTCCGGGTCGTCGATGGAAGGAAAGTAGGAGCGGCCGTCGGCGTAGATGTTCCAGCCGGCGCGCTTGAAGAGAGCAATGGTGGCATCCTGCAAACTGCCTTTGGGAATGCCGAGTCTTAGCTTGTTAGCCACGAGTTTCCTCTTTCTGGTTGCCGGTTCCTTCCACCGCGATGGGTTTGGTGAAGCAACTGACCGTGCCTTCGTGGCAGACCAGTCCGTCGCCCTCGACGACGACACGAAAGAGCAGTGTGTCATTGTCGCAGTCGGTTGCGGCGGAGACGACGCGCAGGCGGTTGCCGCTGGTCTCGCCCTTCATCCACAGCTTTTGGCGGGTGCGGCTCCAGAAGGTGACGAAGCCGCTTTCAAGGGTTTTGGCGTAGCTGACGGCGTTGAGAAAGCCCAGCATCAGCACCTCGCCGGTGCCTGCATCCTGAACGATGCCGGGAACGAGGCCGTCCATCTTGTCAAAGTCGATTGTGGAATTCGGATTGCTCATTTTCATCCTTGTCTTGGGGATTTTCCGGTTGTTTTTTTGTGTTCACGCAAGAAAAAACCCGCTCAGCGTGTTCGCCGGCGGGCTTCAGAACTCTTTGATCTCTCTGGCCGATTACATCAGGCCATAACAGTCCGCCGGCATGGGGTTTCCATGATGATGGTGGTGACCGTGATGGCGGTGGCTCTGCATCTGATTCAAACAATAAAGGAAACTACGGCGCGGTGTCAACCATGGCTTCCTTCAAAGCTGTGAAATCTAGCGCGAAACTGTGTATTAAGACTGTTCCGCGCCCCCAGCCTCGTGGGTCTCATCTGCTGGCGCCGGGGTGCTCTCCTTATGCAGCAATTCGATCACCTGTTGATACAAGCGGTTGCGCACTCCGAAGCGCTCGGACGCGCGAGTCACATAGCGGATCAACAGCTCGATCCCCGATCCGGACGGACGCAGATTCACGACCGGAGCCGCGCTGAACAGACTCAGGCCATCGCCTCGCGCACCGCGTTTCCACTCTTGTTCCGCCACGGCGGCACTATCCACCGTTTCGTTTTCTACCGTTTTGCGAATCTCCTCGACTATCTTTCTCGTGTCATAGGATTCCGGGATGCTGACGGTGATCTCATCCCACATCCACTGGCCGGCTGTGGAGAAGTTGAAGTACTTGCCGCGAATCGCGAAGTTGTTGAGGAAGGTGATGCGGCGGCCGGTTGGATGGCCTCTGTCCGCCAAATCTTCCGTTTCAAGCAAGGTCGTGCTCATCAGGCCGATTTCGGTAACTTCTCCGCACACGCCGTCGATCTCAACCCAATCGCCGATGCGAATGCCATTCTTTCCCATGAGAGCGAACCATCCGAAGAACGCGAGAATGAAATCCTGCATTGCGATCGTGAGTCCGGCGGTGGTCAGGCCCAAAACCGTGGACATCTGCTGCGGCCAGCCGAAGACAACAAGCAGGATGAGCAAGCCACCGACGACCTGTATACCCAACTGCAGAACGGAACGCAGGGTTTGGGTTTGGCGCCGGTCGAGCGCTGGATTGGCAATGAGCCACCGCACAAGGGCATCGCAGAGGATGATGCAAATGATGATAAAGGCAATCAGTGCCAGCGATTGCAGAATCAAATGCAATAGAGTTCGATGTTGCAGGAGCACCTGGGCAGACCACTTGCCATATACGGCGGCAAGCTGCTGCTCTGTTTGAATCCGGTCGCTGCAAATTGTGAGAAGCTGACGTTCCTCGGCCTTCTCTATGATGTTTGTCAGTCTCGATACACGGTCCGGCGTACCGCTGCCCTGCGCCGTTGTGCTTGCATTGGCCTTGGCCTCAAGGGCTTTGTGTTCGGCTGTCAAACTGACGATGTCGGCTTGTGCCTGCTGCATGGCCTGCTTGATCGATGCGTAGCGGTCAAGCTGGCTCCTCCATACCTTCAGCCGGCCTGCCAGCGTGCTGTGCCGCCTGGCGGACAGAACCGCTACCTCTGCAGGGCTGTGCGACTGGCTGTCGTACTTGCTCATCAGCGCTTCATGCGCGGCGAGTTCCCCTTGAATCTGGGCGCGGTCATCGCCTGAAGCGCGATCAAGCTCCTGCTGTGCATCCTCTAACTCGTCGGTGTCCAGTCCGAGCTGGGCCTTGGCAACCTCAAGATCGTCACTGTCGCCAGCCGGCTTCGCGGCATCCTTCGTCGACGCGGCACTGGAACCGGATGCAGCGGTCAGGCTATTGACCAGCGCCTGGTCTTCCTTGATGAGTTGTTGAAGCTGTTTGACTCTCTGCGAGAGCGCAAGCGCATCGCCTGTGAGGATGCGATGCTGCGCCTGTGCGCTGGCTTGGCGCAAGGCCGAGGCAAAGGCCTGGTCCACCTCGTGATCGGCCAGACGTTCGGCTTCGTGTGCGTCCTCTGTCTCCTCAGCGGTCACGGCCAGCGGCGCCAGGGCTTCGGCCGTTTGCCAGGGACGCAGATCGACGAGGGTCGTTTGGCTCTTCTCAACGCTGCGGACGTTACCCTGCCCTGAAAGAAAGGAGAGATGCGCCATGGAGTCGCGTGTGGTCCAGGAGAAGGCCAGGCAAAGAACCAGCAGCGCAGCCATTGCGAGAAGAACGATCAGACTGACCCGGCCAAAGACGCGCTTGCGTATGCGACCGCCAGGAATGGGAGTAACGGGGAGTCCTGCCATACATCAATTGTTGCAGGTCCGCCGCAAATTCTAGCTTGAAAATGGTGATCTGGGCCTTTTTCCAAATTGCCAGCTTGCGGATGGGCGCGGCGGGGCGGAGAATGGAGGCGTGCGAACGCGAATGCAATTTGCGGTTCTGGCGGTTGCGATGCTGTTTGTGTGCCTGGCCGGAATGGCGCAAAACCAGGATCGCGACACACGCGGCGTACCCAAAACATCGGCAACGGCCCCGTCACCGGAGGCGCGCATCGACATCAATCACGCCAGCGTCGATGAGCTGCTCAAGATTCCCGGCATGACGCGCGTCTGGGCCGCGCGCATCGTTCGCTTCCGGCCCTACCGCACCAAGCAGGAGTTGCTGGAGCACGGCATCGTGACCAGCCAGGTCTACGACCGGATCAAGGATTACGTGATCGCGCATCACGATCCGCAGTAACCTTGGGCGTTACGCCTCGGCCGGCTTCGGTGCGGGAGTTTCGGCAGGCTCGGGTTTATCCCCGCGCCTGAGCAGCCGGCTCAGAATCACATAGAGCACGGGAATGAAGAACAGGTTGAGCACGGTGGAGAGCAGCATACCGCCGACGACTGTAGTTCCCACGGAGCGGCGGCCCAGCGCGCCCGCGCCGGTGGCGAAGACCAGCGGCAGCACGCCCAGGATGAAGGCGAACGAAGTCATCAGGATGGGCCGGAGACGCAGCGCGCCCGCCTCGGCGGCGGCATCGACGATGGAGCGGCCTTTTTTGCGGAGTTGCTCGGCAAACTCAACAATCAGAATCGAGTTTTTTGCCGAGAGGCCAATCAGCATCACCAGGCCGATCTGGCAATATACATCATTGGAAAGGCCGCGCAGCGAGACCAGGCCCAGCGCCCCCAGCACCGCCATCGGCACAGCCAGCAGAATGATGAAGGGCAGCGCGAAGCTCTCGTAGAGCGCCGAGAGGGTGAGATAGACGACCAGAATGCCGAGGCCGAAGATGAGTAGCGCCTTGCCGCCCGACTCGATCTCGTCGAGAGTCAGGCCGGTCCATTCGTAGTTCATGCCGGGTATCATGGTCTTTTTGGCGAGATCCTCCATGGCCGCGAGTCCCTGGCCGGAGCTGTAGCCGCGCGCCGGTGAACCGTCGATTTCGACCGCGCGGAAGAGGTTGTAGTGGGTGATGACCGGCGGGCCGGAGCTCTCGGTCACCTTGACCAGGTTGTCGAGCGGGATCATCTGGCCGGAGTCGGAGCGGACATAGTAGCTGTGCAGATCGCGAGCTGTCATGCGGAAGGGCTGGTCGGCCTGCACAAAGACGCGATAGGCGCGGTTGTTGTAATCGAAGTCGTTGATGTACTCCGAGCCCATGAAGACGCTAAGGGTGTTGGTGATCTGCGAGAGCGGGATGTTCATCGCCTTGGCCTTCTCGCGGTCGATGGTGACCAGCACCTGCGGGTCGTTGGCCGAGAAGGTGGTCAGCAGGCCGGTCAGATCCTTGCGCTGGCGGCTGCCGGCAACGATTTGGTGGGCGACGCGGTCCAGGTCGCTGAGCGTGTTATTTCCCTGATCCTGGAGCATGAACTGGAAGCCGCCGTAACTACCCACGCCGTTGACCGCCGGAGGCTCGAACATGGCTACAATGCCGCCATTGGGAGCGAACATCAGGCTCATGAGCTTGGGGTTCAGATCGGCGACGATGTCGGCGGTGGAGTGGCCCTTGCCGCGGCGCTGATCGGAGGGCGTGGTGGAGATGAACATCATGCCGGCGTTGGATGCGCCGCCCGAGAGGCTGAAACCCATCACGGAAAATGCTCCGGCGATGTCCTTGTTGGTGGCGATGATGGCCTGCGCTCGGTCAGCCAGCGCGCCGGTGTACGCCAGCGAAGAGCCCGGCGGGGCCTGCACAATGACCATCAGGAAGCTTTGGTCTTCCTGGGGAATGAAGCCGGTAGGCACGTGCTGGTAGGTCCATACGGTGGCGCCCAGGCCGACGAAGAAGAGCACCAGCAACGCGAAGCGCAGCTTGAGCGCCCCATGAATCGCTTTGGCGTAATTGGCCGACAGCCAGCTGATCTGGGCGTCGGTGGAGTGAATGAATCGGGCAAAGAGGCGCGAGACCGGCGCGATGTGCAGGAAGTCGAGCTGCTTGGGCCGATCCTCTTCGCCGCGCAGGAAGATGGCCGAGAGAGCCGGCGAGAGCGTGAGCGCGTTGAAGGCCGAGATGGCGATGGCGAAGGCAATGGTCAGCGAGAATTGCCGGTATAGAATCCCGATGGTTCCAGGGAAGAACGAGACCGGCACAAAGACCGCAATCAGCACCAGCGAAGTGGCGATGACCGCGCTGGTCACCTCGCCCATCGCCCGTGACGTGGCCTCATGGGGGTCGGAGTGCTCCATCGCGATGTGGCGCTGCACGTTTTCGATGACCACGATAGCGTCGTCGACGACCAGACCCGTGGCGAGGGTGATGCCGAACAGAGTGAGCGCGTTGATAGAGAAGCCGAAGACCTTGATGAAGGCGAAGGTTCCGATCAGCGAGACCGGAATGGTTACGGCGGGAATAATCGTGGCGCGCCAGTCCAGCAGGAAGAGGAAGATGACGGTAATGACGATGAAGATGGCGATACTCAGCGTGAAGAGCACTTCGCGGATCGAGTCGCCGACCACTGTAGTCGAGTCGAAGGCAATGGCGTAATCCAGCCCCGGCGGAAAGCTCTTCGAGAGCTCGACAAGCGTGGCCTTAGCCTTGCTGTCCACGTCCAGCGAGTTGGCGTTGGAGAGCTGCATCACGCCGATGCCCATCGCTTCGCGCCCGGCGTACTTGAGCACGGAGCTGTAGTCTTCCGCGCCCACCTCCGAGTGGCCCACATCCTTGAGCAGCACCAGGCCGTTGGAGCTATTCTTGACAATGATGTTGTCGAACTCGGCGGGCGAGGTGAGCCGGCCCACCACGCGCACCGGCATCTGGAAGGCCTGCTTCGCGTCCGTGGGCGGCTGGCCAAGCTGGCCAGCGGGGATCTCGACATTCTGTTCGACCAGCGCATTCACCACGTCGCTCGCAGTTAGATTGCGCGCGGCCAGCCGCACCGGGTCAAGCCAGACCCTCATCGCGTACTTGCGCTCGCCGAAGATCATCACATCGCCTACGCCGGGGACGCGCTTGATGGCGTCCTTCACGTAAACATCCAGATAGTTGGAGATGAACTCCGGCGAGTAGCGCCCATCGCGCGTGAAGAAGCCGGCGGCGAGGACGAAGTTGCTGTTGGCCTTGGTGATGCTGATGCCGGTGGCGTTGACGGCCGCGGGCAGCCGCCCCGTGACACTGGCCACGCGATTCTGCACGTCCACGGCGGCGATGTCCAAATCGTAGCCGGTCTGGAAGGTCGTGGTGATGGAGCTGGTTCCGCTGTTGGTGCTCGACGAGCTGATGTAGCGCATGCCCTCGACGCCGTTGATGGACTCCTCCAGCGGAATGGTGACAGCCTTCTCGACGGTGTCAGCGTTGGCGCCGACGTAGTTGCAATCGACCGAGACCTGCGGAGGCGCCAGCGTGGGGTACATCGCGACCGGAAGAGTGGGGATGCACACCGCGCCCGCGAGAATGATCAGCAGCGCGCAGACCGTCGCAAATACCGGCCGGTGAATAAAGAAATCTACAAACAAGGGTTGCCTTCCTTTTCGTCTACGATGGGCGCGGTGTGACCGGCGTCCTGTGCCCGCCTCCGGTTATGGCCGGAGGCGCATGGCCAAACTGTGCTCTAGGCTCCCGGCAGCGGCATCACCGGCATACCGTTCACCAGAAACTGTGTGCTTGAAACGACCACCCGGTCGCCCGCCTTCAACCCCGAGGTGACGGAGTAGCTGTTGCCCACCGTATCGCCCAGCGTGACCGAAGTCTGGCGAGCCGTAAAGTGGCCGCCCTGCCCCTGCGCCACAAAGACAAAGCTCTGCCCGCCCTGGCGCGTCACTGCCAGCACCGGAATCACCGCCATCGGCGTCGTGCTCCAGATCACCCGCGCCTTGATCATCTGCGCGTTGCGCAGCAGCTCCGGCGAGGCCCGCACCGGCGCCTTCACCAGAATCCCCTGCAACGTGCTCTCCACCTGCGGCGAAAGAAAATCGATCTTCGTTTTGTCAAGCAGCTGTCCGGAGTCGTCCATTAACTCCACATCCAGCCCCAGCCGCACCTGCCCGGCGCGCTCCGTGGGGACGTAGATGTAGGCTTCCAGATCCTTGTTCTCATCCACCGTGGTCAGCACCGTCGCTGGGGCAACGTAGTCGCCCACATGGACCGGGATGTCGCCCACCACGCCTTCAAAGGGCGCGCGGATTGTGTAGTAGGCCAGTTGCTCTTCCTGCGTCTTGCGCAGTTCCACCGCCGACTCGTAATCCGCCTTGGTGTTGCCGAAGGCCTGCTGCGCCTGCTCGTAAACGTCACGGCTGGTCACGCCGGCCTCAAACAGCTTGTGCTGCCGCTCGATCTCCGATGTGTTGTAGTCGTAGAATGCCTTCTTTTGCCGCTCGGTGGCGCGCGCCGACTCGACGGTGGCCACCTGATGCTCCGGATCGATCTTCATCAGCGCCTGGCCGGCCTTTACATGGTCGCCGGAGCGAACCTGAATCCCGGTCAGCCGGCCGTCCACTTGGGGCTGCATCGTGGCCGAACGCCGCGACTTGATGGTGGCCACATACTCGCTCGACTGCGGCACCGGCTGAAGCGCTACCGTCACCGTCTGCACCGGCATGGCCTGCATCCCGGCTCCGGCCGCGGCCGCCGGCTTTTTTTCGCAGCCCGTGACCGCCAACCCAAGCAGCACAAAACAACCTATCCCAAGAATCTGTTTCAACTCGATCTTCCTCGCTTGATCTTTCTACGGCAATCTTCCGCCCTAAGTTCCTTAAGTTTGATGCTGCCCCAATGCATCGCCGTTGCTGAATAGCAGCCCAACTCGCGCCGGCAAGTTGCGCGCACAGAGAATCCATGCTGGTTCGCCATCTTTATTGTGACGCCTGGAGGCCCGGTATTGTCGCAAAAAAACTCTCTCCAGCCCGTCTTCCCAGACTGGAATGCCAGGCCGCCCGGTGTTCCGTCGAGCTTGACAAAGAGGTTGAAGCCGCTCCACTCGCCCCGTTTCTCATCCACACCAAGGTTATCGATAGCAGTCCCGATGATCCGTGCCAGAACTCTTTGGTTTCCCGGCACAACCTCCACTCTTTGACAGGGTTCTCTTGAGTTGGTAGCCTTCATAAAGGCGCATCTGGCCAATCCTGGCCGATTCTTCGCCCTCTTGTGCGTCCCCGTCGTCTAGCCCGGCCTAGGACACCGCCCTTTCACGGCGATAACACGGGTTCAAATCCCGTCGGGGACGCCAAATTAAATCAATAACTTAGCGATATTTCCCCGTTTCAGCCGCGGAGCAGTTTGGGGAGCAGATAAGCGCCCTTTTAGACCGCCAATGGGAGGGGCCGCGCCCGTACCATCTCAACGACCTTCTGCTGTGCCGCCCGTTTTGCGGGCATCTGCGCCTGTGCGTAGATGTCCATAGTCACGCGTGAGGAACCATGCCGCATCAGCTCCTGCACAACTTTGATGTCCTCGCCGTTGGCTTTGAGGAGAGTTGCGAAGGTGCGCCGGAAGGTGTGCCAAGAGACCCGCTTGGTGATGCCGAGCCGCTCGACCACCGGCTGGATGTGATAGCGCATGATGGTCTGCAACCATAACGGTTGTTTCCCGCGCTTCTCTCCTGCCCGGCTGCTGTTGGAAGCAAAAACCCAGTCTTCCGGATTCCGGTACGGCGTCGCCTGCAACCAACTCTGAAGGAGTTGTGCTGTGCAACCGTCCATTGGCACCGGCTTCTGAGAGGCTTCCGTCTTGCACCGACCCACGACCTGGCTCACGACCGACCTGTTGACATCGATTTGCATATTTTCAAAATCAATGTCCTGCCATTTCAGCCCAGCCAGTTCGCCGCGCCGCAGTCCGGTCGTCATGTCCAAAAACAGCAACACGCGCTCCCTCAACTGAAGTTCAGCGACTATGGCCTGCATCTCAGCGACTTCCAGGATGTCGGGAACCTTCTCCCGCTTGGAACTCTGGCGAACGCCGGAACCGCGAGTCAACCCTGTGATCGGATTCCGGTCCGTGAACTCCCACCGGATCGCGTGATTGAAAAGCACACTCAACATATTGCGAATCTTGGCCTTGGTAGCCGGAGCAAGAGGTTTAACCACTTGTCCGCTCTTCAGCTTGCGGTGCTTCCGTTCGAGCGGCATGAGCTGTTCCAGCCATTCTTCAACTATCGGCGTTTTGATGGCTGCCAATTCCTCTTTGCCCCACCTCGGTTCAATCCAACTATTGAGGTAGCTTTCGTAGCGGTGACGGGTAGACCAGGCGCGTCGATCCTCGCCTTTGCCTGCCAGTTCCTTGAGCCGAAAGTGTTCGATCAGATCCTTCATCGTGATTCCAGAAAATGCGTGTGCCTGATTGGAGTTGAGGGCCAGCCGCCAACTTCGCACCGCCCGTTCCGCAGCGGCCTCTGTTTTGTACTGGTCAAGGGTGCCTAGTTGTCTCTTTCGACGGACTCGACGCCCGGTTGGAAGAACATGGTGCCAACTGAATATCCAGACCGGGGTTTTGCTCCCGTTCGCATCCAAGTAAAGAGAGCCATTCTGTTTCCGCGCCTTCCTCATGAAATCCTCCTTCCGCTGAGGGCGCAGAATGCATCGTTATTCCAACTGTACATCGAAAAATCACTCATGGAAAGATGCCTTTTCCCGCGCAGGATGTTGATAAACATCATGATTCTCTGGGCCGATTCAGCCACAACTTGGGTTGTTTATTTTCCGGTCCTTCCCTTGAGCCAGTCGCGCAATTCAGACAGCAGGAATCGCCAATGCTTCCTGCTCCCTTGCTGGATGGGATGTGCAGGAAGACTGCCTTTGCGAGCAAATCTTTGCACAGTAACCGGATGGAGTTTTAGGTATGTGCCAGCCGCATGGGCATCGACGAAAGGCTCAGGGCCTATCCGCATATTTTCGACGTGCTCTTCCATCATGATGGTTCTCCTCTTGGTTCACAGCCTTCACTGGAAAGGTCATGCACAAGGCGGCAATACGATGTACGTTTGCAGACTCTCTCATTCGCCTTTCCATTCTTTGAGTTGCACTCGATTTACGTCCGGCCTCACCGAACGCGCCAACCATACAGCTTGCCATCGTCAGCCTTGGGGTAGCAGACCCCTGATTCCAGCTTCCAGCCGGGCCGGTCGCAGTCGGTCAAATGTTCCAGATCGCCGGCTTTCCAAAGTTCGTATGCCCGCAAACCATCTACGGACTGCGCCCACGACGCCGCAAGATGACCCTCGACACCAGCATTGAAGCCGCGGGCACGACCGTGATCGAACCCGAGCCAATACCCAGCAACAAAAACACAGGCGAGCATGAACACTCCTGCCGCAGAAGCAATGGCGCTCCATTTCACCAGTTCGCGGCGGCCATTCCTCGCAGCCACGGACTCTGCGGCACCGACCACGGCATCCGTCAAGGACGCCTGCAAACGGACCCTCGAAGACTCAGCTTCAGCCGCAGCGACCGACTGAATTTTTTCCAGGATGCCCTGCACGGTTACATTGATCTTTTGCGGTACGGCCTCGTACAGGTCGCCATACCAGCCCAGCACGATCATCAAAGCCCACACGGCATCTGTAGGCTCAATTCCAAATCTGTCTGCGTAACGCCGAACGCGGTCACGCTCTTTCTCCGACAAATCTGCAAGAAAAACGCTGTACAGGTCGTCATTGGTTGAGATCATCGCCACATACCTTATCGAAGATGTTCAGGGCACATTCGCGACGCCAC
>PMTP01000100.1 GCA_003167305.1 Acidobacteriaceae bacterium
GGGGTCGACGATGTCGCGGCGGTCGTCCACGGGCATATAAAAAGCATGAATTCCGGCCACCTGCAACATTGAAATCAGCAGCGTTGTCTTGTCCTTGCAGTCGCCGTAGCGGTTGCGGTAGATGTCAGCCGCATGATTGGCCTGCAAGCCGCCGATGCCGCGCATGACGATAAAATAGCGGACGTTCTTTTGGATGTACTCGGTGATGCGGCTGAGTTTGGCGTAGAAGTCGGGCGCGCCGGCGATGAGTCTTTGCGCCTGGGCGGTAATCTCCGGTGACGGGTCGGGGCGGTTTGCCTCCAGGGTAGTCACCCATTGGCCGATGGCGCGCCACTGATTGTCCTTGCCATCGACCGCGGCATCGCCCCACTGGACGGACATGCGCGCGGCGAGCGCCTGCCATTCCGGACCGGAGCGCAGTTCGCTCAGATCGAGCGCGGGCATATCTTTGATCTCCCAGCGCCAGTGGTTGGGCGCGACCTCGACGGGCTTGACGGGCGGGAATCTGTGCCATGCCTCGGAGTGGGCGCGGCCGGCAGGCAGATCAACTTCGAGGGCCTGAAAGACGACGGGGATGCCGCTCTGGATGCCCCAGCCCGTCTCTTGAAGATATGGTTCAAGCAGTTCCTCGGACTCGCAGATTACGACCGCGCCCACATCGGCAGCCGGGGGATGGACGATGCGTTCCTTGCGGGTAGAGAGCATGATCGGAATGCCGGTGTTGCCGACATCGACGAAATCGGTGTCCTGGGCCTGATACTGCTTTTCGTCGGCAGCGATGGTCCAGGCGTGAAAGTAGTTGACCTTCTCGTCCACATCGTTGGAGACGCCGCACACCGCATCGTGCCGTCCCTGCGGCTTCAGGATGCGCTTAACGATGCGCTCGCGCTCGATGGCGCGTCCCTGATCGTCAACGGTCTCGACGTACTCATCGAAGAGAATCACCGCGGCTGCGTCCCTGGCGTAATCGGGAGTGTGGGTCTTGTAGGCATCCAGGCCCCACTGCGGAACCGGCTGCTTATCATTGCCAAACCATCCGGCGTGGCTGGGCGCGCAGAAGCAGAGAAGGAGACCAGCCAGCAGAAGGCGGCCGGAGTAAGATTTGCACGAGAGCGGCTTTCCCATGATCAGTTTCCTTGGACAACGGAAGTGCGGGTGAGCACCAGTTGCTGCTGATCGGCGGCGGCGACTTTTTGATAGAAGGCGCGGAGATCCTGGTACTCCTCCGGCTTGACGAAGGTGAAGGCGCGGGCGAGCGAGCGGATGACGGTAATCTGGCTGGGCGCGATGGCCACGTTTGTGCCCAGGACAGCATGGCCCTCCCAGGAGACCTTTGTGTCCTGCGGCGCGCCTTCGACGGAGAGGCTCGCGGGCAGGTGATAGACGATTTGATCCGTGACCTGTTCGCCGTAATGCATATCGACGGGCTCGATGCGCTTTTCCTGATCGGCAAAGGGATGCGCGCCGCGCGTCTCGAAAAAGAAGGCGGGAAGCTGGAGACGCCCGAAGGAGGCCGCGCCCAGGGTTCCATGCACATTGACGATGGCAATCAGGTTGGCGTCGGGATCGCCGAGGGAGAGGAAGTGATCGGTGTGCGCCTCGATGCCATTGGGAACGACAGATTCGAGCGAGCGGTCGAACTGTTTCTTGATCTCAGTTTCGTCATTTCCAAGGGCGATTTGACGCCA
Organism: Acidobacteriaceae bacterium; assembly: GCA_003167305.1. GTDB lineage: Bacteria > Acidobacteriota > Terriglobia > Terriglobales > Acidobacteriaceae > Telmatobacter. The sequence continues at coordinate 1,689 of PMTP01000100.1, forward strand.
GTGGAGAGCCTCCTGGCCGCTCATAATGAAGTTGAAGCGGCCCGTAACGACGCCGTGCTCATCAACGGTGATGTCGCCGGTTCGCAGCAGGGTATTGGCCGTGTAAGCCTGGAACGGAGTTCGGGCAACCACCGGAGCGCCGGAGCTTTGACGAATACCGGTTGCGCCTGAGTGCCTCCAGTGCATCGTCTGGAAGGGGCACATTTTTTCGCCGGGATCGAGGAATATCTCATTCCCGCCGATGCTGAGAATGACAATGTAACTGTCGAACTGGTCAAAAGAGAGATATCCAGAGGAGAAGACGCCTTTGTCGCGATCCACGACCGCCATGGCGTATGCGGTGAGGCCGGCGGCGCGCAGCATGGCCAGGTAGAGGAGCGCGGTCCCTTCGCTGGTGCCGATCTTGCTGGACCATGCATCCTCGGCGCTGCCGGCAGAACGCGGACCTGAGGAGCCGAGCGCCTGGACAGCTTTATAGAGCTTTCGGGCTTTGTCTATATCGCTGTCTCCGGGAGCAACCAGGCCGGCCACGGCCTGGCGGATTGCGGCAGTGGGCTCAGCGAAGCGATCGACATCTTTTGACCATCGCTTATTCTCGGAGGCCCAGAATTCGCTTCCGCTGAAGGCGTTCTTGTAATAAAAGTTGATATGGTAAGCGAGACTCTGCACCGGCGGCATCCATTCTTCATTGGGCGCCGGCGGAGTGTCCGTCAGATCGAGGCTGAAATTGCCTATCGCATCTCTCTTGACGGTTACGCCAGCAGGCAGCACCGGCCACCAGATCAGGGTGTTCACCACTTTTCCCCTGGCATCCAGCAGATAGCGGCTGGTCATGGCTTGATCGTCACTCAGAAAATCGTTGAAGGGCGTGAAGGCGTAGTGCGACTTGCGGACGAAGAAGGGGCGCTGAACCTGCCAGAAGGGTGAGGAGAAGTGCTTTTCGTCGTATCGGATGGTGTAGCGATACTCCAGGATGCTGCCCGCTTCGACGCCGGGCATGGTAAAGGCCCTGCGGTCAAACTGCCCATCCGGCGATTTCAACTTCAGCAGCTCATCGGGCCTGACGGTGAGAGAAACTACGGTTCCATCGGAATGGATGGTTCGCCCTTTGATGTCGTCAATCTTGAAGATCTCTTGCGGGTTTGGCTGTTTGCCTGACGGCTTGGCGCCTTTCTCGCCGGAGTCAGCGTCCGTGAGCCAATCCTGACCCATGACGCGCGGCTTGACGCCGGTAGCGCCCGTGTCGCCGACCTGGAAGGGGATTTCGACGTTGGCGAGGTTCTTGCCTGTCTCCTGGAGAATCTTGATGCGCGTGTAAAAGGAGTAGAAATGGTGCGGATCGTCGGTGATCTCCTCGATGTTGAGGTAGACGGCGGCTGCGCCGGGGGCTTTGGGGTCGGCGGTCATCGCGAGCTCTTCGGCGGTGGGCTGCTGGAACTGGGCGCGAAGAAGGGCTGGGGATGCGACGGCGAGAAGCAGAAGCAGAATGCGTACTGGAGTGGAAATCCGCATGAGTTTTCCTTTGCGCGCAGAGGATTAGAAGCAGTTTCGGAACGGCGTAATTGGTTGCGGAGATTCTATATCGGCAGGAAGGCGGTGTCGAGGGGCGCTCTTGATGGAGATGGGCGAGCTGCGCATCCGGCTCTATGAATTTACCCGGCGCATCCCACCCTAGGCGCAAAAACAAAGACGCGCCGAGGGTGGGGCACCCAAGGTTGATTCACTCGTCAGGGGCGTGCTTTGAGGAGGGAGGAGACGAGGGCGATGGGCAGACCGACGACATTGAAGTAGCAGCCTTCGATGCGGGGAATCCAACGGGCGGCGCGGCCCTGGATGGCGTAGGCGCCGGCCTTGTCCATGGGCTCGCCGGTGGCGATGTAGGCGTCGATCTCTTCGTCCGTGAGGGTGAGGAGTTGGACGGCGGTGACTTCGGCGGCGACTTCGGTGGAGGTTGCGGTGACCAGCGCGACGCCGGTGAGGACGCGATGGGTGCGTCCGGAGAGCAGGCGCAGCATCCGGGCGGCGTCGGCGGGGCTTTCGGGCTTGCCGAGGATCAGGTCGTCGAGGGCGACGGTGGTGTCCGCGCCGAGGACGGTGGCTTGTGGGTCGCCGAGTTCGTTGTAGACGGCCTGGGCTTTTTCGCGGGCTAGGCGGGTGACGTAGGCTGCGGGGTCCTCGTTGGGGTAGGGCTCTTCGGGGATATGAGCGGGATGAACCTCGAAGGAGTAGCCGGCCTGGGCGAGGAGTTCGCGGCGGCGGGGCGAGGCTGAGGCGAGAACAAGCATATTCGAATTATTTCAGTATTCGCGCGCTAGTGACTGAGAATTCAAAGTTAGAATATCTTCGAAGAAGGGAAAACCGAATATGCTAGGCAAAATACTGCCACAATCATGAAAGCAATTGTGAACAAAAACAGGGTGACAATCTGGCGCCGAACAGGGCTCTCAGGGTATCCGATACGATGCACCCTCCAAGCAGGTGTCCAATAGAAGCAATTAAAGCGCACCCCCGATTCCAGACGCTTGTTCTCGGTAACGAGCATCCAGATGGTCTGCACTGTTCTGACGTAAAAGAACAGGGCGATTGCAAAAAAGAAGTAGAACCCGATCTTCATCACTCCGATGCCTCCTTCCACCTGCATGATAAAGGACATCACTGATTCGGCCCAAAATAGTAGAACCGAAAAGAAGCAAAAACAACCGCAAGTCCTTCGAATCCGTTGGGCGCAAATAACGCCCCCAACTCCGCTCAGGATGACAATCGTTTACAAGTTGACTATATGTCGAATCGCCCTAGACCTGAGCCCCGTTTGCAAGCCTGCGGGCGTGGCGATGCCCCAAGCCATGGCGGGGGTGTTGTGGGCCAGGCCGAAGCGTCCGTCGGGGCCGAGCAGGATGATGCCACCGTGGCCGCCGAGACGGTTGTAGAGGTAGGCAATGGCTTCATGGGCGGCGAATTCGGGGGCGATGCCTGCGGCAACGCGGTCGGTGGCCCACTTGCCGAGGACCAGCTTCATGATGGGTTCGCCCCAGCCGGTGAGGGAGACGGCGGCGGAGAGATTGTCGGCGTAGCAGCCGCAGCCGATCAGCGAAGAGTCGCCGACACGGCCAGGAGTCTTGTTAAGGGTTCCGCCGGTGGAGGTGGCGGCGGCCAGATTGCCGCGGGAGTCGAGGGCTACCGCACCCACGGTGTCGTGGGAGTCGAATCCGCCGGGATCGGCTGGAAGCGCGGTCTCCGGGCTTTTGTCGTCATGAAGGGCCTGGCCGGAGAAGGACAGGTCGGCGAGTCCGGCGGCCTGGCGGGCCTGGGTCTGGGCAAGGCGCTCGCGCTCGCGGTCGAGAACCAGCTCGGAGTTGTCGATGAGCGCCATTCCGTGCGCGTGGGCGAACTGCTCCGCGCCCGCGCCGACGAAGTAGACGTGAGGGCTTTTTTCCAGGACCAGGCGGGCGGCCTGAATGGGGTTGCGGAGGTGCTCGACGCAGGCCACGCCGCCCGCCCTCATGCGGCCGCCGTCCATGAGCAGGGCGTCGAGCTGGACGCGGCCGTCGGAGGTGAGAAAGCTGCCCCGGCCGGCGTCGAAGGCGGGGTCGTCTTCGAGGACGGTGACGGCGGCTTCGACGGCACCCAGAGCCGATCCGCCGCGTGAGAGAACGGCATAGCCTGTTTCCAGCGCGTTGCGGACCCCCGCTTCGTGAGCGGCCGCGGCGTCGGCGGGGATGGCCCATGCGCCGCCGTGGACGAGCAGCGTGGGAGCGTGGTGGGCGGGAGTGGTCACCGGATTATCGTAATGCATTCCACCGGCGGAGTGTGCATCTCCGCCACTTCGAGCCGCTCGCCGGGCTTCAGGTAGCTCTTGCGGCGAAACCAGTCTTCCATGGCCGATTGCAGGCGGGCCAGAGGAACGCGCGTCCCGGCTTCGAGGACTCCGTCGGCGATGGGCAGCGTGTCGTCGAATACGGCATCGTTGGTGAAGTTGCGCATGGCGAAGTTGTCGATCCAGCTGATGGGGCAGGCGTGGCGTGCGCCGGCCGCGTCGATGCGCTGAATGGAGAGTTTACGCGTGAACATACATTCCACTGTACCGGAAGCGGCGTTGCGCGCGGCAAATGGGCTATAGCAAAACCAGGGATGGCGTATCCCGAAACCAACACATTCAAGTCGACGCGACCAACAGAGAGCGGCGACCTTCGACGAGGCTAATCAGGCTACAGTATCCCTGGTTTTGCTCTAGGGCTTCTTCTCCTGCACNNTGGGGAGCCAGATCTCGCCGTTGACCGGGGCCTGATCGAAGCTGAAGCGCGAGCCTTTCTCGATGTTGAGCACCAGTCCGCCGGCAACATGAAAATTGTCTCTGAAGGTCACATCAATGTGAGCGATCTGGCGATCCGCCTCGTCAATCCATACCGTGCCCTGGAACTTCTTGAAGGCTTCCTCTCCCAGGTTGTGGGTTTTGGCGTCCTTGCGGCCTATCACGTCGAAGAGGATGGTGGGGCGGCCGCGATAGCTTTCGCGGCGGGGATTGCGCACGTCAATGATCTCCAGGATGCGACTTACATTAAGGTCCTGGTCTTCCTTGGGCTTCTCCGGCTCCGGTTGCTGGGCCTTCTCCACCTGTTTGGTGACGCGCTCAGTCTCCTTCTGCTGGTCTTGATCGTCCAGCGGCTTGCCATCTTTCTTCACCAATCGCCCGATCTGGCGGCCGTGAACGAAGAAGACTTCGCGCTCCTTGGTCTCGGTCTTCTTGACCTGGCCGCTGGCGTCGATATCCTGGGTCGTCTGCACGGAGCTGTAGGTGTAGTTCTCGATGACTTTCTCCAGCGCCTTCTGGTGCTCCTCGACCTCGTGCATCAGTTGCGGAATGGGGGGCAGGGGCGGCGAGGCCGGTTGCTGTGCTTGCGCGGACAGTAGAGGCAGTAAAAGAGCGGCGAGCGGCAAGAAGCGTCGAGCGAACAACATGAAGGCAAATCCTCTTGGATGAATTGTATCCGGCGCGAAACGGCCGCCGGAGGCGATGTTATCTTTGACCCGGCGCGCGGGAAAAGGTAGCGGCATCGGAAATGAATCAGCGATCGATCTTGATGAAACAGGTGATTGGGGGTTGTAGTATCCCGTTGTTTATTGAGTCTCTTGACATGGCTAACTGGGGTTCCTGGTTTCCCAGGTCCCAACAGCGGGACCTGGGCCACCCAGCCGTATCGGACTCATGCGGTTGACAGCGCCCTTGCCTCTGCCTAGAATTAGAGAGGAAAGACTCGCGTTTATTCTTGCATAAGTATTAGAAAAATCAAGAGTTGAGCGGTTTCATCCGGGTCGCGGGCAGAACCCCGGAAGAGCCTGGACGGAGAGCGGGGAAGATGCCGGATGCGCGCGTCAGTCCGCGAGAGCGGCTGGTGCTTACGGCCATTATCGAGCAGTACATCGCCACCGGCGAACCGGTGGCCTCGCAGGCTGTCGCCCGTTATTTTTCCAATCAGGAGGGCTTGAGTTCGGCCACCATCCGCAACGTGATGGCCACGCTGAGCGAGACCGGCCTGCTGGAGCAGCCGCACACCTCGGCCGGACGAGTGCCGACCGCTGCGGCCTTCCGCTTCTACGTCGAACAGATTACTCAGCCGGGCCGGATTGCCGCACTGCCGCAGAGCGCCAACGCGCTGGGGCCGATGAGCGAAGCGCGGCGCGGGCAGATCGAGGAGAGCTTCAGCGGCGTGACCAGCAGCAACGACTACCTGGAGCGCACCTCGCACGTGCTGGCGCTGGTATCCAGCGGGCTGGGCGTGGCGCTGGCCTGCTCGACGGCCAGCCAGGTCCTGGAGCACATTCACTTTTCACGGCTCTCGGTGGGGCGCGTGCTGGCTGTGCTGGTCACCGAGGCCGGCGCTGTGCAGGACCGCGTGCTGCTGCTGGACCGCGAACTGACGCACCTTGAGCTGGAGACGGCCGCGCGCTACCTGAACGAGAATTTTCGCGGCTGGCCAATTGAGCGCATCCGCGCCGAGGTTGCGCGGCGCGTGGAGCTGGAGCAGGCCGCCTATCACCAGATGCTGGCTTCGGTCGAGGAGCTTTGCCGCAAGGGCGCGCTGGCCGCGGGTGAGGCCGGACCGGCGATTTATGTGGACGGAATGGCCAACCTGATCGCCGCCGAGGCAGACCGCGAGCGGCTGCGCCAGATGCTGCTGGCCCTGGAGGCAAAACAGCGGCTGGTGGAGCTGCTGACCGCCTACGTGGACGGACGCCAGCAGGAAGTGCGCGTGGTGGTGGGCCTGGACTTGATGGGACAGGATGAGATTTCGCGCGCCATGCAGGATTTGGTGCTGATAGGCGCTCGGGCCCGGCTGGGCGGCACCAACCGGGGCACCGTAGCCGTGATTGCGCCCACCCGCATCCAGTACCAGGAGATGATCCAGGCGGTGCGCTACATAGCGCGGCTCTCTGAGCGCCTGCTGGAAGTTCCCGCCGACGAGGGCTTGAGAGTGTAAGAAGAATCTGAATGAAAACTGCGCTGCTGCGCGTGAACAAAGCCTGTTGAGGTTCATCGATTCCCAGGTCCCAGAATCGGGACCTGGGTCACCCAAGCCTCGGAAATTATCATGGAAACAGATGCGAAGAATTTTGCGGAGAATGCATAGAATCATGCCAGAAGAGAAGAAAGAATTGCGACTGCTGGAGAAGCTGAAGGACGAGCAGACCGCCTCGGCGGAAAAGCCGGTGAGTGAGGCCTCCGGCGAGCCGGGGCAGTCCGCCGGCCCGGAGGAACTCCAGGAGCAGCCGGTAAGCCGCGCGGAATTTGACCAGCTCAAGGCCGAGCGCGACCAACTGCTTGACAGGCTGGCCCGCCTGCAGGCCGAGTTTGAGAACGCCCGCAAGCGGGGCGAGCGCGAGCGAATTGCCGACCGCGACTATGCCACCGTGAATGTGATCGAGAAGTTTCTGCCGGTGATGGACCACTTCGAGATGGCGTTGAAATCCACCGGAACCGCAGAGCAGTTGCGCTCCGGAGTCGAGTTGATTGTGAAGCAGATGGAAGATGTTCTGCGCCAGTTGCAGGTGACGGCGATTCCCGCGCTGGGCGTGGAGTTTGACCCGCGCCATCATGAGGCGCTGGGCTCGGTCGAGCGGCCTGACCTGCCCGATCAGCACGTGGCCGAAGAGATTCGCCGCGGCTACAAGCTGCGCGACCGGCTGCTAAGGCCGTCGCTGGTGCGTGTGGCTTCCAACCCCAAACAGAAAAGCGAATAGGATTTGAATACCAGAGTGAGCAAAGCAGACTATTACGAAGTACTGGGCGTCGCGCGCGACGTAAGCGACCAGGAGTTGAAGAGCGCCTATCGTAAGCTGGCGATGCAGCACCATCCTGACCGCAACCCCGGCGACCATGCCGCCGAGGAGCGCTTCAAGCAGGCCAGCGAGGCTTACCAGGTGCTGAGCGACGCTGATAAGCGCGCCGCCTACGACCGCTTCGGCCATGCCGGACTGGGCGCGCAGGGATCAGGCTTTGGCGGCAACCCCTTCGGCGGTGGCGTGGATATCGGCGACCTCTTCGGCGATCTCTTCGGCGAGATGTTCAACGTGGGCGGGCAGCAGCACCGCGCCAGCCGGCAGCAGCGCGGCGACGACCTGCGCTTCGACCTGACCGTCGATTTCGAGGCCGCCATCTTCGGCACCGAAACCGAGGTGAAGATTCGCCGACGGGATACCTGCGACGCCTGCCACGGCAGCGGCAGCGCCTCCGGCCGCGGACCCAAAACCTGCGGTCAATGCCAGGGCCGCGGCCAGGTTCGTTACCAGCAGGGCTTCTTCAGCGTGGCCCGCGCCTGCGGCGCCTGCGGCGGCACCGGCCAGGTGATCGCCGACCCCTGCCTCGCCTGTCGCGGCGAGACCCGCGTGATCAAGGAACTCAAGCTCAACGTCAAGGTGCCGCCGGGCGTGGAGAATGGAACCCGCATCCGTTACAGCGGCGAAGGCGACGCCGGACGCGCCGGCGCTGCCAAGGGCGACCTTTACGTGGTGCTCGCCATCCGGCCCCATGAGTTCTTCGAGCGCGAAGGCCACAACCTGCATTGCGTTATTCCCATCAGCTTTCCCCAGGCCGCGCTGGGCGCGGAGATCGAGATTGCCGCCATCGACGGCCCGGTCAGCCTCAAGATTCCCGAAGGCACGCAGAGCGGACGCGAACTGCGCGTGCGCGGACGCGGCGTTCCGATTCTCAGCGGCAAGGGCAACGGCGACCTGATCGTCAAGGTGATGGTCGAGATTCCGCGCAAACTCACCCGCGCCCAGCGCGAACTGGTCAGCGAGCTGGCCGAGTCCATGGCCATCGAGAACAAGCCCGCCTCGCCGAGTTTGATCGAGAAGATGAAAGACTTGTTCGGGTAGGGAATAGGGAATAGAAAAACAGTCCCTCAGCTCACCCACCGATTAACAACCGGACTTATTGTTCCTCTTGAATATGGCTGTTTGGGTTCGTGGATTCCCACCCTTCGCGATAAAACTGCGAAAGGATGGGGCACCCGGCTTCCTGTTCCCATCCTGAACTGAATTCGCCGGCCCGAAGATGCACAATAGAGGGGTGGGTATTTTGGACGTCTGGGGAGTGAAACAGATGAGCAGTATCAAGGTAGTTGCATTCAACGGCAGCGCGCGCAAGGGAGGTAACACATCCATCCTGCTGCGCAGGGTTTTGCAGCAGCTGGAGAGCGAAGGCATTGAGACCGAGCTGGTTGAGCTGAGCGGCCTCAAGATTCACGGCTGCCGGGCGTGCAACGAGTGCTCCAGGAACAAGGACCACCGCTGCGGGCAGAAGAACGACGACGGCAATGCGCTGATCGAAAAGATGGAGCAGGCCGACGGCATCCTGCTCGGTTCGCCCACCTATTTCGCCAACATTTCACCGGAGATCGCGGCGTTGATGGACCGCGCCTGTTACGTCGCCATGGCAAATGGCGCCCTTTTCCGCCGCAAGGTGGGCGCTGCCGTTGTAGCGGTGCGCAGGGCGGGAGCGATCCACGCCTTCGATACGCTGAACCATTTCTTTTTGATCAGCGAGATGATTGTGCCGGGATCGACGTATTGGAATATTGGAATCGGCCGCGAGATCGGCGATGTGGAGCGCGACATTGAGGGTATGCGGACGATGAAAACCCTGGGGAAAAACATGGCTTGGCTGCTGAAAAAGATCAAAGATTAACTCAATTTCTGCAATTGCCCCAGGTGATTGAGATCGTGGCCGGCCATCGTCTCGACGAGAGTCAGGAAGGTCATTGTGCCCCGTTCAGGGTGCGTGACCGGCCTGCCCGCCGCCGCCGGAAGGGCTGAGGCGATGAGGCGCAGGTTCCATTGGCGCACGGCATTGAAGACTTGGAGTGCCTGCTCGGCGGCGATGCCTGAGTAGGTTGCGGCCCACTTCTCCTGGTCGAAGGGCTGGATCACCGGCGCATCCTCGGCTAGGGTCTGACGCAGCCGGAAGGCAAAGACCAGCTCGCAGTCAGCCAGGTGACAGACAATCTCCGCCGGGCTCCATTTGCCGGGGGCAGGCGGGACTACGGCCTTCTCTGGACCGATGGCCTCCAGCAGCGAGGCGAGGCTTGAGCCGGTATCCGCAAGAATTGCCTCCAGTGGCCGTCCATCCAGAAAGCGGGCATAAGGGTTGAGTTCGCTCATCGAGTTAGCCTCCCATCTTCTTGAGTTATATCAAAATTCCTCGTGCAGGCAATTAATTCTCTGTTCCCTGTTCCCTATTCCCTGTCACAGATACTCCCGCATCATGCGCTGCCAGGTGGGCCAGTCGTGGGAGTTTTTTGCATCCCAGATGTGGAGCTGGTGGGGAATCTGCAGGTCGCTGAGGATGCGGCCGAGGGCCTGGTTTTGCGCGAGGCACTGGTCGTCCTGGCCGGTAGCCAGCACGTAGCTGTTCTGGCGAAAGCGGTCGAGGAACCAGGGGTCGGTCAGGTTGGGCAGGTAGTGCGTGGGCAGGTTGTAATAGCACTCCTGGTCGTAGTAGCCGCCGAGAAAGCTCTTCAGGTCGAAGGCGCCGGAGAGCGAGACGAAGCCGGTGAAGAGGTCTGGATGGCGCAAGGCGATGTTGACCGCGTGGTAGCCGCCAAAGCTGCAACCGAGCGAGAGCAGGCGCGGGTCAGGATTCCGCTGGCGGATCAGCGGGAGAAGTTCGTGGAGCAGGTAATCCTCGTAGCGCAGATGGCGGGTGATGCGCCAGCGCGGGGCGTAAGCCCGGTTGTACCAGCTCTCCGCGTCCACCGAGTCGACGCAGAAGAGCTGGAACTGGCCGGAGTCGATCTTGGCGGCAAGAGCGGCGACCATGCCGCGGTCTTCAAAGTCGAAGAAGCGCCCGCAGGAGGTGGGGAAGACCACGACAGGCAGGCCAGTAGCGCCGAAGATAAGCGCTTCCATCTCCCGGCCCAGGCGGCTGGAATAGCCTTTGTAGTACTCACGAACCATCTGCGCGCGCTCCGCGGCGGAGGAGAAAAGAACCGCCGGTTTCAACTTTATGGTACCGCTCAGGCCGGTATTGGGGTTACTGTGATCAGCGGCGAGAAGGCTGACTTGCTTCACAGGCCTGTTTTCGGCGATACTTAGGTGTTGTGTCTTGCGCGGTCGGACGCATAGGTCTGGCCCTCAAATGGCTAGGCAAGTCCGAGTCAACCCAGAAGACCCCCAGGAACCACAACAGAGCATTGGAAGTCGAAAGGAACCGTATCCCGTGGTAATGATTCGTTTGGCGCGATTTGGCGCCCCCAAGCAGCCCTGCTACCGCATCGTGGTCATCGAGAAAGACCGCGCCCGCAATGGCCGTTCCATCGAGGTCGTCGGCACATACAACCCTCGCACCGAGCCGGCCACGGTCGATCTGAAGCACGAGCGCGTCGCCTACTGGCGCAGCATGGGCGCGCAACTGACGCCGATTGTCGCCAAGCTGGTGGCCAAGAACCCCGCCCCGGTTGCCGAGCCGGCCGCGGCCTGATTTTTCTCCTCCCCCGGAGCGTGCGAGCGGGACTTCGAGCCGGCGCGCACAGTATTTGCTGACGGCGATGGGTCTGTGCTGCTACTATGCGCACGCGAGCAAAATTGCTCATTCTTGGTCGTTAATTTCTGATCGTATCCGGTCAGGGCAGGAGCATGACCCAAAACACTATGAACGAAGTGGAAGAACTGGTTCGCGAGATTGCGCGGGCGTTGGTGGATGAACCGGCCGCCGTTGAAGTGGAGAGCGTGGGCCGCGAGGAGAGCACGGTGATCAAGCTCCGCGTTGCGCCGACGGACGTGGGCAAGGTGATCGGCAAGCAGGGGCGCACCGCCCGCTCGGTACGCACCATCCTGGGCGCCGTCAGCATGAAGCTGCATCACCGCTATACGCTCGACATTATAGAAGAAGACGAGCCCTGAGATGGGTGCTGCCTCTGGGTCCGGCCCCGCTCTGCCGACTGAGACGACTGTGCCTGAAGACTGGGTTTGGCTGGCGCGAATTCGCCACCCACAAGGCCGCAAAGGCGAGGTCTTCGCCGAGCTTCTCACCGATTTCCCTGAAAAATTTGCTGAACGCAAGCGGCTCTGGCTGCTGGGCGGCACCTCCGGTGCGGGTGGCGGCGCTTCCACGCGCGAGGCATATTCGCTATTGGGTCAAGGTGCCGTTTCCTCAGTGCCACAAGCGTCAGGGCGCGACTTTAGTCGTGCCGCAAAGGCATCTAATACAGCCGGGGCTTTAGCCCCGGCGGGAAAAACTACTCCCCGCGAAGTGGAACTCATCGCTCATTGGCAGCACAAGGGCGGCATCGTGCTGCACTTTGCCGGGGTGGATTCGATCACGGCAGCCGAGACGCTCAACGGGCTGATCGTCACGATTCCCCGCGCCGAACGGGCCGCGCTGGACGAGGACGAGGTCTACATCGGCGACCTGATCGGCTGCACGCTGGTGGATGTGGCCGAAACTGCTCCGGTCGCCATCGGCGAAATCGAGAATGTGGACCGAACAGCGGGACCGGTGGCTCTGCTAGTGGTGCGCGGCGCGGCAGGCGAGGTGCTTGTGCCCTTCGCCAAAAGCTACCTGCGCAGCATCAACCTCCAAGCAAGGCGCGTGGAAATGGCTTTGCCGGATGGACTGACCGACTTGAATCTTCCAGGAAAAACTTCCCGCAAATAAGCCAGGCCGCAAACCATTTTCAATCGCGCAAAATTCCAGCCTATTCAGTAATCGTTGAACCGTAATTCGTGGGCTGAGGCGCTGTTCCACGAATCTGCTCGATAAAAAGCGGCACCTCTTTCTCGATCAGCTCCGCACGGTCAATATGAATGTAGTGGGTGCTGCCTTTGGCGATGATTCTGCGGCTGCGCGTGGAGAGTTTCTTCAGGTCTTCCTGCATTCCGTAAAAGACGTTCGCTGCATCTGTCGATGAAGCGGCGACCGCCTGGGCGGGATCCTCCGAGATGATGAGAATCGGAAGCGCGCCGTAGGGTCCGGTATGAACGGTCTCTTGGCCGGATTGATTCATGCCGTCCAGATAATCAAACATCGCGCTGACATTTGTATGACAGATATCCTCCGCCTGCAACTTTGCAGCCCGGGCATCAAAGCCTTTGATGGATTGCGAACACATCCCCATGAGGCGCGGAACACCTATACTCATGGCGGATTTTGCCAGCAGTTCAAACGCCCAGCGTGGTGGTACCTTGCCGGAAGCGGCCTTCAACACGGGGTTCTCGTCCTGCAAAGGCGTGGAACTATCCTCAAAGACGATCCCAACAATATCCGCCGGATAGCGGGTGGCGTAATCACGCTCATACATTCCACCGATGGAATGTCCCATCAGCACGATGGGGCCGGTGACTTTGGCCTCAAGCAGAAGTTCATGCAACTCGGCGGCGATATGGTCGGCGTCGCGCGGAGCTGGCAGCGCGTCGCTCCAGCCGAAACCGGCGCGGTCATACGAGCAGACGCGCGTGGTGCTGGAGAGCACCGGCTGGACCCCTCCCCAGGTCATCGAGTCGTTTCCCAAACCCGCTTCCAATACGATGGTGGGCGAACCGCTACCTGTGCAAATGATGTGCATCCTGTGGCCATTGACGGAGTAGAAAGCGCCGGGAGGCTGATTCGTTGCCCAGAAACCGTGAACAGCGATCGCGTTGTAGGCGCTGCTGCCGGCCAAGACAGCCACGAGTATGACCACGACTGAAAGAACAATGCGCTCGACAACCTTCCGCCACGTGCGGTAACTCTTGGTGGAGAGCGAACGAAAGCGGCGAACGCTCAACCAAATCACCAAAACGCCAACCACAAAAATGATGGCCGGCAAAACAACATAATCGAAATCCATACATTACCTCGGTATTTCCAAAGCAAGAAAATTTTCTGCCTTGCAGGATAGCACGCGTGGCCTCTACTTTTCTTTCACTTTGGTCACTTAGTTTCCTTCCGGATCGCCTCCAGAATTTTTTGGTCCTCTTTATTTAACGCTGCGCCGGCCAGCAGATCGGGCCGGTTGGCCAGCGTCTTGCGCAACTGCTGCTCGCGCCGCCAGCGGCGAATCCCGGCGTGGTCGCCATTGAGCAGCGGCTCCGGGACGCGCAGGCTGCTAAACTCGGCCGGGCGGGTGAAGTGGGGATAGTCGAGCAGGCCGCCCGAGCCGTGCTGCGAACGCGGGACGCCATCTTCGGCAGTGGCGATCTCGGCGTCGGCGACGCCAAAGCTCTCAAACTCCCCCGATGCCTCGTTGCCCAGCACACCTGGCAGCAGGCGCATCGTCGCATCGACCACCACGGCGGCGGCCAGCTCGCCCCCGCTCAGCACATAGTCGCCGATGGAAAGCTCCAGGTCGCAATAGAGCTGGTTGATGCGCTCATCGACGCCCTCGTAGCGGCCGCAGATCAGCACCACGCGCTCTTCCGTGGCCAGCTCCCGCGCCATCGCCTGGGTGAAGGGACGGCCCTGCGCGGAGAGCAGTACCACTTGCGGTGGGCCCGCTTGCGCGGCATTCGACGCATGGCGCTCTACCTTGGGCGCAATGCCCAGCGCGGCGAGCGCCTCGGCCAACGGCCCCGGCTTCAGGACCATCCCCTCGCCGCCTCCAAAGGGGCGGTCGTCCACGGTTCGGTGACGGTCGTGGGTAAAGGCACGCAGGTCATGCACCTCCACCGTTACCAGCCCCTCGGCCAGCGCGCGGCGCAGAATTCCGTTCTCGAAGAAGCTCGAGAAAAACTCCGGGAAGATCGTGATGATCTCGAATTTCATACTCTTTGATGATATAGGCGGAAATATCCGCGCCCGAAGTAACCCGAATATGTTTTACTGTTGGCGGACTGTTTATGGCTGACTTTGAATCGCACTTAACCCGCTGGCAATCGGCCGGCCTCCTGGATGCGGAGATGGCGCGCCGCATCCGCGCCTATGAAAACGAGCAGAAGAAGCCCGCCGGCTTGCGCTGGCAGGTCATCGTCGTACTCATTCTCGGAGCCATCCTGCTGGCCTGCGGCGTGGCGCTTTTTGTCTCGGCGCACTGGGATCAGATCGGCCCCGGCGCGCGGCTGGCCGTGGTCCTCGCCATGGTCAGCGTCTTCCACCTGGGCGGCGGCTGGGCGCGCTCGCGCTTCCACGGGCTTTCGACGGCCCTGCACGCTGTGGGAACGCTCTCGACCGGCGCGGCCATCTTCCTGGTCGGACAGATCTTCAACATTCAGGAGCATTGGCCGGCGGCGGTGCTACTATGGGCCGTGGCCGCGCTGGCCGGATGGATTTTGCTGCACGACGAGGCGCAGCAAGTTCTAACTTTGCTGCTCGCACCGGCGTGGATTCTCTCCGAGTTCTCCTATTACGCCGAAGGCCACATCGGCGAGAACGTCTATGCGGGTCGGTTCCTGATCGTCTGGGCGGTGCTCTACCTGACGTTTTTTCTTGGCTCCAAGCGCAAGATTGTCCGAGGCATTCTCTTTGTGGCCGCGGCCTTCGCCGCAAAAGCCGGGATCGTTCTTCTGCTGGAGGGATGGAGTTCATGGGGGGACCATACCTATATTTCGCTCGGGCTTCAAACCTGGGGCTGGGTGGACGTTGCCGCAATTCCGCTTCTCTTCGCCGTATTCAAGTTCCGCAAGAGCGCGATTCCGGTAGCTGCCGCGATCGTCTTTGCATTTGCCCTGCCCTGGTGCCAGCGAACCTGGACGGAGTATTACAACTACGGAAACGTTCACGGCTCCAATGTGCGCTACGAACCCAACATGGCCGCTCACGTGCTGGTCACGGCCTTTGCCGTCTTCATCATTTGGTGGGGCTTCCGTCATCTTTCACATACGCTTGCCGGCCTGGGCGTTCTCTGGTTTGCAATTGCCGCGCTTTGGCTCTCTTTCAGTCACCTCTTCGGCGATTTTAGCCGTGTCCTGATCTCCCAAGCCCTGGAAGCCGCCGTTGCCCTCTTTGTCGTCTGGTGGGGTGTGCGGCTGGCCAGCAAAGTGCTCGTCAACCTGGGCGTTGTGGGCTTTGCCATTACAGTGATCTGGTTCTACTTCAGCGACATCTTCGACAAGCTGGATCGTTCACTGGGCCTGATCGGGCTGGGGATTCTCTTTCTCGCCGGCGGATGGGCGCTGGAAAAGACCCGCCGCAGAATTGTCGCTGGCATGGGAATAGCGGATGCTTCCGACAATAAAACAGAGGAGGCGCTATGAAATTTGCCAATACTTCGCTCTCTGGAACCTCCATCGTTTTGCTGGTGATTCAGTTGGCGCTGGTCTCGTCGATCGCGGCCAAGTACCTTTACCAGCGCTCGACCAGCCCGCGTGTCTGGACGCGCACGGCGGCCTACGATCCCGAGATGGTGATGCGCGGCCGCTACCTGAGCCTGCGGCTGACGGTGGACGGCTGCCAGAGCACGCTGCCCAGCGCCCTGCATGCCATCTTCCCGCGCAACGCCGACGGAACCACAAAGCCGAACGGCTTCACCGTCAACTGGCAAGGAGCCGTTCGCTTCCGCGCCAAGCTCAAGGTGGAAGGCAACAAGCTGCAGGCGATCCGCATTCCGGAGGCTGACCTTACCTCGAAGGGCGTGGAAGTCATGGCGATGCCGGGAGCCTCCTGCGACGCCCTGCGCGTCGTCGAGCCGGTGGACTTCTTCATCGCCGAGCACGCGGCGGACCCGACGCCGCTCAAGCCCGGCCAGGAGCTGTGGCTTGAGGTCACCGTCCCGCCGCAAGGCCCACCCCGGCCGATTCAACTGGCGCTGAAGCAGGATGGGGCATGGAAGCCGCTGTCGTTACAATAGCCACCTGCGGTGGCGGGACTCGCCGTCCAGGCAAGCGGCGCTTACGCGCCATGAAGTTCGTGGATTCCCACCCAAGATCACCCCAACGACGAAGACCTGTCGTTGGGAACACCGTAGCCGCAAAAACAAAAACGCGGCGTGGGCGGGGCACCCAGACTGCATCGGCTAGGGTGGTGAACCCAATTTGCTTCGATAATGGAAGTACTCGCTAACGCGATTAGAACGTTTTGAGCGGCGCGGGTTGAGCCGCGCCCACCTTGCCGGCCTTGATGTCTGCGACGAAGAAATTCTCGCCACGGATGGGGCTGCCGGAGAGACGGCGCAGCATGGCCAACTGGCCGACATGGGTGAGCGCGTCGGCTACCGGCCCCTGGAACAACTGCTCGACCGGGGCGTGCAGCGGCCCGCCTGTGGCCAGGAAAGCATCGAAGGTCTGAAGCGACTCAAAGAAGCGCTGCTGTTCCTCGGCCCACGCGCGCGGCTGGGTGTCGCGCCAGCGCTCCTGCCCAAGGGCCATGTTCAACGCCCAGTCAAAGAGGTCGCCCATGTGGGCCAGTATCTGCACGGGCAGGCGTCCGGCGGCGGTAAACCCGGCAAAATGATCGGGCGCGCCTTCAAGGGCACGGGCGGCCCGGTAGGCTACGGTGGCCAGCGTGTGGCGCAGCAATTCGCGTTTCTCATCCATACGGGAAACTATAGCGCAAGCGGCTGACCAAAGGAATTAGGCGCTATAAGCAGTTCTCTGATAAACTGAGTGTTCTGAGTCCATCAGCAGGAAAACACAATGTCCATTCATCCCGTAATGCAGCGCCTGGCAGACAAGCTCAAGCGCACCGACCTCCCCGAGTTCGTGCCTGGCGACCAGGTTCGCGTCCAAGTGAAGATCAAAGAAGGCGACAAGGAACGCTTGCAGGCCTTTGAAGGCTTGGTCATCGCCATCAACAAAGGCCCACAGGGCACGTTTACCGTGCGCAAGATGAGCTTTGGGCAGGGCGTGGAGCGCATCTTCCCGTTCAATTCCAAGGTCATCGACAAGATCGAGAAGATTCGCAGCTACAAGGTGCGCCGCGCCAAGCTCTTCTATCTCCGCGAACTGCGCGGCAAGGCCGCCCGCCTGAAGGAAGTGGGCCGCGTTGTGGCCAAGGCGTAAGCCGCTCCAGGTTTTATTGCTCGACGACCCCGGCTCTGGCCGGGGTTGTTTTTTTGCGACAGTTCTCAGTTTTCACATGTCAATTGGCTGGAATCAGCACACGGCAGGCATTCTGTACATCATTCCTAAAAGATTGCTCTTCGTACGGCCCATTCTCCCAATTCACTGACCACCGACAACTGAGAACTGACAACTGAGAACTGACAACTGTAAGCTGTAGTTATGCAACCGAGCGAGCAGGCCCGCCGTCACGCCTTTCAGGAGACACTGCTGAGCGCCCGCCACACCATGGTGCTGAGCGAGATTCTGAAGCTCGCCGCGGACAGCTTCCGCTCCAACAAGGTGCGCTTTGCGCTTACGGCGCTGGGCATGGTGATCGGCACGGCCTCGGTGATCCTGGTGGTGACCATCGGGCTAACCGGCCAGCGCTTCGTCATGGAGTCGATTCAGAAAGTGATGACCAACTCGGTCGAGTTGGAATACTCCGGCGGCGGCTCTACCGCATCGGAGCGCACCCTCTACGACGACTACCTTACCCGCGACGATGAGAAGGCGGTGCTGGCGCAGGTTCCCGGCGTGCTCTACTCCTCGCCGATTCTCACCATGCACACCCCGATCAACTTCGGCGGCGGCATCAACAAGGACACGCTGGTGCTGGGCGTGAGTCCGCAGTACCAGCAGATCCGCAACCTGGTGGTGCCCCAGGGCCGCTTTCTGGACGAAACGGACGACGCGGCGCACATTAAATGCGCCGTGGTGACTCAACTTTTTGCCCGCGAGCGCTTCGGCAGCGACGACGCGGCCGTCGGCCAGAACTTCGAGATCAGCGGCATTCCTTTTACTATCATCGGCGTCTTCAAGAAAAGCATGGACGACTTTGGCCAATCGGAGATTGATGAACAGACCATCCTGATTCCCTTTTCCGTCGCCCGCTACTTCACCGGCACGGAAAATGTAAACCAGATCTACTTTTCCATGCGCTCGATGGGCGAGGTGCCTGACGCCCGAAGAGAGATTGTCCGCATTGTGCGCGCGCGCCACCGCCCCAACTCGGTCTATCAGGCACAAACCATGACGGATGTGCTGACGATGGCCAACCAGGTCACGAGATACATTACGTGGATGCTGCTGGCTGTCTCGGCGGTGACTCTGGCGGTAGGCGGTGTGGGCATCATGAACATCATGCTGGCCACCGTCCGTGCCCGCACGCGCGAGATCGGCATACGCAAGGCGCTGGGCGCCACCTACCGCGAGATCAAGTACCAGTTTTTGGCCGAGGCAATCATTATTTCCTTGATCGGCGGGCTGGTGGGCACGGCTGTCGGATTGGCAGCGCCGCTGGCCGTGCGCTTCTTCACCGATTACGTGGTGCCGATCTCGCCCTGGTCGGTGGTCATCGCATTGGCCGCGGCAACTGCGGTCGGGGTGATTTTCGGCACCATTCCCGCCACCCG
>PMTP01000200.1 GCA_003167305.1 Acidobacteriaceae bacterium
GATATTCTGCTCGGCGGCAATCCGGAGTTCATGGCTCGCCAGGAGCTGGCAAAGAAGAACAAGGCGCGCGCCATCAGCGCCAACGAGGGCGCAATCAATCCCATGGCCCCGCCGGGATTCCAGCGCTTCTACTACCAGGGCCAGGAGTACGAGATTGCCGAGCCGGAGTGGGGCGAGGTCTTCAAGGTCCACGCCGAAAAGGCGCGCGCGGATCACGAGCAGGTAATCGCGACCGGGGGCCTCTTCATCCTGGGCACGGAGCGCCACGAGTCGCGGCGCATTGACAATCAGTTGCGCGGGCGCGCCGGCCGTCAGGGCGATCCCGGCGAGTCGCGCTTCTATCTCTCGCTCGAAGACGACCTGATGCGCATCTTCGCCAAGCAGTGGGTTTCCACGCTGCTTGAGCGGCTGGGCATGGAAGAGGGCGTGCCCATCGAATCGAAGATGATCTCCAAGCGCATCGAGGGTGCACAAAAAGCAGTGGAAGCGCAGAACTTCGAGTCGCGCAAGCACCTGCTCGAGTACGACGACGTGATGAACAAGCAGCGCGAGGCGGTCTACGGGCTGCGCCGACAACTGCTCGAAGAAGCCGAACAGAAGGAACTGATCCTGGAAGATTATGTCGGCGGGATTCTGAGCGGAATCCTGGACGAATTCGCCGGCGCCAAGCTGCATCCGGACCAGTGGGATCTGAAGGGGATGGACGCGAAGCTCGTCGATCACTTCGGGCTGAACTACGCTTCGCTGAATATCGGCGCTACCGGAATCAATCCGCACCAACTCAACCGCCATGAGCTGGGCGAGGCGATCTTCGACAAACTGAAGCAGGACTACGACGCCAAGGAGAAGATTCTCAGTTCACCGCAGATGCGCTATCACGAGCGCATGGTGATGCTGAACGTGATTGACGGGCTGTGGAAGGATCATCTGCTCTCCATGGACCACCTGAAGGAGGGTATCCATCTGCGCGGCTATGCGCAGAAGGACCCGCTGGTGGAGTACAAGAGCGAGTCCTACGACATGTTCGAGGCGATGATGCTCAAGTTCCAGGAGGACACGGTCCGCTTCCTCTTCCGCATGCAGATTCTGGGTCCGGACGGCCAGCCGATGGATGCGGCTCCGCGGCCCAATCGCCCCATTCCCAAGGCGCCGCCGGTGGCTAGCGCATCGCAGCCGGTCACGCTCGACGCTGAGCCGAGAGAGATTCCTATCCACACGCGCCAGGCCACAACGACCATTGACGCGCTGGAGAAGGAGTTCCATCGCAAGAAGCAGCGCGAGTTGGAGGCGGCCAGCTTTGCTGGCGCGGGAGACGCCAGTCTGCCCACGCAGCGCCGCACCGGCGAAAAGGTAGGCCGCAACGACCCCTGCCCCTGCGGCTCGGGCAAAAAGTACAAGAAGTGCTGCGGGGCAGGAAAGTAGCTGGCCAGGTGGCCAGATTCATCCTTCTTACGGCTCCGGAATTACAAGTAAGGGTTTGGCAAACGGCCGGAAGAAAGAGAAGCCTTTTTTATTTTCCAGGTTGGTGGGCAGGCCGCAGGCGTTTCTGGCCATCTGCCGGATCGTCCTGGCAATGGGCGAGTCTTGAAACACCACCGGGGTTGACGAGTTTCCCGTGCGCCGGGCGGTGGCAAAATCGTCGGGAATCTTCCACTGGGCGGGCCGGGTGAGGGCCTTGTCAATCTGTGCTTCATCGAAGAGCAGAGCGTGCGGCGTGTAGCGGTTGAGCACAATCTGGAGTTTGTGGCCGCGCGCGGAGAAGAATTGCGTGACCATGCGATTGGCGTTGCGCAGTTCGGAGATGCCCACCTGCGTGATCAGATAGAGGTTGGCGTTTTCATCAAAAAGAGACGTATCCTTCAAGTCGATTCTCGAACCGGCATCGACGACTACATAATCGAAGCACTGCCGCGCCACGGCCAGCAGTTTATCGAGTGCCTCAGTGGATGCCTGCGCGGGAAAGAATTCGCCGGGAGCCGCAAGCACGGATAATCCCGAACTATGCTTGGCCAGCAGCGAGCGGAAGAAATTCGCATCCAGCCGGCTGGAGTCCTACAGAGCGTTGGTGGTCGAGTACTGAGGGATCATCCCCAGGTTGAGCGCCGCGTCTCCGAGGGGAAGTCCCAAGTCGATCAACAGGGTCCGCTGGCCGGACACCTGGGCCAGCGCCACGGCGAAATTCGAGGAGATGGTGGTCACTCCGCAGCCGCCTTTCACCCCCAGAAAGACGAACAGCTTTCGCGAGACTCTTTTGCCGTGGGAAGTCGCCGAACGGCGGATCGAAATCCGGGCCAGCGCGCCGGCCATTTCAGCGCGGGCGAGCGGCAGAGTGAGGTACTCGCGGGCGCCCGCGCGCATAAAGCGCACGGCCTGCTCCAGTTGGGTCTGCTCCGATTAGACCATCACGGTCGTGAAGTTATTGTCGCAGAGGCTCTCCACTACATCGAAGGCGTACTCCGGATCGCTGTCCAGGCCGATGATGACGGCGTCGTAACGCTTTTCCATCATCTGGGGCAGATCGTCGAGGCTGGCAGGGAAGGTAGAATACTCCCGCACTGTTGTGCCCTGGAATCCCGCCAGCGCGTTCGCTACTTCCCGGCGATGCTGATCATTCGCATCAATGATCGCGACTGACAACTGGATCGCGACTGACGAGTCGGTGATCTGGAGAGGAATGGCCATGGCCTGCTTCGCTTCCATTTGCCTGCATCGCGGCCTGGTTGAACACAGACCGTTGCCATGCAGGCGGATTGTTGAAAAAATCCCTGGTTCTCGCGATGCGCGAATCGCATCTTCAGAAAATCTCGTGCCGGGCGAACAGCGCGCATAGGACAAGCGCGAACATCTGTTGACCACACCAGCGTGCGCGACCCCGCCGGGTTGGACTCCTCCCTGAAGCTTTCAATCTGTCCATTGAGGTTATCGGCGATCAGGGAATCTTCATTAACGCATTTTGAGAATCTTATTACTCTGGGAAGGAGGGCATTGCCGGAAATGCAGCTTCCTGCAGCTAGCTCCTAGCTCATGGCCGATTTTGGGGCGAACCAACCCTCGATTTGCAATCAGAGTGAGCCGCGAATCTGTTGCGCGACAGGTTTTAAGCTAGCGGCTAGAAGCTAGAAGCTAAAGGCTCTCCCCTCAGCTTTTCAGCCTTCAGCGCAGTCGCCAAAGGTCAGGTTCTGGGCGGCGGAGTGACGCTCGTCCTGCCAAAGCTCAAAGAGCCGCCCGTAGCTGAGGGTAATGTACCGAGCCGGATCGACGCCCAGGCGGGCGGCGGCGCGGTCAATCCACTCGGCGGAGCCTTCCAGTTCGGCATAATTGCCGATGGGCGTCTCATCGACGACGCAATGCCCCTCGCCGTCCGTCCACTCGGCCCGCCACTTCTCATAGCGGAAGGCAGCAACCAGGCCGAGTGACAGAAAAATCTCCTCCAGCGCCGCGCCGTCGGCCACCTCGGTCTCGGTTTCGATGCGGTGCTTGTGGGTGTCTTCGCCGGGGCCAACGTCGGGCAGTCGCTTGTGGGTCACCAACCACCGTCCGGCATAGCCGCGAATGCGCAGAATCTCCGTCCGCGCCCGCATCTGCCGGTCCGGCGTGTCGTAGAGCACATTGCTTTCGAAGGCACGCGGGGTTTGCAGAGTGAAGCCAGCAGCCTCCAGCCGCCGCGCCAGCCCGGCCAAGTCGTCCACGCGAAATTTGATCTCGGTCTCGATGGGCATCGTCAGCAGTGAGTATACGGCAGGTGGCGGCGCTCGCCTGCAACAGGCGACAATGAAAGTGTGAAGACACTGCGATTTGTGGTCGATCCGGCAAACCTGGAAAGTGCCGAGGCCAAGAAGGCCCTGAAGCGTGCCGCGCAGATTCTGCGCGCTGGGGGACTGGTGGCGCTGCCCACCGAGACCGTGTACGGCCTGGGAGCGAATGCGCTGGACGCGGCGGCGGTGAACTGCATCTTCGCCGCCAAAGAGCGCCCGGCGTGGGACCCGGTGATTGTGCACATCGCCGACGAAAAGATGCTTGACGGACTGGTACGGGATGTTCCCGAAGCGGCGCGCAAGCTGATGGCGGCCTTCTGGCCGGGTCCGCTGACGCTGCTGCTGCCGCGCACCCCTGCCGTGCCCGATGTCGTGACCGCTGGCCGCCCTCTTGTCGGGGTGCGCATGCCGGCCCATCCGGTCGCGCTCGAAGTGATTCGCCGCGCCGGAGTTCCGGTGGCCGCGCCCAGCGCCAATCTCTTTGGCCACATCAGCCCAACCACCGCCGCCCACGTGCTCGCCGACCTGGATGGGCGCATCGATGCTGTCCTTGACGCGGGTCCTACCGAGCACGGCGTCGAATCCACGGTGCTGGACCCTTGCCAGACTCCGATGGTGATTTACCGGCCGGGCGCGGTGACGAGTCTCCAGATTCGAGAGATTGCCGGGGCTGTGGAGATCTACCGCGACAATGGCGCTCTGCAAGCCAGGCCGAGGCAGGCGCTGCCCTCGCCGGGGCTGGGGCTGCGCCATTATGCGCCCCGTGCGCGGCTGCTGCTCATCGAAGGCGATCTGGCCGAGCTTGCCGCAAGGCTGGAAGGGGCGGTGCAGGACCTGCCCGAGGATCAGGTGGGCGTGATGCTGCCGAACGGCATCCATGCGCCGGCTGGGGCGGCGGCGGTCTTTGCCTGGGGGCGCTGGGCGGCGCCGGAGGAGCTAGCGCGCACGCTCTACGCGGGGCTGCGTCGGCTGGACGCCGCCGGCTGCACGGTGATTCTTTGCCCGCTGCCGCCGGCCGAGGGCATTGGCGCGGCCATTCGCGATCGGCTGCTCAAGGCAGGGAAGAGGGAATAACCCGCTGTTCTCTGACCTTTCTTGGCCAAATTTACGCCAAAGTATCACTATCTCCACGCAAAGCCTTTTTCGCGCGCCTGATCCACAATTCCTTCGGAAATCACTGTCCCGGGTCGCCGAACTTGTACATGTACTTGATCGCGGATTTGTAGACCAGGGTCTTCTGCCGGCCGCGTATCTTGAGGGCATCGCGGTCGTACCACTCGATGCAGCCTTCGATCTTCTCCCCATCTTCAAGAATAATGACCATGGGAGTCTGCGCCTGAATCTGCTTTTGCAGGTAGAAGAGTTCGGCCTGGTGCGCCGAGATATCCTGCTCCGGGATATGGGAGGTCAGGAAGATGGGAGCGGCGGCGGCCGGCCGCCTGCGCGTGCGCGCCTGGGCGAGTAGGACGGATTGCTTGCCGCCGCGCGATGGAATGGGTTCATTGTTCATCAAATAACTCCTCCTGAAAAAGTTAGTTGCGTTCGAGACTGATTGCCATATCGTCGAGCGAGAGCGAACGGAGCAGGTTGCGCCGCATTCCCGACTCCACGCGAACCAAAGCGTGTGCAGCGGAGTCAATCCAATCGAGCGTGAGACCCTGAGCCAGGCGAGCCAGTTCGCCCTCAATGTCCAGGTTACGGATGAGCCGCGGTGTGCCGGCCACCAGCAGCAGCAGGTCTTCGACGAGGCTGCTCAGCGCGCGCAGCAGGTTGAGGGTCTTCTCTTGGCCGTCGGCGCCGGTGCGGTAGCTTTCCGTGGCGTGGAAGAGCGTGGAGTAATCGGGTTCCCGCAGTGCGGTGCGCAGCAGGACGAGCGCGTCCTGGCGGCTGGCCAGATAAACGCCCAGGTCGAGGATTAGCGCGCGGCCCACGGCGCCCTCGGCGAGGCGGGCAGTCAGAGCGCGGTCCTGCGCCTTGAGCAGCGGGCGGCGCTTCAGGAGCAGTGCTTCCAGTTCCGTGGCGGGAATCGCGCCCAGCCGATGCACCACGGCGCGCGAGCGGATGGTGGGCAGCAGCTCCTGCGGATTCTCGGTGAGCAGAACGAGCGATGTGTGCGCGGGCGGTTCCTCTAAAACTTTCAGCAGCGAGTTTGCAGCCTCTTTCATGAAAGCAGACGAGGTGAAGATGGTGAAGGTGCGCCGCGATTCGACTGGCGGGCGATAGTAGGCGACGTGGATCACCTGCCGGACCTGGCCCAGCTTGATCAGCAGCTGCGGCGGGTCGGGCGGGACGATGAGCAGGTCCGGATGGGTCTGGATGAGGATGCGGGTCTCTCGCTTGTCGGTCTCGCGCAGCTCGTCGCGGGCGGCGACGGCCTCGGCGACCAGGGCGTCCAGGTCAGCGGATAGGGCGATGCGGGTGCAGTTGGCGCAGGCGCCGCAAAAGTCCGGCAGGCCATCCGATTCTTTCGGTCGCAGGCAGTTGACGGCTTTCGCCAGCATCAGCGCCAGCGTGTACTTGCCCGCACCGCGCGGGCCGGCCAGAATCAGCGACTGCGGAAAGCGCTCCGCGCGAATGCTCTCGCGCAGATGCGTGACGGTCGCCGGGTTGCCGAGAAAATCCTGAAAGCCCACGGTTTGAGTTTAGTGCATCGTAAGCGTGCCCGGCTTCACTTCTCTCGCGCCACCACAAAATCCGGCACCCACAGCAGCGCGCGTTTGTACTCCGAGTCGGCGATGGCGGCCAGCGCCTGGCGGCTCTGTTCGGCGTAGCGGTCGGCCACACCCATCGCGTACTCCACCGAACCGTTGCGCAGCAGAATCTCGCGGATCTTCTCGCGGCTCACATTCTCGAAGCTGCGGTCGTCCAGCACCCGCTGAATCGTCCGGCGGTCGGCGGCCGTGCCGTGGTCAATCGAGTGGATCACCGCCAGCGTCGCCTTGCCTTCGCGCAGGTCGCTGGCCACCGGCTTGCCCAGAACCTCTTCGGTCGCCGTCAGGTCGAGCACGTCGTCCACAATCTGAAAGGCCAGGCCCACGGTCCTGCCATACGCACCAAGGCTCGCCTCCACAGCCTCCGTGGCGCCGGCCAGCACCGCGCCCAGCCGCATCGAAACCGAAAACAGGCAGGCGGTCTTGCGATAGATCAGATCGTAGTACTCGGCCTCGCTGACGGCCCGGCCCAGCTTTTGAATCTGCAGCAGCTCGCCCTCGACCATCTGCTGGGTCAAGCCGATCAGCAGGTCTAGCACGCGCAGGCTCTTCTCTTTGAGAGCCACATTGAAGGCCTGCATATAAAGCCAGTCGCCAGCCAGCACGCATTTCTCATTGCCCCAGGTGGTATTGGCCGAGGGCCGCCCGCGCCGCACATTGGCGCTGTCGATGATGTCGTCGTGGACCAGCGTCGCGGAGTGGACCATCTCCACCACCGCTCCCAGCCGGATGGCAGCCTGGCCGGTGTAGCCCAGCGCGTGTGACGACAAGAGCAGCAGCGTAGGCCGGATGCGCTTGCCGCCGCCGCCCCTCAGGTATTCGGCAATCTCCGTGATGGTGCTGACGCCGGAGGCCGAGTCGCGCCCCAGCTCCTGCTCAATTGCCACGAGGTCGTCCCGCAGCAGCTCGAAGACCTCTTTCGCCGTCGCTATCGCCAATGTGCTCAAAGCTCTCCGGTTTCCGTGTTCGTTATTGATAGGCTAGTACGGTGACAATTAAAATGCGAAACAATCATGAGTGAGTCAGTGAATGAGTGAATAAGTGAAAAACCCGCGCCATTATTGCTTCACTCATTCACTTCTTCACTCATTCACTATCGAACTGTCACGAAATCAATTCGTGCGGTAGTTGGTGAACTGCAATTCGACGCCCATATCCTTGCCGCGCAGCAGGGCGATAATCGCCTGCAACTCGTCGCGGTCCTTGCTCGATATTCTCACCGTATCGCCCTGGATGCTGGCCTGCGCCTTCTTCTTCGCGTCCTTCACCAGGCGCACGATCTCCTTGGCCTTTTCGATGGGAATCCCCTGCTGCAAGGTGATCTTCTGGCGCACCGTCTTGCCCAGCGCCGGCTCCAGCTTGCCGTAGGTCAGGTTCTTCAGCGAGACGCCGCGCTTGACCAGCTTTTGGCCCAAAATCTCCTTGACCGCCTCCAGATGGTACTCGCCGTCGGAGGCCAACTGAATCTCCTTGTCGCCCTCGGCCAGTTTGACCTCGGAGTGGGAATCCTTCAGGTCGAAGCGCTGGCGAATCTCCTTCAGCGCCTGGTCGATGGCGTTGCGCACCTCTTGAATCTCCACCTTGCTGACGATGTCGAACGAATTTTCCTGTGCCATACGCTTCCTGTCCTTCAACTTTGAAAGGCAATACCTGCCTTACAACAATACTTGTCAGATCCCCCCAAAGCCAAACAGCCGATTAAAATTCTTCGTCGTCGCTGCGGCGATTTCTTCCTCTTCCACGCCCAGCAGCCCTGCCAATACCGACGCCGTCTGCGCCACCCATGCCGGCTCATTGCGCTTGCCGCGCTGCGCCGCCGGAGCCAGCCAGGGCGCGTCGGTCTCCACCAGCAGTGAGTCCAGCGGCAGCCGAGCGGCCACGTCGCGCAACGCCTGTGCCTTGGGGTAGGTCAGATTCCCGGCAAACGACACCAGGAAGCCCAGCTCCAGCGAGCGCCGCGCCTGCTCCCAGCCGCCGCCGAAGCAGTGCATGATGCCGCCCAGGCCGGTCGTCCGCCAGTGCGTCTCCAGAATCCCGAAGAGATACTCCCAGGCGTCGGTAGTTCCATCCTTTGCCCGGCAATGAATCAGGATCGGCCGCTTCCGGCTGGCGGCAATCTCCAGTTGGCGCGCAAGCCCGCTCATCTGCACCGCGCGCGACGCGCCTTCATGGAAATAATCCAGCCCGATCTCCCCGCAGGCGATCACCTCCGGCTCCCCCAGCAGCCGGTCCAGCTTGCCCAGAATCTTGTCGTCAATCTCCGCCGTGTTGTGCGGATAAACGCCCGCGCTGGCGTAGAGCTTCGGGATACCGTCCCGCCCATTGAACTCGCGGCAGACGGCCAGCGCCCCATCCATCCCGCTTGCCTGCTCGCCAATGCCGATCGCCAGCACGGCGCCCACGCCCGCCTCCCACGCCCGCCGCAGCATCGCTTCGCGGTCGCCGTCATAGCGCGGGCTGTCCAGGTGAGCGTGAGAATCAATCAGCAATGCCTACTCTCCATACAATGCACAACGAGTCTACGTTCACTTCAACCGCGCGCCCAGCGGGACATCTTCCAGGAAACCGGCCAGCACCGGCGTGCCGTCTTCCAGCGAAGCCGCCAGCAGCATTCCATTTGACTCCAGGCCGCGCATCTTGCGGGGGGCCAGATTCGCCACGATCACGATCTTCCGCCCAATCAGTTTCTCCGGCTCGTAGTACTGCGCAATGCCAGCCAGAATCTGCCGCTTCTCATAGCCAAGATCGACCTCCAGGCGCAGCAGCTTGTCGGCCTTGGGAACCCGCTCCGCCACGAGAATCTGCGCCACGCGCAGATCGACCTTGATGAAGTCGTCGATGGTGATGTGCTGCGGCTCTTGCGTTGCGGCCACCTGCGTTGGGGCTGGCGGTGCTGCGGCTGGCTCGGTTGGAACCGGAACCGATGCCTGGGCAACGGTTTCGTATGCCAGTGCTTCATCCTCGGCCTGAACGCCAATTGAATCGACTGGAACTTTGTCCCAAGACTTTTGCTTTTCGGTTTCTTCGCTCACGATTGCCTCTTTCTCTCTGATCTTTGCTGCCGGAGCCGGAATGGCTGTTTTTACGGCAGGCGCAGCAGCTTGCGGGGAAGGTTTCGAGTTGGCCGCTGGCTCATTTTGGGAAACAGCCTTGCCGCCCGCGGCCTCGGTGACGCTCAAGCTGTTCTGCTCTTCGATCTTCTGCATCCGTTCCACCGCATCCTTCTCCGCGCGAGGAAACAGCGGCGCTGGCTCGCCAAACTTTGTTCCGGCCCGCAATCCGCCCCATACAATCTCCGTCAAAAAAGCACTGCGTGCGGCAGCCGCGATCTCGCCCTGGCCGAGTTGCCGCCACACCTTCGCCGCCGACTCCGGCAAGATNNTCGGTCTCCGCCACCAAAACCCACAGGCTTTTGAGCGCCTCGGAGAAGTTCATTTCGTCGAACTCCAGCCCAAACGCCGCAATCGTTCTCACCGCGCTCTCGCGCAGCGCAGCCTCGGCAGCCGTCTCCGCGCCCGCCTCCGGCAAAACCCCGCCGAAGTACTTGTGCACCATGTTCACCACGCGGCTGACTAGGTTGCCATAGCCGTTGGCGAGATCCGCGTTGTATCGCTGGACCAGAGCATCGAAGGAAAAGCTGCCGTCCTGCCCAAAGGGAATCTCGCGCAGCAGAAAGTACCGCAGCGCATCCGCGCCCAAAACTTCCTGCACGGTCTCGGCCCTTACGATGTTGCCGCGAGACTTGGACATCTTGCCCTGGTCGAAGAGCAGCCAGCCGTTGGCCTTCACCGAGCGAGGCAGCGCAATCCCCGCCGCCATCAAAAATGCCGGCCAATAGACGCAGTGGAAGCGGCTGATCTCCTTGCCGATCAGGTGCAAATCCGCCGACCAGAATTTCTCAAAGCGCGCCTTGTCCTCCGGCGCATCCGACCCGTAGCCCAGCGCGGTAATGTAGTTGGCCAGCGCGTCCAGCCACACGTAGATCACGTGCTTCTCGTCGCCGGGAACCGGAATCCCCCACGAAAAGCTCGTCCGGCTTACCGACAGATCCTTCAGCCCTCCGCGCACAAACGAGAGCACCTCGCGCCGCGTCGATTCCGGCCCCATGAAGCCCGGATTGGCCTCATAAAACTCCAGCAGCTTGCGCTCGAAGGCCGACAGCTTGAAGAAGTAATTCTCCTCGCTTACCGTCTCCGTCACCCGGCCGCAATCCGGGCACACCGTCCCCGGAGGCCCGTCCACATAGAGCTCGTCGCTCACGCAATACTGCCCGGTATACGCGCCCTTGTAGATGAAACCCCGGTTGCGCAGCTCGGCGAAGAGCCGTTGCGTTCCGCGCTTGTGCCGCTCCTCGGTGGTGCGGATGAAGTCGTCGTTGCTGATCCCCAGGCGCTCCCAGAGCCCGCGAAACTCGCCGGAGATGGCTGTGGCAAACTCGNNGGCGTGCGCCCGGTGAGCGCCGCAGACCGCTCGATCTTCTGCCCGTGCTCGTCCGTGCCGGTCAGAAACCAGGTCTCGATGCCCAGCGCCCGCTTGCGCCTGGCAATCGCGTCGCAGACGATGGTTGTGTAAGCGTGCCCCAGGTGAGGCCGCGCATTCACGTAGTAGATCGGCGTGGTCAGGTAAAAACGCTCTGAACTGGATGCAGGATTTGTCATAGGCTGGGTCATGGCTTCGCATTCGCCCCTTGCCGGCGGGCAAAAGATTGAAGGCAATCCAATCACCATCTTACGGCATTTCCAGCAAGAACAGTTGCCTCTCGCCAGCCCTGCCTGCTTTCTGTTACACTCCCGTCGTCTCCCCTTTTTAGGAGTTCCTATGGCTCTACTGAATCTCCGCCGCGTCCGGCCGTTCGGAATGCGGCATTTTGCATGCGTTTTGCTCTGTTCTTGCCTCTGTGCGCTGCTCACCCCCGTTCTCGCCCAAACTTCCTCCGAATCGCAACCCTCATCCGAATCGAGATTCGGCAGGCTGGCCGACAAGCTGAACTATCGTAAAGTCGAGGTCCCCGCGGGCGTCATGGCCGGTATGTTGCTGCAGAAGACCGATCCTGTCTATCCGCCCGTCGCCAAGGCCGCGCGCATACAAGGAACAGTGGTCCTCCAAGCCGCCATATCGAAGACCGGAAGCGTCGAAGACCTGCATGTCGTTACTGGGCAGGCCCTCTTGCAGGACGCCGCCCTCAGTGCCGTCAGAACCTGGCGCTATCGGCCCTACCTGGTCAACGGCGAGCCTGTGAAAGTTCAAACCACGATCAACGTCGTCTTTACACTGGGCGTTCTGAGCGCCGCTTCGGCCGTGCCTGCACCCATCTCACCCGCATCCGACGCGCCCGCACCCGCCGCGCCCGCACCCGCCGCGCCCGCATCCGTCGCACCCGCATCCGTCGCACCCGAACACGTCGCGCTCACACCGGCCGCACCCGCACCTGTCGCGCCCGCACCCGCCGCACCCGCGGCCGCCGCGCAACCCGTTAGGGTCGCCGAAGTGGAACTGCCCACTCCAGTCATCAATGTTGCAGCCCAGTCGGAAACCTACGAGTTTGCCGCATGGGAGGCCACCCTCAAGGCCGCAACGCAAAACGCCTACAAGACGTTCTATCAGAGATTTCCCAACACAACTCGCCTCAAAGTAGTTCCCGGCACGCTGCGCGCGCGGTATTGGTTCAAAGTCGCTCAGCCCTTCGGCGATGACGGAAAGCACCGCGACGGCGTTTTTGTCACCGTCGATGGCATGAATTTTGCCATCAACCTCTCTCTTGAAGAAGCGATAAACCGTGGCGTCATCGGCGTTGCTCCCGCCGCTGCCGATGCCAATCCCGACTCGCAAGGCAGAACCTTCAAACGCATCTATTTTGAGGCGACTCAGGGGGGTGTCCTGGTGGGAAACCAGATCATCACGCCAAAAGACAACCTCAACAGCACGCTCTTCCTCAACGCGGACGGATCGCAATTGCTCGCCTGGGACCTGAGCAAGTCGGCGCCGGACACGCATCCCTCGACCGAGCCCACCATGACACAAGACTCCGACGGCAACTATCTATGTGGCCCGGCATGTCCATAGAGAATCTCTGATGAGGTCGATGTTTTGAAAGGGCACGGTTTCACAGGCTGCGAAAAAACGCATTCAGGGTTGCAAGAAGCGTCAGGGCACGACTTCAGTCGTGCCGTAAATGCAACAAAATAAATGTTGGGCTTTAGCCCCTGCGGGAATCCCGGTGAGGACAAGCGACACGGCGCGCCTGTGACTCTGCCAATCCCCCCTAAGCTACAATGGAAGTTGGGCCAAGGCCAAATCTTTCGCGCAATCCGCGCACCCCCCGCAAGGAGCTAGAAAAAATATGTCGATTCCCGCCACACAAATGCGTCCCGGCATGATCATCAAACACAAAGACCAACTCCACCTGGTCTTCAAGGTCGAGCACCGCACCCCCGGCAACCTGCGCGCCTTCATCCAGGCCAAGCTGCGCAACATCCGCACCGGCGCCATGTTCGAGGAGCGCTTCCGTTCCGCCGACGCCATCGACAAGGTGGTCGTGGACGAAATCTCGATGGAGTTCCTCTACAACGACGGCGACGACTACTACTTCATGAACCCCGTCGATTACGAGCAGACCGTCCTCAAGGGCTCCACGCTGGGCGACGCCATCGAGTACCTCACCCCAAACCTACAGATCAAGGTCAGCTACCACGACGGCACGGCGGTGGGCGTCGACCTGCCCGCCTCGGTCGAGCTGACGGTCGTCGAAACCGAGCCGGGCCTCAAGTCGGCCACCGCCAGCAGCGTCACCAAGGCCGCCAAGACCGAGACCGGCCTCGTCGTCCAGGTTCCCGCCTTCATCAACGAAGGCGAAAAAATCCGCGTCGACACCAGCGAAGGCGCTTACCTAAGCCGCGCGTAAGTAGCGGCATACAGCTGAATACACCGCATAAGCGTCCCGGCCCGGACACCTTGGCCTTTTGCAGCACATCTTTCAGACTCGCCATGGGCACCTAAAATTGGCAGCGGGTGTATCATCGTTTGACCCCATCCCATCCCATCGTGTATCCCTGTCTCTATAGATTTTGAACGCCCCATCCCCTTCGGAGGTATCCCTCATGCCCGTTTCTGCTGTCATCGCCTGCGCCGCCGGCGAGTTCGCCCAAAACACCGGCTCACTGCAAAAGGCCGTCGCCGATCTCACGCCCGAGCAATGGCTCGGCCGTCCCAGCGATCATTCGAATCACATCACCTGGATCGTCGGCCATGTCCTCTGGGCTCGCCATGCGCTCATCAACCGCGTCGGCGGCAGTTGGTCCTGCCCCGGCCTGGAACCCTTCGCCCGCTCCGCCAAGCTCGACGCGGGTGCCAACTACCCAGCTCCCGAAGCGCTGCTGGCCCTCTGGCGCGATTCCGCCGCCGCGCTGGATGCAACCCTGTCCTCTCTCACCCCTGAGGCGCTGGCCGCCCCCGCCCCTCCCGGACCGCCCAGCCCGGACGGCAAGGTCAGCGGCTTTATCGGTGTGATGGCCTGGCATGAAACCTATCACTTGGGCCAGGTCGCCTACCTGCGCAGTTGGCTCGGCCACTCCGGCGTCTTCGGCTAGACGGGCGCCACACAAAACCAAGAGGCCACCGCTGGTTTGCGGTGTCCTTTCTCTTTCGTTGCGGCTGCGGCCGGGTGCCCCAGGTCCCGATTTTGGGACCTGGGACTGTATGAATCCCGCCGTTAGAAGCCCGCCTCAGTCAGCAGCCTAACTTACAATGCTTGAGTCTTGTTGCCTCATCACCTCAAGATATTGCTTATCCGCTTCATAACGCTTTTCAGCTCTATCCCATGATTTAGGTGCTTCCCAGCATCCCATTAGAAAAACGATAATCGATACGATGGCCATCGATTCGTAGGACATCCCATGTTTGCCGACGCCATAAAAGGGAATTCTAATAAGCAACCAGAAGCCACTAAAGATCACGCCTCGAACGAGAGCGTAAAGAAACTGTCCGCGCTGGCGCGTTTTCTCCCAGGCTTGACACCGCTTTTCAAGCATTTGGGAATCAGTGAGTCTCAGTCTCATCCGGAATCTCCTTTTTCAGCTTCGCCGGGTGCCCCACCCTCGCCGCGTTTTTGTTCTTGCGGCTAGGGTGGGATCACACACCTCAGACGCCTGCCTCCGGCAGTTGCACCGGCTTAGCTTCGATCAGCGCCTCAATCGTCCCCAGCGCCTCCAGCACCTTGTCGGAAACCGGCGCATCCACCTGAACCACGGCCAGCGCCTTCACTGGCTTGGCTCCCGCGCGCTCGCGGCCCAGAGCGAAGTTGGCGATGTTCACGCCCTGCTCGCCCAGGATCGACCCGATTTTGCCGATCACCCCCGGCACGTCCAGGTTGCGGCAGACCAGCAGGTTGCCTTCCAGCGGCGTCTCGATGTCGATGCCGTCGAACTCCAACAGCCTCGGCTGCTCGCCGCGGATCACCGTGCCCGTGGCGCTGTTCTCGCCTTTGGCCGTGTGCAGCTTGATCGTCAGCACAGTCGTCGCCCCGCCGCGATGGCTCTCCTCCTTCTCCTCGTGAATGCGAATGCCGCGCTCCCCGGCCACCGACGCCGCGTTGATGCGGTTCACGTTCTCCGAGCCGGCTAGCAGTCCCTCAATGGCCGCGTTACGCACCAGGTCGATCTTGGCGTCGGCCAGCGTGCCGCCGTAGACCAGATCAATCGCCTCGATGCCGTGCTTACCCGCCTGCGCCAAAAAGCTGCCCAGCCGCCCGGCCAGATCAATGTACGGCGCCAGCACCACATATTCCTCGTGGCTCAGCGAGGGCAGATTCACCGCATTCTGCACGACTCCTAATTTCAGGTAATCCCGCACCTGCCGCGCAATCTGAATCCCCACAGCCTCCTGCGCCTCGCCCGTCGAGCCGGCGATGTGCGGCGTCAGAATCACATTGTCCAGAGCCGCGTAAGGCGACTCCTTCGGCGGCTCAACCGCAAAGACATCCAGGGCCGCGCCGGCCACCTGACCGCTCTTGAGAGCCTCCACCAGCGCCGCATCGTCAATCAGCTCGCCGCGCGCGCAGTTGATGATGCGCACGCCCTTCTTCATCGTCGCCAGCGTCTTCGCGTTGATGACTCCGGTCGTCTGCGGCGTCAAACCTACGTGCAGCGTCAGGTAATCGGAGCCGGCCAGCAGCTCGTCCAGCGTCACCAGGCGAATGCCGTTCTCCCGCGCCACCGCGGCCGAGACAAACGGATCGCTGCCGATGATCTCCAGCCCAAAACCCTTCGCCCGCCGCGCGACTTCCAACCCGATGCGTCCCAAGCCAAGAATGCCCAGCGTCTTGCCGCGCAGCTCCATTCCCTGCAAGCTCTTCTTCTCCCACTTGCCGGCGTGCATGGTTGCGTTGGCCATGGGCAGCTTGCGCGCCAGCGCCAGCATCAGCGCGATGGTCAGCTCGGCCACCGCCACCGCATTCGCGCCCGGCGTATTCATCACCACTATGCCCCGGCGCGTGGCCGCGGCCGCGTCAATGTTGTCCACGCCCACCCCGGCCCGGCCAATCACCCGCAGCTTGGGCGCAAAGGCCATCAGCGCATCGTCGGCCTGCACCGCGCTGCGCACCACCAGCGCATCGGCGTCGGCCAGGGCAGCCGGCAAACCATCCGGCAGTTGGTCGTGCGTCAGAACTTCCCACCCCGGCTCGGCCGCAAAAACGGCCAGCGTCGCCGGAGAAACCTTCTCTGCCAGAACGATCTTCATTCTCTCTCCTTTGTCCTTCTGCCCTGCTTCATATTCGTCAAAGCGGATGCCTTCCTTTTCGCACAGCATCTCGAAGATCCGCACCACCGCGGCGTGCGGCTTGCCCTCGTCCCGCTCGTACTTGGTCAGCGAATTGGCATGAACCCCCAGCCGCTCCGCCATCTCGTATTGAAAGAGGTCGAGCTGCTTGCGTGCAATCAGCAGCTTCTCCCCAAAACTTAATTCAGACATGAAAACAGCTCCTAGCTGCTAGCTTCTAGCCTCTAGCTAAAAGCACTTCTTTCTCAAATCAAACACAAACCCTGGGTGCAACAGGTCTCGTTTTTGAGACCTGGGAGACCTTGCATCTCAATCCGCGGCAACAAGTTAGCAGCTAGAAGCTAGTGGCTAGAAGCTGTCTTTGCAAAGACCTCCTGCGCCGCCGCCACGCCCTGCCCGAAGACCACCGGCAACCCCAGCGTCTCCTTGGCAATGTGCTCCATCGCTCCCATGAACGCCACTGTGTCCAGGAAGTCGAAGAAGCCCAAGTGCGCGACGCGGAAGATCTTGCCCTGCATCGTGCCCTGTCCGTTGGCCGTCACCAGGCTGAACTTCGCCTTCAACGCCTTCACCACGACGCCCGAGTCCATCCCCTCCGGCACGGCAACCGCAGTGGCCGCAGCCGAGGAAGACGCCGGCGCAAAGAGCGTGAACCCGAGAGCCACGAGGCCAGCGCGCGTCGCCGCCGCATTCACCTGCGCATTGTCGATCAGCGCGATGCGGCCCTTTTCGAGGTCGCCCCCAGCCTGCCCGGCAATGTAATCCAGCGCCGCGCCCAGCCCGGCAACCAGCGCCACCGCAGGCGTATAAGCAGTCTCGCCCTTGACCTGGTTCTTCCGCTCCTTGCGCAGGTCAAAGTAGTAGCGCGGGCTCTTCGCGGCGTCCATCGCCTTCCACGCCTTCTCGCTCACGCTCAGGTACGCTAGCCCCGGCGGAATCATGACAGCCTTCTGCGAGCCGCCGATCAGAATGTCCACGCCCCAGCCGTCCACGTCGAAGGTCTGCGTGCCGAGGCCGGTGATGCCGTCCACAATCAGCAGCGTGTCCGTGCCTTTGACCAGCGCTGCTACCGCTTCCACATTGTGGCTCGCCCCGGTCGAAGTCTCCGAGGCCTGCATATAGACGGCCTTGTGCTCCGGCTTCAGCGCCGCCTTGATCTCGGCCAGATCGAAGGTCTCCCCGTAGGGCTTCTGGATCACATCGACCACGCAGCCGAAGGCCTTGGCCAGATCCACCCAGCGCTCGCCAAACTTGCCCGCCGTCAGCACTAGCACCCGGTCGCCCGGAGAGGTAATATTCGAGACCGAAGCCTCCATCGCGCCTGTGCCGGAGCACGAGAGCAGCAGCACATCGTTCTGCGTGCCGATAAAAACCTTCAACTGCCCCAGCACCTTCAGGAACAGCGCGCGAAACTCCGGCGTGCGGTGGTGAATGTCGGCTGCCGCCATGGCAAACTGGGCTGCGGGAAGCAGCGGCGTCGGACCGGGTGTGAACAAGCGCGTCTTGCGAATCATGGCTATCTCCTCGATTTCTGACGGGGCCTGCGGGGGAAGCCGAAGCCTCTTTCATCCAAAGCCGGACAGGTTCTTCTCAACCTCAGTGCGGCTTCACTTCCCCACGGCCATCCATCAATCACAGAATACACAATTATGTGGATTATGTGAATAACATATCTGTGGAAATCTACCATTCGCCCCAAAACGGCACAATTTCCACTCCATAAAACCCTCCAAGGCGCAGTTATACCCTTGACGGCATATCACTTTGAAAGTATATTTCATGAAGAGCAGACCGGCTTGCCACTGCAAGGTACGCCAGCAATGAACCCGCGTACTCGCTAACTTGCCACCTCCCGCGAAGCGGGTGCTAACCTGCGAAATGGTAAGCCTGTCCTCGCGAGTATTGACAAAAAGATGGAGAAGTCCCAACTCTCAACCAGCTTTGTTTATAGGGAGAGCGAAATCATGGCTAAACAATGGACGGATATTCGCAAAACTCTTTCCCCTGAGGCCGAGGCGCGCATACGACAAAGTGTCGAGGAAGCCGCGATCGTAATGAGGCTCTATCAACTCCGCGAAGCCCGTAATCTGACTCAGGTCAATCTTGCCAACGTTCTGGAGGTCAATCAGGGCGCAGTCTCGCGGCTGGAGAAGCGCACCGATATGTACGTCTCCACGCTGCGCAGCTACATTCAGGCGATGGGCGGAAGGCTCCAGGTCAAGGCTATCTTCCCCGAGGGCGAAGTCGAGATCGAGCAGTTTGAAACCCTCGCCGAACCCGCGCAGAACGTGCTGGAAACAGCGCAATCATAGTGAACATAACGCATCTGCCGGGTTGTATAATAACCTGCGAGGGAGTGAGTGTGACGAAGTCTCAAGGATACGGGCAAATGGTCGCAAAGCAGTTGTTTTGCCTGTTTGTGCTGAGTCTTCCGTACCATCAGTTGATCCTGATAGCAGGGATAAGCGGGATGGTTTCCTTCCTCTTACTGACTTGCCTGCTGATGTTCGTGGTTGCGAACTCGCCAGCGATCTACCACACGATCACCGCCTGCCTCAAGACTCTCCCGCTATCGTGGGTTGCACCAATCCTGGATCGCAGAAACCGTTGGGTTAGCG
The DNA here is from genome assembly GCA_003167305.1 of Acidobacteriaceae bacterium. Taxonomy (GTDB): domain Bacteria; phylum Acidobacteriota; class Terriglobia; order Terriglobales; family Acidobacteriaceae; genus Telmatobacter. The sequence goes on from PMTP01000200.1 coordinate 18,859, forward strand.
TTCCTCTGTTCTTCGTAGCTCCAGGGCCAAGTCTCGCCCCTTCCTTCCAGCGTCCCCCGCCTCTATTCTCCTGATTCCATTGGATTGCAAGCGCATGGCGGCCTTCGATGGCCATGCATGTATGTCTCTTCCAACGGTTCTCCGGGCCATCGTCCCGGAAGGAGAATGTGTCCCTTGCCTGAAATTCAGAATCCTAATCTTCAACCGTGGAATTCCGGCAGTCATGGCGATTTGCGCTCTCTGCTGGCCATTACCCTGCTGGCCTTCATCGTTCTCTTCGGCTACCAACACTCTCAGAGATTCAAACCCGATGCACCGGCCCTAGCCAGTCCGATGCAATCGCAGACGCTTCAAGCGGCCATCGCCAAAACGCCCGCACCGGCGGCTAACGGCCAGTCGACCGAGCCGCAAAGCAATTTTGGCTGGCTGACCTTCATCGCCAAACCTCTCTACATAGCACTGCGCTTTCTCCACGGGCACGGTATCGGCAATTGGGGCTGGACGATCATCGTCTTCACTGTGATCTTCAACATCCTGATCTTCTGGCCGCGGATGATGTCGATGAAATCTTCTTTGAAAATGATGCGTATTCAACCCAGGGTTGACGATCTCAAGAAGCGCTATGCACACCTCAAGATCAACGATCCCAGGCACGCTGAGAAGAACGCGGAGATGATGGCTCTCTACAAAGCCGAGGGGGCAAATCTGTATGGCGGCTGTCTGCCCTTGCTCTTGCAAATGCCGCTGCTCTTTGCCTACATGAGTGTGTTGCGGAATGCTGCCGAGTTGCACCAGGCCCACTGGCTCTGGCTTACCGACCTCTCCTTGCCTGACCCGCTGCACATTTTACCTTTTCTTATTATTGGGAGTATGTCTCTGACGCAGTGCATTACGCCTACGCCTGGCATGAGTTCCACACAGCGGCGGATGTTCGCCATCCTGATGCCCGCCGCTGTGGGCTTTTCTCTCTGGCATTACGCCTCGGGGCTGTCGCTTTACTGGGTCACGGGCAACTTTATTAACCTGCTGATCCAACTGGCAATCAATCACAGCAAGATGGGGAAGGAGATGCACGCCCTCGCTGCCAAGCGCGGCGCGGGTCCCAAGTCTGCCTAGTAATGAAGCCGCGTGCCGGGTTCCCCAGGTCTCGATTTTGAGACCTGGGAGACCACAAACCCTCAGCGAGCTATTGGCCCTCCGCAGGTGGCTCAGGCGCCGGATTAGAATAAAGGATATGAGCGAAGCCATCTATCTCGAAGCCTAGGTCAATCAGCAGGTCATCCTCGCCATGAAGGCCCATGACGCGGTCCGACCACCACGCTGCGCCTCATCAAGAACGCCCTCAAAAACAAATTCATCGAGCGCCCGCAGCCTGACCCAGGTCAATCAGGCCAGGGTTCTTCAGGTCAACCAGGGCGCAGTCTCGCGCCTGGAGAAGCGCACCGATATGTACGTCTCCAGCTACATTCAAGCGATGGGCGGAAGGCTCCAGGTCAAAGCCATCTTCCCCGCATAACTTGTACCAATGGACCAACCCAGCGTCGTTTTCGGCTTCCAGGAAGGATGGAATCATTTGTGGGAACGTTATCCGCGATTCGAAGAAGTGCTACCGCGACTGCATCAGCTTCGCTCAGCTGTGTTCGGTGGTGCGAGCGCGATCAAGACGACGCCGATAAGCACAAGAACAGCCACCCCTATCAGTTCTCCGCGTGCGACCATGTTGCGACATGCCTGGGTGCCCATGAGAGCGGCGTGCGCGAAACTCGACCATGCTGTGAAGGCGATTACGCTGCGACTCGCCGACGGATTGCGGATGGCTAAAAGTAGAAAGACGCCGAGTGTGACGTACAGGCTGAACTGCATAGAAAGTGCAGGCGCTTGTCGGATGAATACCACCATGGGGTAGGCCAGAGCGATAAAGAGCAACCCCACCACCGCCAGCGCGATCTTCAATGCCAATTCGCGATTCAAGGATATCCTCCAAAACGTCGGCCTGACAGACCTGCGACCTGTTGACGCGTTCGTCTGCCTGTACAGACTCTGCGAGCATCATACGCGGGCCAACTCCTGTTTGCTGGCGTCTTCAGTTTTCAACCATTGCCATGAGATCAATTGTTGATTTTGGATTCCTTCTATGACAACTGGCCGGGTGCCGGGTGCCCCAGGTCTCGATTTTGAGACCTGGGAGATCACGAACCCTCCGCGACCGGCCCGCAAACGGCTGGCCCCATCGCAGGTGGTTTGCGGATTATTTCCCTCCCCGCGCGCACAATAAAATCAGTCGCAAATGCGAGGCCCAAATGACCACCCTCCAATCTCCATCGCGCGCAACCTCAGTCCCTAGTCCCAGGTCCTTGTTCCTTAGTCCCTTTCGCCGTATCTTCCCCTAAAATTCCCTCGACCCCCACCCCCCCACCCTGTGGAAATCATTTTTCGACCCATGCTTCGCTTGTAACATTATATATTTCAATAGCTTGCATTTTTAGCCTGTTGAAGAATCAGTAACGGCAAACCCAGTTTTTTACCCGCTTTTAGGCCCAAAAGGAGGCCATTCTGGCCAGAAAGGCCCTCATTTTTGCGTTTCCTGAAAGCCCGCAAGTACCGCAATTTGGGATTCTTGAATTGGGAATGCACGAACCTCTTGCGAGCGGATAGCGAGCGGTTGGCCGCACCGCAGGTGCCGAGCGGCTGCAGCACCGCAGGTGCCAGAGTTAGGATGAAGAATATGAGCGAAGCAATCTCCCTCGAAGCCCAGGTCAACCAGCAGGTCATTCTCGCGATGAAGGCGCATGACGCAGTCCGCACCACCACGCTGCGCCTCATCAAGAACGCCCTCAAAAACAAATTCATCGAGAAGCGCGAGGCCCTCACTCCGGCCGAGGAGCAGCAGGCCCTGGCCACGATGATCAAGCAGCGCCGCGACTCTATCGATCAGTTCACCAAGGGCAACCGTCCGGAGCTGGCCGTCGCCGAAGCCACCGAGATCGTCGTCATTGAGGAGTTCCTGCCCAAGGCTCTCGACGAAGCCGCCCTCGCCGCCCTGGTCGCCGAAGCCGTCGCCGAAGTCGCCGCCGCCATCGGCCATGCCCCAACCCCCAAGGAGATGGGTGCCGTGATGAAAGCCGTCCAGGCAAAACTCCAGGCCGCCAGCCTCCGCGCAGAAGGCCGCACGGTCAGCGAGATGGTGAAGAAGGCGCTGGTCGGATAAGAGAACTTCTCAGGAAGATTTGTTTGCGGATATTAGCCTTTGCCATGCCCAATTCGCGCCAGGAATTCATCCAGCACTTCCCGCTCGACGGCTTCGGACATGCGAGCTTCTCCGGTGCGCGGAGCGTGGTTATCTCGCACCACAAACCCCAGGCCAACGCCGTCGTTGCCCCAGCGATTGACACGAGTCAGCAGGGCGATCGAAGCCTCCGGACCCGTTCCTTCGCGGTCTGCTTTTCTCAGCGTCATCTGCACCAGCGTGCCGGGGTACCAGCGTTCCTCGGTCACCACATACATTCCCGTCGAACTGATATTCCGAATGGCATGCGGCTGCGGAGCGCCGCCGGTCCAGAAGTAAGCAGCCAGATCGGGCACCACTGCCCGCAGAGTCTTCCTCGGCTCTGGAGGTTCTGGAGCCAAAAGCCGCTGCAGCCAGCTCTTCGGCTTGCTGGTGTTCTTCTTCCACGGTTCAGCCTGGCTAGCCTCCTGAGCTGGCGGAGGCGCGGCAGGCGCCGCGATGGGGCGATCCAATACGGGTTGTGGAGCGGGGGTGCTTCTTACTACCGGCTTCTCCTGCGCGCCAAGCGCTTCTTGCACGACGCTGGCAGAGGCGTTTGGACCGAAGAGCCGAGCCAGTTCATTCTCGACCTGATCGACAAGACCGAAGGCCACCTGATCGCCCGGCTGGCTATGCGATGCATAAATCGAGTGGACGGGCAGAGCCAGCACGCTGGCCGCCGGCGGACTCGAAGGGGAAACATGAAAGGTGGGAAAGAACTCAACAGCTTCAATGACCCGGCATTCCGCGTCCAGATAAATCAGATCGAGCGGGACCGGCACTTCCGTGGCAGGGATACCCTTGAATGGGACCATCCACACCCCCGCGCCGGATTTGGGGGTGAGCATCGGTAACCGATCGGCGAGGCTCGCATAGGAAAAATCGCCGCAATCGACCTCGACGCCGAGAATGTATCCTCGGGTCCGGTTGTATGCGCATCGGGTTCCCGGCTCTTCGCAATCCTCCGCCTTTGGCGAATTATCGTCATGCGTATAAGGGATTCCGGTTTCGCGCGATTTGTCCACTGCGGCTCTCCTGTCTAGAAACACCGCTGTCGTGGCGTCCACTTCCATTCCCCTCTATAGACAATTTTGACGCATTCTTGAGATTATTGTAAGTATTATCTGAGGATTGGCGAGCAAATTGCTCCTTTATAGTAATAGGTAACCAAAATCTTAGGTACCTAGTGAACCGAGCATTGGTTACAGCGGCAGCGCCGCCCTGACCATCCCTGGCGTAAGAAGAGGGATCTGAGCCCTGGATGGCGATGTGCGCTCTGGCGAAAAGGGGTATCTCTCAGCAACTGGCAGGCTTGGGAACTCTTCGTGCATTGACTCGACAGCCCGTCCGATTCCATTAGTCTATACCTTGTCGCCGGCGATCATGGATCGCCGGCAACTGTCCCTGTTCCCTGATCCCTGTTCCCTGTCTAGAACACTTCCGAGGGGCCATCCGGCGGCGGCAGATGCTTAAGTAGCCCAAGCTCGCCGGCCAGCCGTTCCAGCCGGACGCGCGTGGCCGCCGAGGGAGGCACCAGCGGCAGGCGGACGTGGTCCGTCGTGCGGCCCATCAGCGCCAGCACCGTCTTCACCGGGCAGGGATTGGAGTCCCAGAAGTTGGCGTCGATCAGTCGCGAGTAACGGCGTTCGAGTTCGCGGGCCTCCGCCCAATCGCCGCTGAGCGCGGCGTGGATCATGCGCCCCATCTCGTCGGGAATCTCGTTGGCGGCCACGCTGATCAGTCCCTGCGCGCCCACGCCAATCGAGGCCAGCGCCAAGTTGTCGTCGCCGCAGAAGACCTTGAAGTGGCGGGGCAGCAGGTGAACCAGCTCGGCGATCTGCGGCAGCCTGCCGCTGGACTCCTTGACGGCCTGAATGTTGGGCGCGGCCTCGGCCAGCCGCACCACCGTCTCCGGCTCCAGGTTCACTCCGGTGCGTCCGGGAATGTTGTAGAGCGCCACCGGCAGCGGGGCAACGGTCCTGGCCAGAGCCAGGAAGTGCTGGAACTGGCCCTCCTGCGAGGGCTTGTTGTAGTAGGGATTGGCCGAGAGCACCGCTTCCACGCCGCGGATCTGCTTCAGCCGGCTGGCGTAGCGCACCAGCGTACGCGTCGAATTGTGGGTGCAGCCGGCCCACACCGGCACCCGCCCGGCCGCCGCCTCGGCCACAATGCAGATCGCCATCAGCCACTCGTCTTCGTCCAGCGTGGCCGCCTCGCCGGTTGACCCGCAGGCCACCAGAAAATCGATGCCCGACTCGATCTGCCAGTTCACCAGCGACTGCAGCGCCGCCTCATCAATCGATCCATCCGCCCGGAAGGGCGTAACAATCGCAGTACCGCAACCTGTAGTCTCCATGATAAGAAAAGTGTATAACGAAACCGCGGCGCTGAGCGCTCATTTCGCCCGATTCCGACCCCCGCCCCTGCTCAGAACCACTGATGAATCAGTTGTGCATACCAGAGCACGGGAGCGGCGAGCAGCAGGGCGTCGATGCGGTCGAGGANNCCGTGGCCGGGGAGCAGGTTGCCGGAGTCCTTGACGCCGGCCGAACGCTTGAGAGCGGACTCGGCCAGATCTCCGACCTGCGCGGCGACGTTGACCAGGACGGCAAGTCCCAGCCAGTACCAGAGGTCTTCCGGGTACGAGAGCCAAACCTTATCCCACTGGGTGGCAAAGAGATGCGCCAGGCCCAGCAAGGCGCCGGCGGCCAGCAGGCTGCCTGCCAGCGAGCCGAGCGCGCCCTCCCAGGTCTTGTTGGGGCTGAGCGAGGGGGCCATCTTGTGGCGTCCCCAGGCGCGGCCTACGTAAAGGGCGGCAGTGTCTCCGGCCCAGACCACGCAGAGCAGGAAGGCGACCAGCGAAGGGCCGTTGGACTCTTCGCGCAGGGCGGGCAGGGTCACCAGCGTCATTCCGACGTAAAAGAGGCAGAAGATGGAGATCGAGGCATCGGCCAGCATCTGTTCGACGGGACGGAAAAAGGTGCAGTAGACCAGCAAGGCCAGGCTGAGAATGCCGAGGATGGCGGCGATCTGGTCTCTCTGGTCCCAGGCGAAGTTGGCGGCAAAGAGCGCGGCAATGGCCACCAGCACAGCGACGCGCGGCGGGTTGGCTCCGGAGCTTTTCGCCAGGCCGAGGAACTCCCACGCGGCCAGGGCAGCGACGGCGGCAACGGCCAGCGCGACCAGCCACCGGGGCCCGAGGAAGACTAGGAGCAGGACCAGTGGAATCAGGATGAGAGCGGTGAGAAATCGTTTCATTCAGGGTTGAGAATACACCGTCAGGGCGTGGGTTGGCACCGGCGCACCGGCCGGCAACCCGCTGATTCCGGTGCAAAGGAAGCGCCTCTGGTCGGGAGGGACGGAGCCTCAGGCGTGCTTTTCGCCGTTGGAGCGCAGCCAATGCAGGAAAGCTTCCGGAGCTCCACGCTGGGCCATGGCTTCCTTGAGCCGGAAGCGCAACTGCTCGGCGCTCCGCTTGGCGCGGACTGCTGGGTACGCTTGCTTGGGCGCTTCTTCCGGCGCCATTTTTGAGTTTTCCAATGAATATCCCTCCACGAACTCTGTTTCGTCAGAACCTACCAGCAAGGTCATGTCTTCGTCTATAAAAAGCTTCATGAAAGCGAACGGAGGTAATCAATTGGCCGCGATTTTGACTCGTTCGGAATTCTCTTCCACCTGGACGACGTTGTCGCTGAGGCCGCCGTAGCGGCGCTCGCGGCGCTGGAAGTCGGCCATGGCTTCCAGCAGATGGATGCCGCGGAAGTCGGGCCAGAGGCGCTCGGTGACGTAGATTTCGGTATAGGCGATTTGCCACAGCAAATAATTGGACAGGCGCATCTCGCCCGAGGTGCGGATCAGCAGGTCGGGGTCGGGCATATGCCCGGTATAGAGATGGCGGCTGATGTCGTCCTCGCTGATATGGGCCGGGGAGATGTGCTTGTGCTTGATCTCGGCGGCCAGGCCACGGAAGGCGTCCACCAGCTCAGAGCGGCCCCCGTAGTTGAGGGCCAGGGTGAGGGTGGTTCCGGTGTTGGCGGCGGTGGCCTCTTCGGCCCAGAGCATTTTCTCCTGGACCTCGGCGGGCAGTTCGTGGGTGCGGCCGATGTACTTCATGCGGACGTTGTTGTCCATCATGCGCTGGAGGTTGGATTCGAGATAAGTCTTGAGCAGGCGCATGAGGAAGTTGACCTCGGCACGGGGGCGGCGGAGATTGTTTTCCAGCGAGAAGGCGTAGAGGGTGAGCCAGGGCAGGCCGATGCGCGAGGCGGTCTCGGTGACCAGTTGCACGCTGTTGGCGCCCTGCTGGTGGCCGAGAAATCTCTTGAGAGAACGGTGGCCGGCCCAACGCCCGTTGCCGTCCATGATGATGGCCACGTGCTGGGGCAGAGTCTCCGGCTTGAGCGTCGCGTAGACGGCGCGCTCCTCGGCGGTCAGCTCATCGATGCGCAGCGTGCCAACAGGGACCAAAGGAATTGCCTCTTCATGAACTCCGGCGCAGCAGATTGCCGGCGCCGGATGCAAGAGCTTTGCATCATCGACCGTAGCACAAGCGCCGATGCGCCGCAATGATTCCGCACACTTGAATGGCGGGTTTACGCCGAGCGCCGGTGGCCTGTGGCCATGTCGCGCGCCGCACCGTAGACTAGCGAGCGGTGCAGCGGGTCCAGTTGCGGCAGCAGGGCGGCGATTTCGGCCAGCAAGGGATCAGCCAGGATCGACGCTACTTCGTCGTCGTGCAGGCTGCGGGCGTCGCGGACCAGTTGGCGCACGTCCACGCCCAGCGCCGCGGCCAGCCGCTCCAGCGAACCCAGGGTCGGAATGGCCTTGCCATTTTCGATCTTCGAAATGTAAGTGCGGGGCACCTGCATGCGTCCGGCAAGTTGGCGCTGGCTGAGGTGGCGCGCGCGGCGGATATCCTTGACCTGGCCGGCCACCTTCAGGCCGGCTTCGGACGAAGGTTCGACAGGCAGGGAGTCCACCGGGATCGGTCCGGGGCGGACGGGCTCCTCAATCTCCAGGGGCCGGTGGCACTTTCTGCACAGGCCGTTGATGGTCTTGAATTGGACGATGTTGCAGTCGCCGAAGGTGCAGCGCACAACGTCGCGTGTTTCCATGCTAACCAGGGTGGTTGCCATGAGTGGTATGCGGAGTGCCAGAGCAGGGACTCCGGGGTGCTTCTCAGCACCACGATATGTGTCAGCTTCAAGGAAGTGAACCATAATTGTCAAGTGAAAACTTGGGTACAACTCCAAGTTTCACCTATCATACCCCTAAGAGGACCGAAGAAACCAGAAAAAACACGAACCAAGCTGTGCAATACGAGGACGAAGGTACCCATGAGCGACTGCACCAGGAATAATGCAACGGGCGGCGAATCCGGCTACGGCCGCGCGCAGGCCTGGCAACTACTGACCGAGTGGACCCAGAGCGAGAATCTGCGTAAGCATGCGCTGGCGGTTGAGATATGCGTGACGGCGATGGGCGAAGCTGAGGCCGGGCGGCTGGCTCTGGGTGAGGCGGAGCGCGCCGCGCTGGTGGAGCTTTATTCGACAACCGCGCTGCTACACGACTTCGACTACGAGCGCCATCCGACGGCCGCCGAGCATCCGTTCGTCGGCGTGCGCGAGCTGGAGCGGCTGGGCTGGGCCGCCGAGCTGCGCACAGCGATCCTGGGCCACGCGCAATACAGCGGTGTGGCGCGCGTGACGCACCTGGCGAAGGCTTTGTTCGCCTGTGACGAACTGTCCGGCTTTCTGACCGCCTGCGCGCTGGTCAAGCCGACCAAGGCGATTGTCGAGGTCGAAGTAGCCGGAGTGCGCAGGAAGATGAAGGACAAGGCCTTTGCCCGCGGCGTCAACCGCGAGGACATCGTGCAGGGCGCGGCGGAGCTGGGCGTGGAACTGGACGCACACATAGGGTTTTGCCTGGAAGCGATGAAGCGGCGGGCTGGGGAGTTGGGGCTGTAAAAGGCCTGTCATCCATGCCGGCTTGATAGTGAATTCATCACTTGCGTGTAACACAACTAAACCAACTCAAAAGTAGAAAGATCCCTATGAAGATTAACGACGCAATTGTCCTTTGGAATAGGGTATGCACCCTTGTCTTCATCAGTTCACGGAAGTAAAACCGCTCGGGTTTTGCCGGATCATAGCGAATGGTCACGGTTTCGCCGCCGACCAGTTGATAGAGGGGCGAGTCTTCAGGAACTGAAAAATCTGCATATTGCTTCTCACCCTGACGATCAGTCCAGATCAGTATGTCTCCTGAAGCGTATGAGTAAACGATACCGTACCTGGTAGAATGCACAGTCTCCTCGACTTGGCTAGATTCAACCTTAGCCTCGGTCTGAACCCACTTGTCGTAGCCGCGTAGGCGCTCCCAAATTTCAATCAGCATGATGGCTTTAGTCTGCCACATCGGGCCGGGAAATGCTCGGGAAAATGAACGGAAACGATGATAAAATCGATGCAGGTGGAGCGCGTTCCATCGCCCTGAAAAACGGAGGTTCCCCATGCTACAGCCGGACGAGCGGGAGAAGTTGGAACGTGAGTTTGCAGAGGCGGAGGCCAGCCTATTTCTGGAAGGGCTTCGGCCATCAGAGAACTTTTTTGCCGTGAAAGCCCGTATCCTTGCCGGTGAGATCACCTTCGAGCAGGGGCAGGAAGAGATCTTTGCCCACCATCGTAAAGTCAATACTGCCGTCGCATGAGCCCTTTCGCATGTGATGCGCGGCGACCTCTCCGAGCTGACCCAGACGCTGCTGCAGAACAGCCCCCAGGCGATGCAGTCGGTCAAGCGGCTGCTGGCCTAGCACGCGCGGCGGCGGCTGGACGAGGAGATCGAGGACGCCATCGAAGTAAATGCTCTGCAGCGCTCGACGGAAGACTTCAAGGAGGGCGTGCAGGCGTTCTTCCAGTATCGCAAGCCGGAGTGGCCCAGCATCAAGGTCAGGGTGTAACGCGTAACCCCCTGCTCTCGACTAAGGCCTTTTCTCCGAATAGACGCGCCTAAACTCCTCGATCGGCACAGGACGGCCAAAGAGGTATCCCTGAAATGCGCCGCATCCAAATATCTTGAGCTGCTCCAACTGTTCCCAGGTTTCTACGCCCTCGGCGATCACCGCCAGGCGGAGGCTATGAGACAGGGCGATGATGGTGGCGGCAACTGCGGCATCGTCACTGTCGATGAGCAGATCGCGAACGAAGGACTGATCAATCTTCAGTTGGCTCAGGGGCAAGCGCCGCAAATATGAGAGCGATGAGTAGCCGGTTCCAAAGTCGTCCAGGGAAAAAATGAGGCCCTTCTCATTGAGCGCGGTCATCTTGGCAATAACAAACTCAACGTTGCTTAAAAGAAGGCTTTCCGTGAGTTCCAGCGTGAGCTTTTGTGGATTGGCATGTGTGCGGGCCAGCAGCGTCAACACTTCCTCGACGAACTCCGGCTGCTGGAACTGGCGCGCGCTGACATTGACCGCAAGCGTGAGATGGGCAGTCTCCTCATCTCTTGCCCAGGCGGCGATTTGAGCACATGCGTTTTCCATGACCCAACGCCCCAAAGGCAGGATGAGGCCTGTCTCCTCGGCCAGAGGAATGAAATCGCCAGGAGACACCAAGCCTAACCTGGGATGCTGCCAGCGCACCAAAGCTTCCGCGCCCGTGATGATGCCCACGTTATCCACCTGGGGCTGATAGTAGAGGAGAAGCTGACCGTTCGCGATTCCATGGCGCAACTCCTTCTCCAGGGATACGCGCGCAATGACGGTAGCCTCCAGATCCTGGTCAAAGAAACGCATGGTGTTGCGCCCCTCCGCCTTGGCCTTGTACATGGCAATATCCGCCCGTTTCATCAGTTCATTGATGCTCTCGCGGTCTTCTCCGAAAAGGGCCGCGCCGATGCTCACCGTGGAGTGGTGCTCATGCCCGGAGAGGTTGTAGGGCTCTTCGAGCTTGCTGAGAATTCCTTCGCCGATCCGCTTGATTTCGGCGGCTGCGGTTTCGGCGTCTTCGCTGAGGCCTTCCAGCAGAACCACAAACTCGTCGCCACCGAGCCGGGACACGGTATCGGCTTCGCGTACCTGGCCTTTCAGCCGATCTGCCACCTGGGCCAGCAACTGGTCGCCGATATTGTGGCCAAGCGTGTCGTTCAGCGTCTTGAAGTCGTCCAGATCGATGAACAGCAGTGCTCCCCTTTCGCGGCTGCGAACGCTGGCGGCCAGGGCGTGTTGCAGCCGATCAAGTAGCAGCCGCCGATTGGGCAGGCGAGTTAATGAGTCGTAGAAAGCGAGATTCCTGATCTCCTCCTCAGCTTCCTTGCGCTGGGTGATGTCTGTAAGAGTCGCCACGTAATGCGTGACCTCTCCAGCTACTCCTTTCACGGCGGTGATACTTAGCCAATGCGGATAGATTTCTTCGTCCTTGCGCCGGTTCCATATTTCCCCGCTCCATGCTCCGCGGGCCAGGATGCTCTCCCACATCGCCGCATAGAATGCTGCTTCATGGCGGCCTGACTTGAGCAGATTCGTCTTGTGTCCCACTGCTTCTTCCGCGGAGTAGCCGGTGATTTGAGAAAAAGCCCGGTTGACCTTCAGAATCATGCACCCGGCATCGCTGATCACAATGCCATCGGAGGATTCGAAGGCGGCGGCAGCAATGCCCTGGCTTTCGGACAAAGCTACATGCGCGGCATCCAGATCCCTGCCCACTCGGGGAGCAACAAAGAAGATCACCAGGGTCGTTGCCGAAAGCACGAGCATCGTGCTCAGGCTGTCAACAATGGCTGGATTGGCGCGTGCCAGCCAGGGAACCAACTCCGCGTCTGAGAGCGAGACGACCAGCATCAAGAGTGCCAGGGAAGGGAGAAAGGCGCGAATCAGGCGCGCTTGTGTGGAGGAGCCCAGGAACAGATGAAGAACGCTCGACCTGGCAGGGGCGTGGGCCATCAGCGCGACGGAAAGCAGAATGAACAGGATGGCGCTCGGCAGAGAGATCGGCACGACCCCTCCGCCGTAGAGAAGCGGGGTCCCATGAAGATAGCCGATCAAGGGGAATGTGCCCAGGCAGAAGATTGCCACCGCCAGAATATCCGCCGCGACTCTGGCCGGCCGGTTCCATCGCCGGATGGCGCACAGGAGAAGGAAGAAGCTCGTGAGCAGGAAACCGATGGCCGTAAGCGGCGAAATCCTGCCCGTCAGAATCGCCGGATAGACCTTCACGTGCTGCAGGACGAAGAGATCAGAAAGCTTCTCGAAGCTCGCGCTCCACAGCAGAGCGGGCACTGACTCAAAGATGGCAAAGAGCGCTGCGAGAGCCATGGCGATCCGAAGGGTAGCCCGGTTCGGCCAAAGGGCATCCGCAAGGAGCAAGAGGGCAAACGCGGTAGAGAGCTGCGCGGTCAGCGGGGCTATCGGAACCGCGTACTTCAACCACGAAGCCAGGAGCAACACATGGGTTTCCCAGCCGATCAGCGTGACAGATGAGATCGCAACGATCGCCGTGGTGGTTGTCAAAAGAACGGAAAACGAGGGGGCCATGGGGGATTGCGTCGTTCTCTTGAGAAGATCGCGAATACGCATCCTCGTCAGACCCGTCCCTTCTTCAATCCTGACCTGAGAATCCACCTTCGATGCCATGATTGGCAAGCGGCCAGGCTTCGCCGCGGCGCGTGGCCTTCATGGTCTCCATGGTTTCAGCGTTCGACATCAAATGTTCGGAAGAGAAGCGCCCGCTCGGCCTCCGCCCGCTCGGCCACCGCCCGCATGAGCCTTGAGCTTTCAATCTTCCTCGGAAGCCTCACCCCATCGGGTTCTTCGCCCTCAACTCCGCAACGATCTCGGCCGCGGCTGCGCGGGCTTGATCGCCCTGGTCCGGCGGGAAGCTGATGGCCCCCACGCGGGCGTGGCCGCCGCCGCCGTAGCGCTCACAGATTGCCGCCAAATTCGTCATCTTCGCCGGGTCGGCCTTGGTCCAGGGATTCGAGCCGACAGAGACCTTGGTGCGGAAGCTGGACTTGGAGAGGCCGATTGAGTACGTCGCGCGCGGGTGCAGATAGTAGGGAATGAACTTGTTGTAGCCCTCTTGCGGCTGGTCGGTGATGTCGAAGAAGATGGTGCCATCGCGCTCCTCGGCGCGGCTGCGGATCAGCTCGATGGCCTGCTGATGGCGTTCGAGCAGCGGCGGCAGCAGAGCGGCGACAAAGGGCTGGCTGAGCACCTCGGCGAGCGGCATCTCGGTGAGCAGCGGAATGAGCCGGGGAATGAAGAGATCATCCTGGCTGGACTCGATGATGAGGGTCAGCTTCATCGCCGGAGCTGCCATCTCGACGGCCGACTCGGAGCTCTCGTACTTTGCGCCATCGACGATGTTGGCCCAGTGAATCAGCTCGGTGACCGGCGCGGTGTTGAAGCCGAAGCGCGTGGCGCCAATGTGCGCCAGAAAGCTGGTGCATGAGGTGTAGTTGGGGTCGAAGAACTTGCGGCCGGGAGGAGTCACGCTCTTCTGATAGTCGAGAAAGTGCTGCTGATCCTGCGGGGTCAGAAAAGCCGAGAGGTGATGGTCGAACCACCAGGTAATGCGCGGCGAGGCGCAGTACTTGAAATCGACGATGGCGTTTTCGTCGCCGGTGAATTCGCTCTCGTCAAAGAGCGCGCCGGCGCGATGCACCAGCCCGTGGTACTCGTAGCTGGCACCTGGGGCGATGCACTCGCGGTGGAAGCGCGTAAAGAGCGAGGCGGAGCAAGCTCCATCGAAGCATTTGTCGTGATAGAAGACGCGAACCTGCAAGATTTGAACCCCTTCCGTGCGCAGAAAAACCGAATTGCCGGAACTGTTTAGCATCAAGGCAGCGGGCGGTTGTGTCAAGGCGGGGAGAGCTTTTTCCCGTTTTCCGGCGGGCGCAACTGTCCGTTTACGAACGACGGGTTTCGATTCTGAACAGGCGGAAGGTGTTCCGCGTGCAGCTTTCCAGCCTTAAGTCATTCACAATCAATGCTAGGCCCTTCCAATGGTTTGGCCCCGCGACTGCTTGCTCCACGGATGGGTTCTCCGGGAAAGATGACCAGGGAATCGGGAGATTTCATGCACACCTTGCTTCAGGACCTGCGTTACGCCGTGCGGCAGTTGTGGAAGTCGCAGGGATTCACTCTGGCCGCGGTCTCCAGCCTGGCCATCGGCATCGGCATCAACACCGCGGTTTTCAGCAACATGGATGCTGTCGTGCTCCATCCGCTGGCCGTGCCGCAGCTGGACCGCGTGGTCACGGTGGCCGAGCAAAATGCGCAATTGAGCTCCAGCAACGGCTACGAGTGGGTTGCTCTGGCCAACTACCAGGACTGGGCGCGCCAAAGCCGCTCGTTCGAGTCGCTGGCTGTCCGCACCCACGCCGATAAGACCCTGACCGGCGGTGGCGATGCCGCCCATGTGGAAGCTGCGCTCACCTCGGCCGAGTTCTTCTCCGTCTTGCAGGCCACTCCGCAACTGGGCCGCGTCTACGGCGCAGCCGAGTGCCGTCCGGGCCAGGACTCCGTGGCCGTGCTGAGTTACGGCTTGTGGCAGCGGCGCTTTGCCGGTGACCCCGCGGTCCTGAACCGCACTATCGAGCTAGATCAGCGCACCTACACCATCGTCGGCGTCATGCCAAAAACCATGCAATACCCCTCCATGGCGGACATCTATCTTCCTCTGGCGCCCACGCCGGACCAGCTCGCCAATCGCAGTGCGCACAACTACCTGGTCACCGCGCGCCTGCGCGACGGCGTCAGCGTCAAGCAGGCGCAGGCCGAGATGGGCGCCCTGGCCGAGCGGCTGGCGCAGGCATATCCGGCCACCAACGCGGGTTGGTCGGCGCACGTGGAGCCGTTGCTGGACGGCATCAACGGCCCTTATACAAACCTCTACTACCGGATGATTCTGGCCGCCACGCTTTTTGTGCTGCTAGTGGTTTGCGCCAACATCGCCAATCTGCAACTGGCGCGCGGCATTGCCCGCAGACCGGAGATTGCCCTGCGCACCGCACTGGGCGCCAGCCGCTGGCGAATCTTGCGGCAGTTGCTCACGGAGAACCTTCTGCTCAGCCTCACGGGCGCGCTGGCCGGCATGGTCATCGCTGCTGCTTATAGCCACTATCTGCTGGCCACCATGCCGGAGCGGGTAGCGCGCTTCATATCCGGCTGGTCCAACACCAGCATCAACAGCCGCGTTCTCGCTTTTTCTTTTCTGCTGGCGGGTTTTGCCGGCTTGATTTCCGGCTTGGCTCCGGCGGCAGAGGCACTGCGCATCAATCTGGTGGACCAATTGAAAGCCGGCGCGCGCTCCTCCATCGGCTCCGGCCGCACCCACCGGCTGAGAAACATCTTCGCCGTGGCGCAGATTGCGCTGGCCGTGGCGCTGGTCATCGGCGCGACCCTCATGGCCAAAGGCATGAACGCCTTGCTGCATGCCGGCGACTACTACCAACCGGAAAAGATGCTCACCTTCAATGTGACCCTGCCGGCAACCCGCTATGACACCCCGCAGAAGCGGGCGGAGTGGTATGCCGGCGCTCTTGCCCGTCTGCGCGCCTTGCCCGGCGTCAATCACGCCGAGCTGACTCCGGCGTTGCCCTATGACGACAACGGCTGGCTCCGTGATCTCGACATCGAGAACCGGCCCACGGTCCCGGGCAAGTTCCAGGCCGCGTTGAACCTGCCGGTTACCGCGGGATACTTTGCCGCGCTGCGCATTCCCATCGTCAGCGGCCGCGGCTTCACGCAGAGCGATTCCCTGCAAACCACGCCAGTGGCCATCGTGAGCGAGCGCTTCGTCACCCAGTATTTCCCCGGCGAGAATCCGCTGGGCCATCGCATCCGCATGGGCGGCCGCAGCAGCAGCGAGCCGTGGCTGACCATCGTCGGAGTCGCCCAGGAGACTAGCTACTCACTCTGGGACCAGACACCCCACGCCGCGGTCTACATGGATGCGTTACAACTGCCGCCGGCCGCCACCGAGTACGCCATCACCACCAGCGGCAATCCACTCGCGCTGGCGCCCGCGGCACGCCGGGCACTGGCCTCACTGGACCCGGCCCTCCCGCTCAATACAGTAGAGACCTACCAGCAGTTACTGCGCGACAACCTGACAGGCCTAATGTACGCAGCGGGAATGCTGAGCATTGACGGGATAATCGCACTCTTTCTGGCGGCCATCGGCATCTTTGGCGTGATGGCCAACCTGGTAGGCGAGCGCACCCGCGAGATCGGCGTGCGCCTGGCCATGGGCGCGCGGCGCGAGGACGTGCTGGGGATGATTCTGCGGCGCGCCGCGGGCCTGACGGCAGCGGGCGTGGGCGTTGGCCTGTTGCTGGCCTTCGCCCTGGCGCATCTGGTTGCCAACCTGCTGCGCGGCGTCCGCCCGGACGATCCCGTCGTCTTCGCTTCTATCACCGCAGTCATCGCGGCCATCGCCCTCGGCTCAAGCTGGCTTCCGGCCCGCCGCGCCGCGCACATCGACCCCATGGCCGCGTTGCGCGACCAGTAAATGCCGGCAGCGCCAGGCTCATGCACCGCAGCCTTCCGGCGCGGCTATAGCTGCGCCCAATGAGAGTGATCTTATACGGCGCTCGCCAGTGGCCCGAATCCTTATAGCCCAAGGAACTTCCCGGTCCTTCGCTGCGTAGAGTATCTTTCCATCAGAGCCATTCGCACACAAATCTGTTTCTTATTTGAAGGAGGCTCCATGGAGCCGGAGATTCAGCCCCCACCGCCGGAAGCGCCGCCCACCCCGGCAGACGCAACCCTCACGCCGGAAACCGTTGCCCCCACCATGAAGGCGAAGTTGCTTCGCGGACTGCGCTGGACCTTCCTTGGCAGCCAGGGCTTGCGCGCCGGCTGGTCGGTGCTGATTTTTGCTATTTTATTCGTTCTTTTGGCCTCCGGCGTGGGATACGCGTTTGTCCACATGCATCTCATCGGCAAGAGGAGCGACTTCACGGCCTCCACGGCCTTTTTCGGAGAGTTGAGCGCCTTCCTGGCGCTGGCGGGAGCCGCCGCGTTTGTGGCCTTCATCGAGCGCCGCCGCAGCCTCCTGGCCTTCAACCTGACCGGCCCACGGCGCATTACTCGATTCTTCAGCGGCCTCCTGGCGGGCTTTTTGGCGCTCTCGGCGCTGGTGGGGGCGCTGACCTGGGGCGGCTGGATGCACTTCGGGCCCATCGCGCTCACCGGTGCGGCAATCTTCAAGTTCGGCGCGCTCTGGGCCGCCGTCTTCCTGCTGGTGGGCTGCGTGGAAGAGGGCCTCTTCCGCGGCTATCTGCAATTCACACTCACCCGCGGCATCAACTTCTGGTGGGCGCTCGGCATCGTCGCCGCCATATGCCTGGACTTGTTGCTGAGGAGCAAGGGCAATGGCGTCTGGGGCGTATATGCGATTGCTTTGCTGGGGCTTCTTCCCTGCCTGATGCTCCAGGTAAGGAAGGCCCTAGGGAGTGGGTTTTGGCAGGCTGCCTGGGTCACTTCGACGCTCTTCGGCTACATCCATACCGGCAACGGCGGCGAAAACTGGATCGGCATCTTCGCCGCGGCATTCATCGGCTTTGTCTTCTGCGTCAGCGTGCGAGTGACCGGCTCGGCGTGGTGGGCCATCGGCTGCCACGCGGCATGGGATTGGGCGGAGACCTACTTCTACGGCACTGCCGACAGCGGCCTGGTTGCGCCCGGCCGCTATCTGACCGCCAGGCCCGCCGGCAACCAGTTCTGGAGCGGCGGCGCGGATGGTCCCGAAGGCAGCGTGCTGGTGCTGGGAGTCATCCTGCTGCTGCTGGCGGCGCTGCTGGTGATCTACGGGCGTAAAAAACCTGAGCTACTGGCTGCGCAGAGTTTGGAGCGGGCCATAGGATAACCTCCAGTGAAGCTCGCACCGGTGTTTTCCTTTACGGGAGAGCTATGAAAAAGACCATAGGTTTCGTTCTTGCATTGTGTAGCCTGACCTGGGCTGGATGCGCTGTCTCGCAGCCAGCCTCTCGTCCTCCAATCCATCGAAGCACACTCCAGATTCCTACAGAGATTCAGGGCTATCCCTGCGCCAAGGGCTACGCGTGGCTCTTGGCAAACGGCCGCCTGAGCCGCTGCACGGTCGCGCGGGAGATTCCGTTTGGCGAAGCGCGCATCCCCGCCGGATCGTACATCGCTCTCAACCCCGACGGCACTCCGAATCTCGTGCAGATGAGCCACGACGCGCCGGTTCTGGGTCTCACCTGCCTGGGAGGCAGTTGGCTGGGTCCGGGCGAAGGCGCGATGGTGGCCTTCTATCCCAGCGGCAAGCTCAAGCAGTGTTACCTGGCCGGAGACCAGGTTGTGCAGGGCGTTCCCTGCATGAGCGGCGGCTTCTTCGGCGATGGCCGCGGCGGCGGCGCGCAGTTTCACGAGAACGGAAAGCTGGCTTCCTGCAAGCTGACCAAGGATTTCGGCGTGTGGCACAAGGGAGATCGCTTCGTCCAATCTGGGAAATAATTCAAAGGGTGCGAAATCCGACAAAGAAACAGACTTTCGAGGGTTAAATCGGCTCTTTTGGGCCAAAAAACGGGCAAAATACAGGGTTTGCAGTTACTGATTCGTCAACATGGATAAAATGCAAGCTATTGATTTCGTGCAAGTTACAAACAATGGAAGGGTCATAAAAAGATTTCCACAGGGTGGGGGGTGGGGGTCGCGCGGATTTTAGGGCGAAGATACGGAGAAAAGGGATGGAAAAAGGGACTAGGGACTGAGGGATCAGGGACCAGGATTGTGCGCATTTGAGATTGGATGATGGTCATCTGGGCCTCGCATTTGCGACTGCTTCTATTGTGCGCCGCGAGCGGTAATTATCTGCAAGCACCTTTCGACTTCGCTCAAGGCAGGCTCTGCGGTGCGGCCAGCCGGCGCTTGCGCGCCATCAGGTTCGTGGTCTCCCACCCTTTCCGCAGAGAACGCGAATAGGATGGGGCACGGTATTTCATGGTAAGTTAGGGCGGAAAGGCCTTGCCAATTGAGGTACATGGATTCCCAGGTCCGAAAAACCGGAGCTGACGCACCCGGTGCCCGGCGAATTGATTTATGCACTGGGAATGGTGAAATCCACAGTTAATATCTCTTTTTGCACTTGCTTCCACAGATTAATCCATTCTAAGGTCTAACTAACTGGTGACCCAGTGGGGACCTGGAAACGCAGTTCCCGCCAAAGAGGACGATGCGGAATTGAATTGAATACGGCAGTACGCGGCTGGAAACGGCGGCGGAGGGCCGAATTGAAATTGAGAACGCATCCAGAGTTTGGCAGGAATGTGCAAGACCTGGCAGGACACGAAGATTCATCCGCGGCCTAGGACCGAGGATGCAAAGTTCGAGACCAGCCGGGGAGTCATCATTGACCCAGCCGTGGAAGCAGGATTCGGGGACGCTCGAAGACGTGGAAGCGGTACAACCGGAGGATGCCGGATTCGGGGAGACCCGAAGAGGCGTCAGAACGGCGGGACTGAGGAGTGAGAAACCGGGGAAACCTGGGGACTTGCTGCGAGGGGCCGCTGAAGGATGAGAGATTCGAGGAGACTCGAAGAACCATCGCCGGCGCGGTTGGAAGGCGAGGATACGGGGAGACCCGGAGCCTCAACGGAAGACCGAAAGGTTGATGCGTGGTTCAGGAAGCTGCGGGATCACCGTGATTGAGAGGCCGGGGACGAAAGTCTCCGGCCTCTTCGTTTTTGGCGATACGGCCTGTATGTGGGGTGATCGTGCGATTCCGGAAGTAACACGCCAAGGCGCGTTTCGGCTGCTCAGGATGACAGAGCTTTTGCAGTACGCGC
>PMTP01000193.1 GCA_003167305.1 Acidobacteriaceae bacterium
GCGATCGCCGGCTCGGAGATATCTATGCGCCCGAAGCCCGCGTCGAGGGCCATCGGCGTAAAGCTGTCTTTCTCCTGTGCCGCGGCGGCCAGGGCCAAAGCCGACGCCGCCAGCAACGCTATGGTCCATCGACTGAGCATGGAATTCCCTCGCTCGCTATCCCGCTGACAGATTAGACGCAGGGGCGGGCTCCCGGATGCGGTTGTCTTTCCCTTTATAAATAGTCCCCACCGGCTTTCGCCAACCCACGGGGTATGAAACTGTAGCGCCGGCCTCCCGGCCGGCTGTAGCGTGGACCTCCGGTCCACGATTGTTTCTTTCTAGTCCCCCACCGGTGTTGCCGACCCGCGAGAAATGAAACTGCTTCGACCACCGAAGTCCGCTAACTTGCTGACTTGCTAATTCTCGCGAAACGGGTGCTAACTTGCTGCATTTTTCGAAATCATCTCTACTAGCTTCCCATTTGTTTTGTTGAATTTGCAATTTTGTTTCTTTGTAGGGAACCTCCGATTTAGTGCGCTGGCCACAAGCTATCGCGCAAAAAGAATGACCGATCCGGGATCGCTTTTCCAGCGAACGACCCGATTATTCTGGAAATAGACGATGGATCTGCCGTATTCAAACTGATCTTCGGTAAACGCCGTCGGGGTTCCCTGCACCACCAGCACCGTGTCTTTCGATGAGCCGGTCGTAAACGACTGCGTATCCGGGTCAACCGCAGTTTGCGGCCACAGCTTGACGCGCAGCGGAGAGGAACCAGGATCGATGCGCCAGCCAGTGACGGCGTCTTCCTTGAGATACAACTCCGAGTTGCCGTAGACCAGCTTGTCCTCCGTGGATGCGGTGGGAGGGCCTTGCTGAGCCAGCACCTCTTCCCGGGTGGAACCGACGGTGACATAAGGCTTGAGCTTGATCGTTCCGGCCGGAGTCGGATGGGCCGCGGTGTACGTCTTCTCTGGCTTCGCCGCATTCTGGGGCGCGGGCTCGGCGGCAGGCGCATTGGCTTCCGGTGCTGGGCTGCGCGGGCCCATACTCCGCATCTCTTGCTTGATCTTCTCCTGAAAGCTGAGATTCTGCCCGCTCTGCCGGCTTGCGGAATAGTGCATCCGGGAGCTTCTCCAGATCAATCCGCCGGTGAGCAGCACCACGAGAACAGCGGCGATTGTCAAGATTAATTTGACCTTTCCATGAACCTTGTAGATTTCTTTAAGGACCAGCATGACCTTCTGAGGGCGCGCCTTGATCTTTTGCCAGATTCCCTGAGGAGGAGCCGCATCGGGAATCAGGGCAAACGCAATCCGCGCTTTTCTGGCCGAGAAGGCCGGCGTATCTGGCTCCACGTTCGGCGGCGGTGCAGGGGCCAATTTGGTGGAGAGATAGACCGGCCGCTGCGCATGGCCTCGGTCCGTCGAGGTCATGGTCAGATAATCGAAGGCGGCATGGATGTCCTTCAGCTTGGTCTCCGCGGCCTCCTTCAACTTCGGGTCGTCCTGAAAGTGATCCGGATGCCAGACCTTGACCAGCAGGCGATAGGCGCTTCGGATGTCATATTCCAGCCCTTCCATTCCCAGGCCGAGAATGTGCAGAGCCTCGCAGCGCGGGCACAGCGTCGTCCCTTCCTCCGTCAGTTGGCCGCAAATGCAGATGTTCTTCAAACCGTTAGCCCTCGACCTTCTCTCTGTTTTGGGAGACGGGACAATTATAGAAGAGCTTGTTGGCTTCGGCAGAACACACCTTACGCTGGCGCTGAGAGAAATCCGTAGAATGGACTAGATGGCTTTTACCGAACAATACGATGTGGCAGTGGTGGGCGCGGGGCACGCGGGGTGCGAGGCGGCGATGGCGGCGGCGCGCATGGGACTCAAAGTTGCGCTGATCACGATGAACCTGGATCTGATCGCGCAGATGAGCTGCAATCCGGCCATCGGCGGTGTGGCCAAGGGCCACCTGGTGCGCGAGGTGGATGCGCTGGGCGGCGTGATGGGCGAGGTGGCCGACGCGGTAGGCATTCAGTTCAGGCTGCTGAATAGCTCACGCGGCCCGGCGGTGTGGAGTCCGCGGGCGCAGTGCGACAAGCAGCTCTACCGGGTGAGGATGCGCGAGGTGCTGGAAGGCCAGCCGGGGCTGCACATCCGGCAAGCTGAGGTGGTGGGGCTAATTGTCGATGAGGGAATTGGGAATAGGGAACAGGGAATAGGGATTGAGGGACTAGGGACTAAGGGACAGAGGAAAATTTTGGGGTTAAAGCTGCGGGACGGGCGACAGATGCTGGCTGGGGCCACCATTATTACGACCGGCACCTTTCTGAATGGGCTGATTCACTGCGGCGAGGAAAAATATCCAGCAGGCCGCAGCGGTGAGCCGGCCTCTGTTCTGCTGGGCGAGGAGCTACGCGCGCTGGGCCTCAGAACTTGCAGGCTCAAGACCGGGACGCCGCCGCGGCTGGATGGCCGCACGATCCGCTGGGAGGCCTTCGAGGAGCAAGCCGGCGACGCCGAGCCTACGCCCTTCAGCTTCCGGACGAAGAAGATAGTGCAACCGCAGATCAGTTGCCACATCGCCTTCACCACTCCGGAGACACTCAGAATCATTCGCGCGAATGTGCATCGCTCGGCAATGTATTCGGGGCAGATCGCAGGGATCGGGCCGCGCTATTGCCCTTCCATAGAGGACAAGATCGTCAAGTTTCCCGACAAGACGCAGCACCAGTTCTTTCTGGAGCCGGAGGGGCTGCACACCCACGAGGTCTACATCAACGGAATGTCCACCTCGCTGCCGATGGAGGTGCAGTGGGAGATTGTGCATTCGATTCCCGGCCTTGAGCAGGCGGAGATGCTGCGCCCCGGCTACGCCATTGAATACGATAGCGTGGACGCCACTGAGTTGGACCGGACGCTGCGCGTGAAGGCCTTCACGGGCCTTTATCTTGCGGGACAGATCAATGGAACCAGCGGCTACGAAGAGGCGGCCGGCCAGGGCATCATGGCCGGCATCAACGCGGCGTTGTGGCTGAAGGGCGAGCCGCCGTTCACGATGGACCGGAGCGAGGGCTACATTGGCGTCATGATCGACGACCTAATCTCGAAGGGAACCAATGAGCCATATCGAATGTTCACCTCGCGCGCCGAGTTCCGGCTGCATCTGCGCATCGACAACGCCGACCGGCGGCTGACTCCGCATGGGCGGCGGCTGGGGCTGATCGGCGACCAGGCCTGGGCGGAATATGAGCGAAAGCAAGCGCGCATGAATGCGCTGGAGCAGTTGCTTGTGACCGGCAAAGTGACCCCTGAAGGGCTGCGGGCCGCGGGTTTTGATGGGCTGACAGCGACCGCTGGATTGACCTGGGCGCAATTGCTGAAGCGGCCCGAGGTGGCCATCGAGGCAGTGCTGGGCGCGGTTCGCGATGACCTAGTGGCCGATCCGCTGCTGGCGAAGATGATGGATCGTACCAGCCTGACTCCCGAAGCGCGAGCGGCGCTGCGCAACGAGGCCCGCGCCGTGGAGACCGAGATCAAGTTTGCCGGCTACCTGGAGCAGCAGAAGAAATCCATCGCCAAGTTGAAGGCGGCCGAGGGGGTTGCGATTCCGGAGTGGCTCGATTATGGCGCCATCAGCGGGCTTTCGCGGGAGATGCGCGAGACTCTTGAGCGGGTGCGCCCGGTCACCATCGGCCAGGCCAGCCGCCTTCCCGGCGTGACCCCGGCCGCGCTGAGCCTGGTTCACGTCTCGATCCGGCTGCAAGGGACCAGGCGATAGGTTTATAGTTCTTTGTGAAGTTTCCGGAGTGATTCGAAATGCCGGTCGATGAAGTCTCTTTGCAAATTATCAATATGGAGCGCGCCGCGCTCGATCGTTGGGGCCGGGGCGATCCGGACGGTTTTCTGGAAATCTCCGCGCCGGATGTTGCCTACTTCGATCCATTTCTGCCAGGGCGGATTGATGGCCTGAGCGCGTTGCGGAAGTACTACGCGGAGTTGCGCGGACAGATTTTCATTGATAGTAATGAGATCGTCGATCCCGAGGTAAAGGTGCAGGGAGAGATCGCGATCCTGACTTACTGCTTTGTCTCGCGCGGCGGCGGCGACGAGATGCGCTGGAATACAACCGAGGTCTACCGGCACGGAGCCGACGGCTGGCGCATCGTTCATACGCATTGGTCATTTACCCAGCCCGTGCTCGCCAGCTTGCAGGCTTGAACTGAAGAGCGGCCTCTGGCTCCGGCGCCGAACGCTCCTTGGCAAGTCCGGGCGGAAAACGAACGGGACAGACCAGCGACTCGGCCTTGATCTCTTCGAAGGGAATGGTCACACGGATTTCCTTTTCTTGAAATGTTGCATACGTGACGTCGGATGACGCTTGACGCAGAAGTTTATGCGCGCGGCTAAGTTCGCCATCGGAATCACAAGACGATCGATCTCGCTAGCTGGCATCGCGTTTACATGAACCGGGAACGTTTTGCGCGGCACGCGCCGCAGATTGCGTTTCTCGACGAACCCGGAGGCATCCCAGGTCCGAAAATCCGGACCTGGGGCACCCGCGAGTATTTCCTACTTTGCCCAGGCGGTTACCCACTGGAGGGTGAGGTTGCTCCACGGCGGCCAGAAGTAGAGGACAGAGGCGAAGAAGTCGCACGTGAGCAGTGCGATCGAGGCGAGGACGTGGGAGCGGACGAGACGGCCGCGATAAAGATCCCAGCCCAGCATCAACACGACGATCACAATGTTTCCATAGAAGCCATAAAGGAAGCCGAGGAAGGTGGATTGTAGTCGGGTCGGGTAGACATACTCTATCAATCGAACAAAGCCCGGCGGGGCGAGGGAGACATTGGAGAGAATCATCATCCGCTTGTGAGCGGCGGGATTCTTGCGCTGGGCAATCCCGATGGCGAAAAGAACGAGGAAAAAGCCGATGTTGACGGCCTGAATGGCGAAGAGTGGATGGGGGGAAGGGCCTTTCGCTTTGTCATGGATGATCGCTGCTGTGTAAGCCGCTACGGGTCCCATCACGCCCATCAGGCAGGCCCACGCGACGAGAAGCCAGCCGAGCTTACGGTGCAAATCAACCCGGTCACGCACCACTAGAAGTACCTGCGCGGTGATCAGAAACATCCAGATGGTGAAGACCGCGGCGTGCAGATGCAGGAGAAAGGGTGGGTGCTGGCCCAGGAAACTCTTGGCATCGAAGCCGAAGCCGAGGATCATTCCTATCCAAAGAATGCCAAGCCAGACTGTTGAGGGGATTCTATCTTCGCGTGGGTTCCAATTTCCACGGACGTGCCACTTCCAATGTGCGACTTTCTCCACCGGTAACCTCCAGTTGATTTTGCTGCATGCCGGAGCATCGCATCGTATTGGGCGGATGTCAAAAGAAATCGGGAGGATGGTTTGCGGGGTTTCTTTCCTCCGACCTCTTATCCAGATCGCCCTTGTAACTGAGGAACAATCTCCTAATTGGGATGGACCGATTGATTACCTCCCCGTTCCCCCCACCGTCATTTTGTCGAGCTTGATGGTGGGCATGCCTACGCCTACGGGGACACTCTGGCCGTCTTTGCCGCAGGTGCCTATGCCTTCGTCTAGCTTGAGGTCGTGGCCGACCATCGAGACGTGCTTCAGCGCCTCCGGGCCGTTGCCGATCAAGGTCGCGTCGCGCACCGGGGCGGTGATCTTGCCGTCTTCGATCAGGTAAGCCTCCGAGGCCGAGAAGACAAACTTGCCGTTGGTGATGTCCACTTGGCCGCCGCCGAAGTTGACCGCGTAAAGGCCGTGCTTGACGCTGCGCAGAATGTCTTCGGGGGCGTCGTCGCCGGCCAGCATATAGGTGTTGGTCATGCGCGGCATGGGGATGTGCTGATAGCTCTCGCGGCGGCCACTTCCGGTGTTGGCGGAGTTCATCAAGCGCGCTGAGAGCTTGTCGGTGAGATAGCCGCGCAGGATGCCGCCTTCGATGAGCACCGTTTCCTGGGTGGCCGTGCCTTCGTCGTCCACGTTCAGCGAGCCGCGGCGGCCGGCGATGGTGCCGTTGTCCACCACGGTCACCTTGGAGCTGGCGACTTGCTGCCCGATCAGCCCGGTAAAGGCCGATGTCTTCTTGCGGTTGAAGTCGGCTTCGAGTCCGTGGCCAACGGCTTCGTGGAGCAAAATACCCGGCCAGCCGGGGCCGAGCACGACCTCCATCTCGCCAGCCGGAGCGGGCACGGCGTGGAGTTGCAGAATCGCCCCGCGCGCAGCCTCGCGAGCCAGTGACTCCGGGCTTTTGGAGCCTGTGAATTGATCGAGTCCGGCGCGCCCGCCGCCGCCCGCCGTGCCCTTGGTGACGATTGCATCCTCCTTGGCGATGACGAAAACGTTGAGCCGGCAGAGAGGCTGCGTGTCGCTGGCGAAGGCGCCGTCGGAGGCGGCGATGAGGATGCGGCGCAGTTCTTCGGAGTAGCCTGCCTTGACCTGCACGATGCGCGGATCATAAGCACGGGCTGCGCGATCCGCTCGCAGAATCAGTTCGAGCCGCGCGGCCAGGTCCAGATCGTAGCCGCCCAGCGGCACGGGGTAAAGGTCGGCAGCGGGCGCTTCCGTGAAGCCTTGCACTGTTTGCGTGGCTGGGCCGGAGGCGATAAGCGCCGCGGTGCGGGCGGCGTGCAGCAGGCGTTCGGAGCTGAGGTTGTCGGTGTAGGCGTAGCCGGTGCGCTCGCCGCTGAGCACACGGATGCCGCAGCCGGCGCTGACGCCCTGCGAGGCGGATTTGACAATCTGCTCGTCCACACCCAGCGAGGTAGCCGTCACCGACTCGAAGTAGAGGTCGGCATAGTCGCCGCCGGCGGAAAGGGCCTCGCCCAGGCAGCGCTCCAGCAGCCGCTCGGTGATGCCGAATTTTTCAAAAAAGTAGCGTTTGTGATTGGGAAGCGGGGAAGGGGGCGGTATGTTCATCATATTTACAAGTTTACCCCCGATTGCGTCTCTCCTGAGAACCGTTCCTTTTTTGATGCTGGGCGAGCGGGACTCTTCCGTTAGCGCCTGACTCGTGGTACATTTTCTCCATGAAGAAGATTCT
Source organism: Acidobacteriaceae bacterium (assembly GCA_003167305.1). GTDB lineage: Bacteria > Acidobacteriota > Terriglobia > Terriglobales > Acidobacteriaceae > Telmatobacter. The sequence goes on from PMTP01000193.1 coordinate 7,048, forward strand.
TGCCGCCGTCCTGCTCTTGCTGGTCTTTGCCAGCCCGGCCTTCGCCTCGCAGCATAACCGCCAGTACCCGCACCGCAGCCATCATCACCATCAACACCCTCACGCCTAGAACCAGTTTGGTCCCAAAACGGCGCTGCCGCCGGATCGGGTGCCTCAATGCGGATTCTTTTGGCAAGTGAACATGGTAGGGTTCGAGCTATGACAGACCTGGAAGTACTTCGCTATCCTATCGGCCGCTTCAGCCCGCCGGCCAGCAGTCTGCCCGGCATCCGAGCCGCGCACATTCAAGTGCTCCGCCAACTGCCCGAGCACCTGCGCGCCGCCGTTGCCGGATTGAGCGATGCGCAACTGGACACGCCTTACCGCGAAGACGGCTGGACCGTGCGGCAGGTGGTGCATCACCTCGCCGACAGCCACGCGATGGCCTACACTCGCTGCAAGCTGGCGCTCACCGAGGATTGGCCGACGATCCAGCCCTATGACGAGGCCGCCTGGGCCAATCTGGCCGATAGCCGGCTGCCCATCAATGTTTCCCTGGCGATGGTCGAGGCGCTGCACGCACGCTGGGTGGCGCTGCTGGAAGCGCTTTCTGACGACGACTTCCGCAAGGGCTATAACCATCCCCAGCGAGGCCGGGAGATGCTGGTCAAGATGCTGGCCATGTACGACTGGCACTCGCGCCACCACACTGCGCACATCACCAGTCTGCGCGCGCGTCAGGACTGGTAGAGGCAGATGGCCGCCGACGCTGAGGCTGCCTCTCCCGAGCGGCTGACCCAGGCAATTGAAACGTACCTTACCGACCACCCGGCGGCCGCGCTGCTGGAGGATGGCCGCGTGCTCTTCGATATGCGCTCCGCCCGCTATGCGGTGAGCGAGCAGCATGGCCGCTGCTTGCTGCAACTGTGGAGCGAGGAGCGCAACCTGATCCGCACCGTGGTCGGCGTGCAGGAGCGCGCGCAATGCTTGCGTCTTGCGACTCGCCGCATGGGCGCTGCCAAGCCGCAGACCCTGGAGCTGGTCCCCACCAGCGACCGCCGTACCCCCACCGCCCGCGATGCCGCCCGCCGCAATTACCAGCGGCTGCTGGAGCGCGTGCTGACCAGGCATTTCATAGGCGCGAAGGTTGATGGCCTGCGCTCGGCGATGGATCTGGAGCACAGCTTTGGTCCGGCCTACGCGCGCGGGTGGCTGCTGCGCGGAACAGCCGCGGACGCGGTGATCGGCGTCGGCGGTGCGGAGTCGGGATCGATCATGGACGGCGTGCTGACGCTTGGAATTCTCTGGCTGGACCACTGCCGCCAGCACGGCGACGTGCGGCGGCACTTTGGTGGGCTAAAGGTGATTGTGCCTGCCGTGGCGTGGCGAACGACCGCCGAGCGCATGGCCTGGCTGAATCACGCAGCCGCCGACTTTCAGCTTTTCACGCTGGACGAGCGCAGCGAAGAGCTTGTTGCCGTGGACTTTCGCGACACCGGCAACCTGGACTCGCGGCTGATGCACACCTTTTCCGCCGCCGCCGCCATCGAGCGCAACCAGGCTGGAATTGATCGGTTGCTTTCTTTGGTCCCGCCGGCCGCGAAGGAGCGGGTCGAGGTGCGGCCCAGCTCGGCCACCGAAGTCGGGCTGCTGTTGCATGGCCTCGAGTTTGCGCGGGTGCGCCATGGCTTTGCCGCTAACACCTTCACCCGCGAGGACGCGATTAGCTTCGGCGCAGGAGCCAATGAAACGCCGCTCACGCCGGAGACCGAGCCGCTCTGCCGCGATCTCTTTTCGCGGTTGTTTTTGAGCCGCCACGGCGACGGCGCGCACACAGACCCGCTCTTCCGCCTGCAACCGGAGCGCTGGCTGGAAGCGCGGCTGCGTGCGGAGATTACTGAGCTGCTGCCGGGGCTGCGCGGTGACCTGCTCTACTCGCAGGTGCCCGCGCTCTCTACCGGCGACCGGGGATTACTGGACCTGCTGACGCTGGACCGCAACGGGCGGCTGACGGTGATCGAGCTGAAGGCCGACGAGGACCTGCACTTGCCGTTGCAGGCACTGGATTACTGGATTCGCGTGCGCGCACTGAACGACGACCGGCAGCCGGTTGCGGGCAACGAGGGCGGACGGCGGCTCTCGGCCTTCGAGCGGCAAGGGTATTTTTCTGGTGCGGAAGTTTCGCCGCTCCAGCCGCGGCTACTTCTCGCCGCTCCGGCGCTGCGNNCATTGGCGGCGCGAGTTGAAGGTGGTCTTCCGCAAGCGCAGCGGCAGCGCGCACGTCTGAAGTATATGCGGAATCGGTGTAGGCCCTATATTCATTGTCATCCCACCCTTTCCGAAGAACAATGCGGAAAGGATGGGGCACGGAAGTCAATAGTAAAAGCGAAATGCTCTCGTGCTTCGAGCACATGAATTGGTAATGATTCTTGGACAAGCGCGGGCGAGGACGCCCGGACTACAGCCGGCCGGGAGGCCGGCGCTACACTTTCTGCTGGTACATCCTTGGGAAGATCAAAATTACTCCAGGTACGAAGCCGCCACCGCGAGCGCGGCGATGGCCGCTGTTTCGGCTCTCAAGATGCGCGGCCCCAGCGATGCGGCTCTCCAGCCATTGGCGTCGAAGAGCGCCTCTTCCTCCGGCGCCCATCCGCCTTCGGGGCCGATGGCAATCTCCAGTGCGGGCATTTCTGTTCCCGCTGCGGCAACGGCTTCTTCCAGCGCATTGCGCAGCGTGGTGGTGCGCTCCTGCTCGGCTAGAACAATGCGCGCTGATTCAGCGGCGGCTCGCACTCGCGTGGCCAAAGGCTCAGGATCATACACCAGCGGCACGTCGCAGCGTCGCGACTGCTGCGCCGCTTCATGCACAATGCGCCGCCAGCGCTCCGTGCGCTTTTGCGCCGCCGCGGTCAGATGCTTCTCCGTGCGCCGTGCAATCACAGGCGCAATCGCGGCAACTCCTAACTCGGTAGCCTTCTCGATGGCCCACTCCATGTGATCNNTTGAAGCGAACTTCACCGCCGGAGACCGCGACCACCTGCGCATGATAGACGTGGCCGCCCGCCACTACATCGGCCTCTATGCCCGGCTGCGCGCGCAATACGCGCGTCATGTGTTCGGCCTGCGCGCCCGTGAGCGTCGCGGTGGCTTCATCCCAATGTTCGGCAATCCAGCGGCGGCGTGTCATCGATTCCTCCCGTTCTCTGCGTGTACCAGTGTAATCCTTTCTCAAAAACAAATCAGGGGAACGCTGGAAGCGCTCCCCTGATCTGTTGCCTTTGGGTTGGAGGTACCGCTACTTCTTCTTTGCGGCCTTCTTTGCCGCCTTCTTCGCGGGTGCCTTCTTGGCTGGTGCCTTTTTGGTTGCCATTTGCCTATTCTCCCTTTTGACGAATTTTCCATCGCTGCAAATCTTATTGCAGTTGAAGCATATATAGATTCATCCATCGCAAGTGTCAAGAGAAAAACGATGTCGTGGTGGAAAAATAGTCAACAATTTTTTCGAGTGCCGATTTGAATCTCGCTTGCATCGGCTCAGATCGCGTGATTCGACCTGAGCAGAGAGATCGCCAGGCCGGCAATCAGATCATGCCATGCGTGCGCGAAGATGCCCGCGCGCAGGCTGCGGCGATAGAGCGCCAGCAAACTGAAGAGCACGCCGAAGACAGTAATCAAGACCATGCCGCGCGCGCCTTCATATGCGTGCGCGCTGCCGAAGACCACGGCGGAGGCCAGCACGCCCCACCCCACGCTGCCGCGCGCCCAGCCAATGAACTGGCGCTGCAGGTAGCCGCGAAAGACAATCTCTTCCGTGAAGCCAACCAGCATGCAGAGCAGTATCCATGCGGCAATCTCTCTTCCGTTAGCGGGCGCTAGTTGCTTCAGCGCGCGCAGCGATTCGAGCTTTGAGGAATCGTTCGCAAGCGATTGTCCGGCTTTTCCAGCCTCTCCGGCGGCATAAGTCGTCGCTGGCCGGTGCGCCTGCGCGGACTCTGCGCGCGACGATGCCATGCTCAGTGTGCCCAGCACCATCAGCGAAATCATCCAGAAGACCGCGGCGAAGCTCAAGTCCTCCGCGATGGAGTGAAGGCTCAAGGCGCACGAGCCGAGCAGCGCGCACGGCGGAATCTTTTTAAGGCGCAATCCAAATAGGACCCATGCGAGCAAGAGCGCTTCCATCGCCGCCGTCAAGCTATAGGTCGCGAGCCGGTTGACTTCGGCGTGCGCGACTGAAAAGCGCGAGGCGCCATGAATCGTGAACGCGACAATGCTCGCGACCAGCACGGCAGTGTGCCATGGGGGCGCAATCGCCACCAACGCAGCAGGCGCAACCGGCCGCGTAGGCGGCGGCGATTCGATCTCGGTGGTTTCCACGAAGCCTCTTGAGGGGATGGTAGACGAGCGCAGGCCAAACAGCAAAGGAAAGAAGGCCAGCGCAAAAAGTGAGGAACCAGAGCAAACCCAAAGGAACTATGACCAGGCAAATGAATTGAAGGGACGGGCTTCATAGGCGTCGGAAAACGTATTCAGGGCTGCAAGAAGTGTCAGGGCATGATTCAGTCGTGCCGTAAATGCAACCAATAAATGTTGGGCTTTAGCCCCTGCGAGCTGCTTTCCGTGTGATTCGCTTGAAACAGGCCTATTCCGCAGCCTGTTTAGCCGCGCCGTTCATGCCGCAAAATCATCGTGGGCTTCAGCCCCCGAGGGAAAGTTGTTCCGCAAAAGACTTGTTCAGAAATCCCGAAGGTCACTTGTGACAGCTTGCGTCTGCGCGCTCCTTCACCCATTGCGCCAGCGTTCCAGCCTCGCGCCGCTGGATAAGATCGTCGAGAAATGGTTGGCGGTCCTTTGTATTGGACTTCAGTAGAACCTCGTACACTCGCAACACACCATCAACGCCTACCTGATATTCCGCCGGGCGATCATGATGCAATCGCGCCATTGAGAAGCAGCTCAGATCTGCTATTCCCTAGTCCCTAGTCCCTGATCCTTGATCCCTGTTCCCTGCCTCCTGACCCCGCGTATAATGAGAAGTCAAGTTCTTTATCTCTCGCGGATGGAGCAAACCCTGCTCGCCGCCACGGACCCTGAATGCCCGAGCACATCAAAAAGCAGCTACTCGCCGAGATCGCAATTCTTGAGCACGAGCTCCAGCATGAGCTTCCCGCCGAGATCAAGAAGGCCGTGGCCATGGGAGACCTCTCGGAGAATGCCGAGTACCACATGGCCAAGCAGCGCCAGCATTTTGTGGATGCGCGCCTTGGCCAGTTGAAGCGGCGCATGGCCGAGCTCTCGCTGGTCAATCTGACCAACATTCCCAGAGACAAGACCGGCTTCGGTTCGACGGTGGTGGTCTTCGATTCGACCAAGGATGAGGAGATTGTCTATCGTCTGGTGACCAGCGAGGAATCCGATGTTTCCAAAGGGCTGATCTCGACCACCTCGCCGATCGGCCGCGGCCTGGTGGGCAAGCGCGTGGGCGACATCGCCACCATCGTCACCCCCAACGGCAAGCGCGAGCTGGAAGTCCTGAAACTGACCACTATCCACGATGAAGCTGCCACGGCGCTGGCTGAAGCCGGCGCTGAGAAGAACCTAGATCAGAATTTGGAGCAGAAGTAGCACGATGGCAATCACCTGGACCAGCGCTTTTGGCCGCGCCTGCGGATGGCTTCTTGACAAGATCGTGCATGGCCTTGCGCTGACGCGCATCTCGCCCAACGCACTGACCGTCATCGGCGTGGCCATCAATATCGTCGCCGCCTTCCTCTTCGGCCACGCCAACGCCGCCAACGCCGACTGGATGTTCTTCTACGCCGGCATGGTCATCTTTGCCGCCGGCGCCTTCGATATGCTGGACGGCCGCGTGGCCCGGCGCAACAATCAGGTCACCGTCTTCGGCTCCTTCTTCGATTCCGTGATGGATCGCTACTCGGACGTTATCCTGTTCTTCGGCTTGCTGGTTTACTATGGCCGCATCAACCGATTCAGGTATGTGGTGCTGGTGGCCTTTGTGATGGTCACGTCCTTGATGGTCAGCTACACGCGCGCCCGCGCCGAGGCGCTCATTGGCCAGTGCAAGGTGGGCTTCATGGAGCGGCCGGAGCGCATCGTGCT